>CAZKIM010000006.1:6337-29716 GCA_964552855.1 uncultured Solibacteraceae bacterium | reverse complement strand
GGCGCACACGCCTGCTCCGCAGCGTTCATGTGCCGCCGGGCGTCTTCGATCTGGAAGCGCGGCTGCAGGCGCTGCCGGAAGGCGATGCCTTCAAGTGGGTCGGCCATGCGGGGCGACTCGCGGACAACGCGAAGGTGAAGGCATCGCTTGGCCGCGGTCTGCCGCTCTCGGCCTTCCTCATGGGACCGAAGGGGATTCCCAGCCGCTGCCTGCAGCGGGCCTGGGGCGGCGCGTTCACCTACGCGGCCCCGGATCACGGAGGTCCGGCCGCGCCGGGGCAGGTGGCGCTCGCCACCCTGCGGGCATGGGGTTGCGCGGAACTCTCGCGCGGCGCGTCGTTGCTCGGCGTCTTCGGTTCGCCCGTGCTCCATTCCAAAGGCCCCGCCTTTCACAATCCGCGCCTGGGCGCTGCCGCGCTGTACCTCCCGCTGGAAACGGAAAGCGCCGAAGAGGCCGTCGAGGCGCTCGAGGCCCTCGCCATCCCAGCCGCGAGCATCACGGCCCCGCTGAAAGAGATGCTTCCTTTCGCGCTCGGCCTCGAAGGCCCGCTCAACACGATTTGGCGCGGGGACGGCGCCTGGCGCGGCGCGAACACGGATGCGGACGCGCTGCGAGCGGCGCTGCGCTCGAAACCGGAGGGCGCGGTCCTGGTGCTGGGCTCTGGTGGCGTGGCGGAGACGAGCCGGAAGGTGCTGGAGGAACTTGGGCGAAAGGTGATCCAGATCTCGCGCGCCGTGCGGCTGGATCCGGAGACCCTTCGCCGGGCCGCGCCCGTCGGTGTCATCCAGGCCACGAGCCTAGGCATGGCCCTGGGCGACGCGCGGCCCTTCCCAGAAGCCTTGGACTCGGCGCGGCCTTCGCTGCGCTGGGCGGTGGAGTGGGTCTACAAGGAGCGCACGGCATTCGCGGAGTGGGCGGAAGGCCTCGATCTCGTGGAAGGCGCATCCCTGTTTCAAGCCCAGGCGGAGGCGCAATCCAGCCTTTTCCTGGACGCGATCCGCTAGCCTAGCGGGCATGGACCTCCTCCTCGTCGAAGACAAGGACAGCTTCCGGGACTTGCTGGTGAAGGCGCTGGCGGGCTCGGACTGGAGGGTGACGGCCGTGGCGGATCCGGCGGAGGCGCTGACGCGCCTTGAGGCCGCTCCTTATCCCGTGCTCGTGACGGACCTGCGTCTGCCGGGCATGAGCGGGCTCGAACTCATCCGCCGCGCCAAGCGCCTGAGGCCCGAGACCCGCGCCGTGCTCATGAGCGCCTTCGGCGAACCCAAGGACATCGTCGAGGCCATGAAGCTGGGCACGGATGATTTCCTGCCCAAGCCCTTCGACCTGGATGCCTTCCTCGCGCTGCTGGAGCGGCTCCGCGCGCTCGCGGGCGCGCCGCCGCCACCGCCGGACGAACCCTGGATTGCCCTGAGCCCCGCCATGCGCGCCCTGGATGCGAGCTTGCGCCGCGCGGCGGAGACGGATCACGCGGTGCTCTTCACGGGGCGTTCCGGAACGGGCAAGGCGCGCGCGGGTCGCAGGCTCCACACGCTCCGCAGGCCCGGCGCGCCCTTCAAGCGGGTGCGACCGATGGAGGCGCGTGAGGATGGCTTCGCGTCCCTGCTGCGCCTGCTGCGGGGGGGCAGTCTCCACCTTGCCGATCTGGATGGCGCGGACGGCGCCATGGCGGAGGCGATCGCCGCCGCGCTGGATTCCGACGCGGGCCGCAGCGTGGCCTGGAGCGCCGGGGCCGCGTCGTTGGAAGCCGTCCCGGCCGCGCTGCGGCATCGCCTGGGCGTGTTGACGCTGTCCGTTCCTTCCCTCGCCGAGCGGCGGGAGGATCGCCTCGCCCTGTTCCAGGCCTTCGTGGCGCGGGCCGCGATCGCTTCCGGCCGTCCGGTTCCCGTGATGGACCGCGCCCTGGAGAAGCCGCTCCTCGCCCACGCCTTTCCTGGCGAAGCCAGAGAACTGGAATTGGCGGCGGTGCGGGCGCTGCTGCTGAACGAGGGGCCGGTGCTGAAACGCCTGCCGGACTTCACCGTCGGCGCGGACGCGCTGCTGCTGCCCACGCCGGAGCGGGGGACGCTGGAGACGATGGAGCAGGCCCTGGCCGGGTCAGGCCGCCCTCACCTGCTTCGCCGCGCCCTGTTCGATGCGGGCGGCGACCTTCCCCAAGCGGCCGAAGCCTTAGGGCTCACCGTGCGGGTTCTGGCCCAGCGCTTGCGGGACGCGGGCATCCCGCTGGAGGATGAAGGCACGCCATGAACGATCCGGTCCCGACCTCTTCCACCGCCCCTCCGCCCGTCGCTTCCAATCCGCGGCCCGCGGCGCTCGCGAGTTTGGCCGCGCTGCAGCGGGTCGTGGTGGGGAAGGAAGTCCAGGTGAGGCGGGCGTTGGCGACGCTGCTCGCGGGCGGCCACCTGCTGCTGGAGGACCTGCCGGGCGTGGGCAAGACGACGCTGGCGAAGGGACTCGCGCGCATCCTCGGCGGCACCTTCCAGCGCGTGCAGGGCACGAACGACCTACTGCCTTCGGACCTGCTCGGCGTGCATCTATGGGACGCTCAAGCCCAGGCCTTCCGCTTCCAGCCCGGGCCGGTGTTCTGCCATGTGCTGCTCATGGACGAGCTGAACCGCATCGGCCCCAAGACCCAGAGCGCCCTGCTCGAAGTGATGGTGGAAGGGCAGGTGACCTTGGATCGCCAGAGCCTGCCGCTGCCCGATCCTTTTTTCGTCGTGGCCACTCAGAACCCGCTGGACCACGCGGGCACCTTCCCGCTTCCCGAGAGCCAGCTCGACCGGTTCGCCTGCGTGGTGCACCTGGGCTATCCCGAGCGCTCCGCCGAGCGGAAGGTGCTGAAGGGCGAAGCGGGCGCGGAGCGTGTGGAGCAGCTCATCCCGAGCCTGGACCTGGATGGTTGGCGCGCCGCGCGAAGGGCCGTGAAGGGCGTGCAACTCGCCGATCCCCTGCTGGACTACGCCGAGCGCGTCGTCGCGAAGATGCGCGCGGAAGGCGCGTTTTGCTCCACCCGCGCCTTCCGTCATTGGCTCGCGCTTTCCCAGGCCGAAGCTTGGCTGGCGGGACGCGACTTCGTCACGCCCGATGATCTGCAAGCCACCTTCGCGGATGTGATGGCCCATCGCGGCAGCCTGGACGACCGCCGCCTGCTGCGCCAGGAGCGGCGCGACCACCTGGGCAAGGTGCTCGCAGGAACGCCCGTAGGCTGGAAGCCATGAACAAAGGCTGGAAGCCGTGAGCGACGAGGAGAGTGGCTCCGCCCCGCGCGAGGCGTCCGCACCCCGCTCCATCGGTGCGCTGCTGAAAGAGGCGCGCGAGGCGCAGGGCCTCAAGCTGGAGCAGCTCGCGGATGAACTGAAACTGACGCCGCGCATGCTCACGGCGGTGGAAGCGGATGACTGGGAGGCCATCCCGCCCGGGCGCCAGCGGCCCCTGACGCGGCAGATCGCGGCGCGGCTCCGCATGGATCTGGAGCATCATCCCGACGCGCTGGGCCTCGTCCCCGGCGGTCTGACCGAGACCCTCCCTGATCCCAAGCTGGAGCGCCTGGAACGCGGGGCGATGGTGGCTCTCGGCCTCGGTTCCCTCGCGCTCGTCGCGTGGCTGGTCATTCCGGGGCAGAGCCTGCGGGGCCGTAGACCCGCCGCTTGGCTCGAGCAGACGCCCCGCCTGCCCGTGCCGCCGCCCCCGCCCCCGGCCACGACTCCCTATCCGGTCCTTGGCGAGTTGCTGCCCGAGGCGCCCGTCTCAGGGGAGGGCATCCTCGTCTCCCTGCGCGCCATGGACACCTGCGACGCGGAGGCGGTGGGCGCGGACGGCGTGAAGCTGGCGCGGACGCTCCAGGTTTCCGATCCCTGGAAACTTCGCGTGAAAGGCCCCTTCACGCTGAGCCTTTCCAACGGCGGCGTCGTCCAGGTGGAAGTGGCGGGCAAGCCCATCGCCACCGGCGCGAGCGTGGGGGAAGCCTGGAGCGGCCGTTTCGATGAGAATGGAGTCTGGCGCCGCCCGCGTCCCCAGCCCGTTCCCGTGGAACCCCCGACCCAGGAGCCGGCCCCCGAGCAGCCGCTTCCTCCGCTCGAGGAGCCTTCGCCCGATGCGGATGGGGCCGCGCCCAAGTCAATCCTGGAGTGACCTTGCATCCGATCGTCGAACGGTATCTCGCCCAACAGCTTCCCGAGCCCATGGTGCTGGCGCTCCTGGGGGGCAGCCTTCCCGTTCCGCCCGCGGACTTCATCCACGCCCAGGCCCATGCGGTGATCAGCGGCTCTCCCTTCGCCGAACGCGCGCTGCAGAGCTTCCAGTCCATCCCGGAATCCGTCCTGCACGGCCTGTTGATGGAGCGCATCCAGCCGCCCGCGCCGCTGGAGCTGGTGCTGCGCCACCGCCGCGAGTTCACGATCATCGAGACCGCGCTGCTCCACCCCGATCTCACCGCGGAGATCGTGGAGCGCGCCATCCCGGAACTGCCAGGCCCGGCCCTCGACATCATCTCCAACAACCAGGTGTTGTGGCTCCAGCGCCCGGTGATTCTGGACCTGCTGGAGCAGCACCCGGCGGCCGAATACAACCTGAAGCGGCGCATCAACGAGTTCCGTTTCGAAGTGCTCAAGATCGTCCCGGAAGAGGTCAAGAAAGACCGCCTCGAAATCCTGGACGAAGTGGAAGCGGGCCGCCTGGACAAGGCTTGGGCCTCGCTCCCGATGCCAAAGGAAGAGAGCACCGAGGAGCGCGAAGCCAAGCTGGAGGAGGGCGCGGAGACCGACCCCGAGGCCATCGTGCAGGCCATCAAGGCCTTCGAGGGCGAGGAAGTCAGCCTCTCCGTCGCCAAGCGCATCGCCCGGCTACGCACCAATCAAAAGATCATGCTGGCCATCAAGGGCGGCAAGGAAGAGCGCACCATCCTCATCCGCGAGGCCAACCGCCTCATCCAGGAGAATGTGGTGCGCAACGGCCGCATCACCGAAGGCGAAGTGGCCTTCATCGCCAACATGCGCACCGTCCACGAAGGCGTGTTGCGGGTCATCAGCATGAACCGCGAGTGGATGAAGAAGTACACCATCGTCAAAGCCATCGTCTACAACCCGCGCACGCCCATCGCCCTCGCCATGTCGAATCTCAAGCGCATCAACGAATTCGACATGAAGCTCATGCAGCGCGACAAGAACATCCCCGAAGTCCTCCGCCGCGAAGCCAAGCGGTTTCTGGAATCGAAGGGATCTGGGAAGGGGTGAGGAGTGGGCCCCGGGCCTCGGGCTACGGGCCTCGGAACGCGCCTTTGGCGATTCAATCCCCATCGCCTTTCATGAGTCCGGCCCCTCGCGGGGCCGGGATTGGAGCGGGCGATGGGGATTGAACCCACGACATCAAGCTTGGGAAGCTTGCGTTCTACCACTGAACTACGCCCGCGCTAGCCCCAGGATAGCTCAATCGGTCTGGGCTTGCAGCTCCGCTAGCTTGGCTTGCGCGAAGGCCAGCAACGGCTCGCCGCCTTGCACTTCCTGCTCGGCGACGAAGAGGGGCAGGGTGAGGGCGGCGAGGTGATCTTCGGTGAGCTTGACGGCGTCCTTCTCGGTGCAGAGGAGGCGCTTCGCGCCGATGTGGACGGCCTCGGCGTCCAGGCCTTCGAGTTCGTCGGGCGTGGGACCGTGGTGGTCGCTGAAACGGGCGGCGTCGCGCATGGTGACGCCGGCGGAGCGAAGGTCGGCGAAGAAGGCCTCGGGGTTGCCAAGGCCGCACCAGGCGAAGGCGGGTTGGGGTTCGGGTTCGGGCAGGGCGATGGATTCGCTTTCCCCATCCAGCGGGCGCAACCGGGAAAGGCGGAAGTCCACCCAGAAGATCGGACCGCCGCTGCCGTGCGTTCGCCACCAGGTTTCCACGACCGCGCGATCCTTCACGCGCGCGGCGCGCGTCACGACGAGCGCGTGGGCGCGGCGCGCGCCCGCCATGGATTCGCGCAGGTCGCCCACGGGGAGCTGGAAGCCGTTGCCCCACAGGCGCGATCCATCGAGGAGAAGCAGATCCAGATCCCGGTGCAGAGCGCGGTGCTGGAAGCCGTCGTCCAGAAGCAGGGTCTTCAGGTTCGGCGCGGTGGCGCGAGCCAGGCGCGCGGCCTCGATGCGCTTTCGCCCGACGAAGACGCGGCCCGAGCCCAGACGCCGCGCCATCAACGCGGGCTCATCGCCACAACTGGCGGCCTCCGTCTCCGGCGTGACGGGCATGGGATCGGTCTTCCGCTTGCCGCCATGGCCGCGGCTCAGGATGGCCGTTTCGATACCCGCCGCCAGCAGGCCCTCGGCGAGGAAGAGCGTGACCGGCGTCTTGCCCGTGCCGCCCGTGCTGAGGTTGCCGATGCTGATGACGGGCAGTCCAGCCTTTGCCGCCCGCTCCGGGTGCTGCTCGTAGCTCCGGTTCCGCATCGCCGTCGTCAGGGCGTAGACGGGCGCCAGGGGCGAAGCCAGGTAGCGCAGAATGGACATGGGAAGAGAGTAGCGGAGGTTGCCGTGTCCGAAGGGATTCTGCTGGCGAAAGTGGCGCGGGGCACGCTGCTGTCCGAGGTCGAGCGGCTGGCTCGGTTGGATGAGGCGCTGCCCCAGATCCGCGCGGCGCTGGAGGGCGAGCGCGACGAGGTGGCGCTGGAGGCGACGCTCGCCTGCCTGCTCTGGGAGGCGCTGCCCCAGACCAATTGGTGCGGCTTCTATCGGCGCGTGGGGACGCGTGCGCTGGCCGTCGGTCCCTATCACGGCGGCATGGGGTGTCTGCGCATCGCCTTCGAGCGGGGCGTCTGCGGCGCGGCGGCGCGCACGGGCAAGACTCAGTTGGTTCCCGATGTGCAGGCCTTTCCGGGTCACATCGCCTGCGATGACGCGACCCGCAGCGAGCTGGTGATTCCCGTTCGGGACAAAGATGGTTATCTGCGAGCCGTGTTGGATCTTGATTCGCCCAGCCTGGACGCCTTCTCGACTGGCGAGGCCACCCGCCTCGAAGCCTTGGTGGCGGATGTGTTCGGCGGACCGATCGCGTGGCCGCCCATCCCGGCGCCGTGAAGGCTGTGACGCTTTGCGTCCAGGGGCGGACGCGCCTGGTCCAACCCGGTGTGGAGCCATAAAAAAGAAGCAGGGCGATGGCCCTCCCGGGTATCGTGGGAAACGAAATCAAAGCGACCCATGGCCGACTCCAATTTCATCGAGCAGAGCAAAGTCCACTTCAAGGAAGGCGAGACCATCTTCACCCGCGGGGAGATGGGTCAGCAGATGTTCGTCATCCTGACGGGCAAGGTGCGCCTCTATGTGGGCGAGGAAGCCAAGGGCGAGTGGGCGGAGGAGTTCGGCAAGGGCGACTTCTTTGGCGAAGGCAGCCTGCTGGAGGCGCTGCCCCGCGCCCTCACGGCCGTCGCCATGGAGGATTCGGATCTCATCGCCATCAGCCGCGGCACCTTCCTGAAGATGATCAAGCAGAACCCGGAAGTGGCCGTGAAGATGATGCAGCGCATGGCCCAGCGCAACCGGGAGATGTCCGACAAGCTGGATGAGAACCTCAGCAAGAGCCAGAAGATGAAGACCGCGCAGCCCGTGGCGCAGCTCGTCTCCGTCCTCACCGGCAAGAAGTACCCCATCCTCGCCCACGGCTCGCTCGTGGGCCGCTACGACCCCACGACGGGCGTGCATCCCGATGTGGACCTCACGACCGAGGACCATAACCTCAGCGTGAGCCGCCGCCACGCGCGCATCCTCTGCGAGCACGGCCGCTACTTCCTTTTGGAAGAGCCCGGCGTCGCCAACGGGACCTATGTGAAGGGCGACCGCGTCCAACCCGGCGATGCCCGCGAGCTGGCTCCCGGCGACCGCGTGGGTTTCGGCATGGTGGTGCTCTTCTTCGAGAAGGCCTGAGGCCATGGCCGCGCAGATCCTGGAGATCTGGCGGGATGAGCACGGCTCCGAATGGGAGCTCGCGGATTTCGGCGATGGGTGCATCGTCCGCGAGCGCAATGTGCTGGACTTGATTGATGGCGACGCGCGGGAAGGCTACGCGGTGATCGCGCGGTTCACGGACGCCGAAGACGCCCGCGCCTTCCTGCACCAGGAAGGATTCGAATCCGTGGGGTTGGACGATGACTAGCCTCGAACGCGCGCGACTCGTGGCGGACTACCTTCGGGCGGAAGCCGAGGTCTGGCGCGCCTCGCTCGGCACGCTGGTCGCGCTCATCCTGCTCGCGGTCTACGCGGCGCGCATCCGGCCAGGCGCTTCCTGGATGACGCACGCGGGCCTGCTGGCGGGCCTGGTGATCCTGCCCTGGTTGCTGCGCGCGCTGTCGCCCAAGGGCAACCAGACCCTCTTCCATCTGGAACTCTTCGCGTTCCCGCTCAACGCGCTCCTCCTCGGCTTCATCGCCTTCATGGAGGCGTCGCGTCTGCCGCGCCTGGACCTGCCCGGTGTGCCCGCGACCCGGTGGCTGTTCCCGATCCTGTCCCTGCTGGTTCCGGTGGCCTATGTCTTTCTCGGGCTCGCGGATTGGGTCCGCCGCCTGAAGCTCAACGCCTGGATCAAGGACACCCTCGCCGTGGCGCCCGTGGACGCCTATCAGGAGGAGCCGCGCCGGTTGCTGGAAGAAGCCCTTCGCGCCGCGCCAACGAGCACCGACGCCTGGGCCCAGTTCCGCACCGTGGCCGCCAGCGCGCGGAACCTCAAGCTGTTCTTCAAGCTGGACACGGCGCGTCACGGCCTGTGGCGCGTCGCCTTTGCGGACGACTACGCGCTGGTGGCCTTCCACGACGGCACCGGGCACGAAGCCGTCGCGCCGGGCGGCATCGTCCTCGCGGTGGATGACGCCCCGCGCCCGGGCGAGCGCGAGCGTATGATCCTCGTGCGTTGGAACGGCCACTTCCATGAAGGCCGCATCACCCGCGACGACCTGCTCAAGATCCAGGCTTGGAACAGCCGCAGCGCGGGCTTCGAGCCGAAGTCCGTGGTGCCTTCCACGGGCCTCTGAATTGATGAAGGGCCCCGCGTGGGGCCCTTCATCGGAAGTTCTCGGCGCTCAGTGGTGCGCGCCGATGCCCATGGCTTTAGCGGCCTTGGTGAGTTCGGGCACGACTTCGAAGAGGTCGCCGACGATCCCGTAGTCCGCGATCTTGAAGATCGGAGCCTCGGGATCCTTGTTGATGGCGACGATGTACTTGGAGCTGCTCATGCCGGCGAGGTGCTGGATGGCGCCGCTGATGCCCGCCGCGATGTAGAGCGTGGGGCTCACGACTTTGCCGGTCTGGCCCACCTGGATGCCGTGGGAAAGGCCCCAGCCCGCGTCCACGGCCGCGCGGGACGCGCCCACGACGCCGCCGAGGGCGTCCGCGAGGTCTTCGAGGATCTTGAAATTCTCGCCGCTCTTCAGGCCGCGGCCCCCGGCGACGATGACATTGGCTTCGGTGAGGTCCACCTTGCCGCCGCCTTTGGCGAGGATCTCCTTCACGATGGCCTTGAAGTCCCCGGCGGGGGCCTCGATGGTCTCCATCGCGCCCGCGCCGGCCTTCTCCGTGATGGCGAAGACATTGGGGCGGGTGGTGGCGACCTGGATGGCGCTGGAGAAGCCGGTGGTGGCGAAGGCTTTGCCCGCGTAGACCGGGCGCACCGCCTGGAGCTTGCCGCCCTCGATGGCGAGGCCGGTCACATCGCCTGCGTAGCCCGCGTCCAGGCGCGCGGCGGCGCGGGGCAGGGCGTCCTTGCCCATGGCCGTCGCGGCGCCAAGCACGATGGTCGCGCCCTTGGCTTTGGCGGCGGAGGCGATGGCGGCGGCGAAGGCGTCGCTGGAGTAGGAGGCCAGCGAGGGCGCGACGCAGGTGAGGATCACATCCGCGCCGTGCGTGGCGGCGTCGGAAGCGCCGTCCGCGGAAGCGCCCACGGTGAGTGCGCCGAGCTTCTGGCCGCTGGCGTCCGCGAGGCGGCGGCCTTCGCTGAGGGCCTCGGCGCTGGGCTTGCGGAGCTTGCCATCCTTCAATTCACAGAAGACGAGAATCATGTTCGTTCCTTTTCAATCTGCGGGAATCTGCGAAATCTGCGGTTTGAACTCAGAAGACCTTGGCTTCGCTCTTGAGTGCGTCCATCAGCGCCTTGGCCTGGGCGGCCGCGTCGCCTTCCAGCTTGCGGCCCTCGGGGCGCGCGGGCGGCAGGGCCATGGCGAGGGTGCCGGTGGCCGCGGCGTGGCCGCTGATCTCCACTTCCTCGATGGTCTTCTTCTTGGCGGCCATGATGCCCTTGAGACTGGCGTAGCGCGGCTCGTTGAGGCCCTTCTGGGCCGTGATGACGGCGGGCAGGGCGCCCTCGACGACCTCCGTGCCGCCTTCGATCTCGCGTTCGGCGCGGAACTTCCCATCCGCGACTTCGAGCTTCACGACCACATTGGCCTGGGCGTAGCCCAGCAGCTCGGCGAGCATCGGCCCCACGGCGGAGTTGTCGCCGCCCAGGCCCTTGTTGCCGGAGAGCACGAGGTCAAAGCCCTTGTCCTTGGCGAAGCCCGCCAGGATGGAGGCCGTGGCGAGCGTGTCGCCCTGGCCATCGCCCTTGATGAGGACGGCGTTGTCCGCGCCCAGCGCGAAGGCGTTGCGGAGGATCTCCTTCGCCTTCTCATCGCCCACGGTGGCGACGGTCACTTCGGCCCCGGCGGATTCCTTCAGGCGCAGGCCCTCTTCCAGGGCGTACTCGTCGTAGGGGCTGGTGATCCACTTCACATCGGCGGGGTCCAGCGACTTGCCGTCCGCGGCGACCTTGATCTTGGTCTCCGTGTCGGGCACCTGCTTGAGGCAGACGAGGATCTTCATGGGCACTCCGGAAGGGCCGTGCGGCCAAAGCCTCATTTTACCGGAGCGCCTCACCGGCCCCTAGCGAAAGGTGCGCGCGCCACGATTGATCGTGGTAAAAGAAAGGCACCATGCGCACCCATACGCGTTCCCGCCTCGGTTTCCCGGTGGCCCCCCTGGGCGCCGCCTTGCTTGGTCTGGTCGCCCTCACGGCCTGCGGACGGAAGGAGAGCGCGGCGACGCCCGCGGCTCCGGCCCAGGCGCCCGCCAACGCCGCGCCCAGCTCCATCGTGAGCGCGACGCCCGCCGGGCAGGCCGCCGCGCCCTCCGTGATGGTGCAGGCCGATGGCCTCGTCAGCTCCGGCACCCCCGGCCATGTGGCGGCGGCCGGCGGCGATCCGGGCCTCACCTACACCTGGTATGTGGACAACGGCAAGGTCGAAGGGTCCGCGGACGGGTCGTCCATCCTGTGGACCGCGGGCGAGATCGGCTACGCCCATGTCTACTGCGCGGGCGCCAACGCCGCGGGCGCGAAGACCGTCGCCATGGCCACGGTGAAGATCATCCAGGCCCCGGCCATCGCCCGCTTCGACGCCAATCCCCCGGCCGTGAACCCTGGGGAGAAGGTCTTCCTCGGCTGGGACGCCAGCGGCGCCACCAAGCTCACCCTGGACCCCGGGGGCGAGGATGTGACCGCCCTCAACGGCCCCGCCAAGACCGTGGAGCCCAAGGAGACGACCACCTACACCCTCACCGGCACCAATGAGGCGGGGACGGTCGCCACCAAGACCCTCACGGTGAAGGTGCTCCCGCCGCCGCAGGTGAAGAGCTTCGCCGCCACCGGCGCCATCGCCGTGGGCCAGCCGCTCGTCCTCGTCGGTGACTTCAGCGGCGGTCACGCGGAGATCCGCCGGGGCGACGAGGTGCTCGCCTCCTCGGACCAAAGTCCCATCCAGGCCACGACCACGCTCAAGGACGGCGATTCCTTCACGCTCACCGTGAAGGGGGAGACCGGCTCTTCCGCGAGCTCCACGCGCAGCTTCAGCGTGCAGGGCCATAGCGGCACCGCCGCTCCGGCCGCCACGCCCGCTCCGGCCCAGCCCGCCAAGCCGTGAGGATCCTCCGCCTCCGGTAGGCTGGAGGCATGAGCGAACCGGATTTCAAGGACGCGATCGTGTTCACCGGCGGTGGCACGGGAGGGCATTTCTTCCCGGCCGTTGCCCTGGCGGAGGGCGCCCGCGCGCGCTGGCCGGAGCGGAAGATCGCCTTCGTCGGCGCCACGCGCGGCATCGAGGCGCGCAAGCTGCCGGGCTCCGACTGGCCCCATGTCCTGCTGGATGTGGAGGGCTTCCTCGGCCGCTCGCCGTTCCGCGTCGCGCGCTCCGCGTGGAAGCTCATGCGCGCCAAGGCCGCGCTGACGCGCCGCTGGAAGGCCGCGCGGCCGGTCGCGGTCATCGCCACCGGCGGCTACGGCGCCGCGCCCGCGCTGATGGCGGCGAAGCGTCTGGGCATTCCCTTCTTCATCCATGAAAGCAACGCCGCGCCCGGCGCGCTGGTGAAGCAGATGGCCCCGGGCGCGAAGCGCGTGTGGTGCGGCATGGACGCGGTGAAGGAGCTGCTTCCCGGCGCGGACTGCCTCACCGCGGGAACGCCGGTGCGGGACGCGTTCCGCCGCCCTTTCAAGCCCATCAAGGAACTGCGCCGCCCCTTCCAGCTGCTCGTGCTGGGCGGCAGCGGCGGCGCCCGCGCCATCAACGACGCCATGCTGGAAGCGGCGCCGCCGCTGCTGGCCATCTTCGAAGACTGGACGATCCTCCATCAGGTCGGACCCGCGGATTTCGACCGCTTGAAGGAAAGCCCGCGTCACGACCGCCACCAGCTCGTGCCCTTCATCGAGGACATGGCGGGCGCGATGGAGGCGTCCAGCCTCGTCGTGAGCCGCGCAGGCGCTTCCACCTGCGCGGAGCTGAAGGTCGCGGGGCGCGGGGCCATCCTCATCCCGCTGCCCACCAGCGCCAACCAGCATCAGCTCCGCAACGCCGAAGCCATGGCGAAGGCGTTCCGGGCCGTGCTCGTGCAACAGCAGGCGAACCTCGCCGATCATCTCGAAGCCCACTGCCACAGCCACATGGGCAACGCCTACGCCCGGGTGCAACTCGCCCAACAGCCCGAGCCCAACCGCGCCGTCGAGATCTGCCTGGACGATCTCGCGGCGCGGATGGGCTGGGACTGACTCAGATCCTGACGAGCATGTGCCGCGCGAGTCGGCCATGCAGGCGACCCACGCCACGGGCGATGTGGAGCGTGAGGGGCACGGCGAAGATCCCGAAGATGCCCCAGGCCACCGCCACGACATTCGCATGGGCATCACCCCAGTACCAGCCGTCGAAGGTGACTTCATGGAAGACGAAGTGGACGATGGGCGTGGCGAGCAGACCGAGGCTCAGCGTGAGCATCGTCACCATGGCGCTGAAATAGGCGACTCCGAGAGGCAGCATGAGCAGCAGGTAGGCGAGGCTCGACCAGGTGCGCCCATCCTTCACCATGGCGACGATGCGCGCTTTCCAGCCTTTGGCGTCCTCGGCCGGTGGAAGGCTGCGCGGCATGCGAACGCCCAGCATGGCTTCCACCAGACGGCCTTCGGAAATGGCCAGCAAACGCACGGAGCCGAGGAAGGCGATCGCGAAGGGGATGCCGATGATGAGGACGGATAGCGCAAGGGACATGCAGACCCCGGTGATGGCCCAGGTGAAGAAGAAGATGCCCGGTCCGATGGAGATCAGCAGGTAGAGCAGGGCGGTGTAGGCGCGGAAATCCTTCAGCACGCCGAAGAACCCCGGGCGGGTGGGCGGAAGCGCGGCCTCGTCCTGTTCAACTGGACGGGACGGCGGCGCGAGGGCGGCGCTCACGAGCGCGTCCCGATCCCTGTAGGCGGCGGCCACTTCCGCGGGTTCGCCGTAGGCGGCGAGGATCCCGGGCAAGGCCTGGGTCTCGTCAAAGGCGGCGTCGTGGTAGCGCTGCCGCGCCACCTCGGAGCGAAGGTGGTTCTCCGCGTCCCAAAGCGCGTCCTGGATGAGGGCCTTGTCGCAGCCTTTGAGGGCGGCCTTCAGGGCCTCGAGGTAGGCGTCAATCATCTGGTCAGAGCCTGAATTAGGCATGGTCCACTCCCTTGAGCACGGCGTTCACGACTTGGCTGGTCTGTTTCCACTGCCTGGCCCAGGCGGCCAGCGCGGCGCGGCCATCCTGGGTGAGGCGGTAGTACTTGCGGGGCGGACCGGAGACCGAGGGCTCCACGCGGCTGTCCAGGAGGCCGAGGCCCTCCAGCGAACGCAGGGTGGGGTAGAGCGTGCCCAGCTTGGTGATGGGCGCCCGTTCCTCCAGCTCCCGCGCGATGTCGTAGGCGTAGCGCGGCTCGGAGGCCTCCGCCAGCACGGCCATCAGCAGCAGGGCCACAGTGCCCGCGTTGAGCTCTTTCTGGAACTTGCGCTCCAGGTCGTCCAGCAATCCAGGGTCCATGGGGCCTCCGTCTTGTGAGGGGATACGGGCACCGTGGACATAGTATTAGTATGAAGTTGGTAATAGTCAAATTGGGCCTCAGGCCCCGGACCACGGGCCCCGGGAAAGCAAGAGGTGGCTTTTCCCGGGGCCCAAGGCCTGAGGCCCGTGGCCCAGTATCAGCCCAGATCCACAAGCCCCCGGATGTGGGCTTTGATGGCGTCCATCTCCTCGCGGGTGATGCGCTGGGCGGGCACGCCGCCCCAGGTTTCGTCGGCGGGGATGCGGGTACCGGGCAGGAGGACGGAATGGGGCAGGACGGTCGCGCCGTCGCCCACTTCCACATCGCCCATCACACACGCGCCCGCGCCCAGCGTGGCGCGGTGCCCGATCTTCACGGGCGCGAGGACGAGATTCCCGCCGCCGCCATAGTGGGCGAAGATGCGCACGGACCCGCCGAGGGCCGCGTCGTCGCCGATCTCGATGAAGCGCGGATCGCTGATGAGCTCGGTGTTGATGAAGGCGTGGCGACCGATCTTCATGCCCATCGCTTTCAGGAACCACACGCCGAAGGGCGTCAGCGTCGCGAAGGGCAGGAAGGTGAAGCGCACGAGGTAGAAGAGGCCGTTGTGCAGGAACCAGGGCACGGCGGCCAGGGTGTAGTAGCCGCCTTTGAAGGCCTTATAGCGCGTGGGCAGGACGAAATTGTAAAGCGGCACGACGATCATCAGCGCGAGGCCGAAGAGGAAGAAGCAGAGCGCGAAGACGAAGCCCGCCCAGGCCCAGTGCAGGGGCGCGAACCAGCTCTGGCCGAAGGGCGCGGCCCAGCTCCAGAAACCCAGCGCGGGCGCCATGGCGAGCCCCAGCGCGGAGGAGGCCAGCACATAGAGCAGCAACACCGCCGCGCCGTAGCTGGCGCGGGCGAAGCGCCGCAGCGTCCGGTCCAGCCAGCCGGTGGGCGGCGGATTCTTCCGCTGATCGGTCGCGAAGGAGCCGGACTCAGGATTCATGGGGCCAGCCTACCCCCTTAGACTGTTTGGATGCACCTCGCGCTGGTCCGCCTCTCCGCCCTCGGCGACATCCTGCGGGTGTTGCCGGCGTGGGCGAACCTGCACGAGGCCTTCCCGGGCGCCCGCCTGCAAGCGGTGGTGGAGGACCGCCACGCGTTCCTGCTGGAGCCCTTTCCTTGGCTGGAGCCGGTGCTCGTGAAGCGCAAGGCGCTGTCCGATCCCTTCAAGGCGCTGCCCGAGCTGAGGCGCGTGGCGTCGGAGGTCCGAGGCGCGGAAGTCAGCCTCGACTTCCACGGCATCTTCAAATCCGCGCTGATCCCCAAACTCGCGGGCCTCGGCGAGCGCTGGGGCGATGGCGTGACGAAGGAGGGCGCGGGGCTGCTCCAGACCCATCGCGCGCCTTTCAAGCTGCAGACGCGCTACGCCCAGGCGCTCGGTCTTGCGGAGGCCTTCGGGGCGAGCCGCGGCGTGAACGGCCTCGGCCGTTTCCGGCCCGTGCTGAAGGATGCCGCGCTGCCTGATCCGGGAACGATCTGGCAGACCGCGCGGCCCCGCGTGGTGCTCGTGCCGGGCGCGTCCCGCGCGGGCGCGCACAAGCGCTGGCCCATGCACCATTGGCTCGCGTTCGCGGCGCGCATGAAGGATCGCTTCGAGCTGCGCTGGAGCCTGGGGCCGGATGAAGCCGAGCTGCGAGCCTGGCTACCCGCCGAAAGCGGCGTGCCTGCCTTGCCGCCCATGCCCTGGTGGCAACTCGCCGCCGCCGTGCGGCAGGCGGACCGCGTCCTCACCGGCGATACGGGCCTGCTGCATCTCGCCGTGCTCTGCGGCCTCCCTGTCACGGCGCTCTTCGGCCCCAGCGATCCCGTGATCGCCGGGTTGCCAGAAGGGACGGGCGCGCTGCTCCGCACGGGCATCGCCTGCTCGCCCTGCCGCGACCGCGCCTGTCGCCGCCGCCAGTGCCTGGAGGAACTCGCGCCTGAGCGCGTGATGGCTTCGCTCTGAACGAGGAAGCGGCCCTCGCGGGCCGCTTCCGAAGGACGCGCCGCTTCAGTGGCGGGCGAGGACGACCTTGATGGTGCTGATGAGGGCGCGGCTCGCCTCGGGCGTCAGGGGCGTCTTGTTTCCACCGGTCATCGCGCTCGGCATGTTGTCCATCATGGATTGCTGGTAGGCCTGGTGAGCCTTCATGAGGTCCGCCATATCCTGCGCCGTGAGCTGGGCTTTCTTTTCATCGAGCTCTTTGTAGACGGCTTGGGCGGCGGGGCGTTCGGATTCCGGCAGCGCGAGGACGACGGCGTTGCCTTCTTGCACCATGCTCTTCACGATGCCCTGGTTGGCGGCGTTCATCATTCCGGCGGCGAGGCCGTGGGAAGTGTCCACGGTGATGCCCTGCTCCGCCGCCGCGGCCTTGACCTCGGCGACCTTCTCCTTGGCCTTGTGATAGACATAGTAGGAACAGCCGCCCACGACGAGGATGGACAGCAGCACGATCGTGCCGCAGCCGATGAGCAGCCACTTGAGGATGGGGTTCATGCCCGTCTTGGGCGCGGCTTGGCCGTCAGTCATGGCGATCTCCTTGGGGGTCGGCCCAAGGATGGCACTTTGCTAGCCGCGATGCCAGACCGTCGTTCCGTCTTTCCGGTCTTCCAACACGATGCCCATGGCCTTGATCTGGTCCCGGAGGCGGTCCGCCTCGGCCCAATCCTTGGCGGCCTTGGCGGCCTTGCGGGCGGCGAGGAGCGCCTCGACCTCCGCATCGGCGGCGGCGGATTCGGAAGGCCAGGCCGCGAAGATCGCGTTCGTCTCGTCCAGGAAGGCCAGCGCCTCGTCCCGCTCCTCGCGGGTGAGAGCGATGCGGTCGTCCTGGGCGTTGAGGTCCGTGATGAGCGTGAAGATCGCCGCCAGGGCCTCGGGCGTGTTGAGGTCATCGCCCATGGCCTTCCAGAAGGCGGCGCGGGCTTCCTGGACGCGGGGCAGAGGCTGGATGGCTTCCTTCCACTGGCCACCCCCCGCTTCGCCTTCGCCCTCCATGCGGCGGCGGAAGGCGCGGACGCGCTTCAGCGCGTTCTCGGCGCCCTTCAGGCCGTCGAAGGAGAAGTTGTAGAGCTTGCGGTAGTGGTTGCTCTGGATGGCGAAGCGGAAGGCGATCGCGTCCACGCCCTTCTCTTTCAGGTCGCGGAGCGTGAAGAAGTTGCCCAGGGACTTGGACATCTTCTCGCCCTCGACCATGAGGAACTCGCCATGCACCCATTGGGCGACCCACGAATGCCCCAGCGCGCCTTCGCTCTGGGCGATCTCGTTCTCGTGGTGGGGGAAGATGAGATCCACGCCGCCGGTGTGGAGCTCCACGCGCTCGCCCAGGTGCTCGATGCCCATGGCGGAGCATTCGATGTGCCAGCCGGGGCGGCCAGGCCCCCAGGGGCTGTCCCAGCTGGGTTCGCCGGGCCGGTGGGCCTTCCAGAGGACGAAATCGTTCACCGAGTCCCGCTCGTACTCGTCGCTGTCCACCGATGACCCGGCGCGCATGCCTTCGCGGTCCAAGTGGGCGAGGCAGCCGTACTGGGGCAGGCCCGCGATGCGGTAGTAGACGGAGCCTTCCCGCGCGTAGGCGAGGCCCTTCGCCTCCAGCTTCTGGATGAGGGCGATCATGTGGGGGATGTGGTCCGTGGCCTTGGGCATCACATCCGGGCGGAGGATGCGGAGGGCGTCCAGATCCTCCAGGAACAACGCGGTGAAGCGCTCGGTGAGGGCCTTCATGGCCGCGTGCCGCTCGGCGTTGGTGGCGGCCTCGGGAAGCTCCTTCTGGGAGTCCCGGATGATCTTGTCCTCCACATCCGTCAGGTTCATGCAGAAGGTCACCTCGTGGCCCGAGGCCACCAGGGTCCGGCGCAGCAGATCCTGGAACAGGAAGGTGCGCAGGTTGCCGATGTGGACGAAGTTGTAGACCGTCGGGCCGCAGTTGTAGATGCGGATCCGGCCATCTTCGCCGGGCCGCACGGCTTCAACGCCCCGGGTAAGGGTGTTGAACAGCGAGACCGGAAGGTTCATGCTCTGCATCCATCCATCTCACCACAAACCGCCGGGGAGGCCCCATGGGGCTCTTCAATTTCGGGAAGACCAAAGGCGAGACGCCGGAGGAGCTCGCGCAGCGCATCCAGCTCGCCGAGACCACGGTGGCCCAGAAGACCGGGCAGTTGGAGGCGCTGGATGAACTGGTCCGCCACCTGGATGAGGACCGCCTGCTGCTCATGCGGGTGGCGCTGGAGCTGAAGCCGGGCATGGAACCGAAGGCCGCGGGTGAGGTGCTGCTGGATATCTGCTTCAAGCCCCTCGGGCTCGCCTCGCTCTTTCTCGCTCTCATTGACTGGGACCACGACCGGATCAATTTCCCGATCTATCACGAAGGCGGAAGGCTCCGGAACCAGCCGGAGCGCTCCTTCTCCGGGGACCAGGGCGGCGGGCTCACCGGGAAGGCCGTGCGGTCGGGCATTCCGCTCTACATCCGCACGCTGGAGGAGGCGCGGAACGCCGGCGCGATCTTCTCCGAAGCCGAGCGCATCAGCGGGCTCGTGCCCCAGAGCTGGTATGGCGTTCCGCTGGGGCAGAGCACCGCCGAACCCGGCCGGGGGTTCGGGCTGCTCAGCTTTCAGAGCTTCCACCCGGATGCCTTCTCCGAATCCAGGCGGCGGCTGATGGACGCGATGGCCGCGATCCTGGCCCTGGCGCTGAGGGCCCGCCCATGAGCCTCTTCGCCTCCGAAGCCCCGAAACCGCCCTCGGCTGGATCCGCGCGGGAAGCGGAGGATCGCGACCAGGCCCGGATCCAGGATTTGAACGAGCTGATCCGGCATGTGGA
Source organism: uncultured Solibacteraceae bacterium (assembly GCA_964552855.1). GTDB lineage: Bacteria > Acidobacteriota > Holophagae > Holophagales > Holophagaceae > JAFDVN01. The sequence continues at coordinate 10,569 of CAZKIM010000006.1, read as the reverse complement.
CGAGGATCGCGCCCTGCTGACCGGCGCGTTGCGCGTCCTCCAACCGGGGATGGCTCCGGGGGCGCTCGCCGCCGCGCTGTTCGCCCTGTGCCAGCGTCCCCTCGGCCTCGCGTCCTTCTTTCTCGCGCTGGCGGACTGGGAGAAGGACGAGCTTCATTTCCCTTACTACTACGAGGGCGGGCGGAATCGCGTCCCGGCCCATCGCAGCCTGTCCGCTGCTCCTGGGCTCACGGGCGAGACGCTGAAGCGTGGGCGGCCCCTCTATCTGAAGACCTTGGCGGAAGGCCGGTCGCTGGGCGTCGTACTCTCCCAGGCGGAGCAGGATAGCGGCCTGGTGCCCCAAAGCTGGCTTGGGATTCCCTTGGGCGCGGACCCGGCCTGGGGCGAGCGGCCCTTCGGCGTCGCGAGCTTCCAGAGCTTTCAATCGGACGCCTTCACGCCCTCGCGGCTTCGACTCATGGAGGCCCTGGGCGAAACCCTGGCCTTCGCGATCAAGGCGGTTCCCCGACCTTCCTAGGAGACGGAGATGTTTTTCGGATGGTTCAAACGGCCGGAGCGGGCGCTGATGGCGCCCGCCAGCCCGCAGGCGCCGTCCGAGCTGGCCCGGCTGGAAGCCGCGCTCAAGGAACGGGACGCGGACCGCAACCTCACCCTCGAGATCCTCGCCACCCTCAAGCCCGGGCTCGAGCCGAAGGCACTGGCGGAGAGCATCCGCAGCCGATGCGAAGCCTGCATGGGGCTCGCCACCTTCTACCTCGCGCTCGTGGATTACGAGCACGACACTTTGGATTTCCCGCTCTATTGCGAAGGGGGCAAGGCGCGCATCGTGGCGACGCGCGTCTTCAGCGAATTCGGGGGCCTCACCACCCGCGTGCTCCGGACGAAGGAGCCGCTCTACTTTCCCGAATTGCGCTTGCAGGAGGAAGCGGGCGTCGCGTTCACGGACGCCGAGCGCATCACCGGCCTCATCCCCGAAAGCTGGTACGGCGTGCCGCTCGGCGTGGGGGCGGGCTGGCCGGAGCGGCCTTTCGGCGTGCTGAGCTTTCAATCCTTCCCGAAGGACGCGTTCTCGGCCTCGCGGCGGGAGGTCATGGAAACCGTCGGCGCGGCGCTGGCCCTCGCCCTCAAGACCGATCCCGGGCGACCGCTCAGCTTGGGTTGAGCGAGCCGAGCAGGAGGGTCAGGAGGGCTTCAGGCATGGTGGTCGCGCGGCCATCGGGGCCCGCCACGAGGTGGCGGCTCTCGCCTTCGGCGAGGAGGAGTCCCTCCCGCTCGATGCGGTAGGTGAACACCACCTGCCGTCGCGTGGCGGATTGAAGCGCTGTCCGCACCTGGACCAACTCGTCGTAGCGCGCGGGCGCGCGGTAGGTGAGGCCGATGCCGTTCACGGGGAGCTTCACGCCCTTGGCTTCCCACTCCGCGTAGCTCATCCCGAGGTGCCGCAGGAAGTCCGAGCGCCCCAACTCCATCCAGACGATGAAGTGGCTGTGATGGACGATGCCCATTGCATCGGTCTCGGCGTAGCGGACGCGGATGTCGGTGAGGAATTCCATGGGATCAGTCTGGAGGCTGGGGGCTGGAGGCTGGAGGCTTTTTTGGTGCGGCCTTTGGCCGCGCCCTTAAAAAAGCGCGGCGCCCCGAAGGGCGCCGCACCAAGAGGTCTCCAGCCTCCAGCCTGCTATTCCACCTTCACGGTGATGTGGTCGCCGTCGTTGGTGGTGATTTCCAGCAGCAGGTCGCCGGGCTTGGAATCCTGGAGCATCTTCACGAGCTGATCGGCCTTGAGGGGCTTGCTGTCCTTGCCGTTCACGCGGATCTCGCTGTCCTGGGCGCATTCGAGGATGCTGGTGGCCAGGCTGAGCGGGGTGCGCATGTGGACTTCGGTGGGGCCGTTGCCCTTGTGGCGGCCGTGGCCGTCTTGGGACACGATGTCCACCTTGATGTAGCGCGTGGGCGTTTGAGCGGACAAGGGGAGGGCGAGGCTGGCGGCGAGCGCCAGCGGGGCGATGAGGGCGCGCATGGAATGCTCCTTTTGGGTTGCCGGGTTCTGCGTCGGCCGGGTCTGCATGGATTACGGGACAGGGCCAAGGCGGATTAGCCGGAAGCGAGTATCGTGGAACGAGGCTTCCTTCCGGGGCATCCCATCCCGGAGACGAGGTGCCCATGAAACGCGTTCCCCTAGCCGCTGTCCTGCTCTCCGCCGCCGTGCCGCTGCTCGGTCAGGGCGTCACCTGGCACGAGAACCTGGATGGCGCGCTGAAGGAGGCCAAGGCCACCCACCGCCGGGTCTTCGTGGACATCTGGGCCGAGTGGTGTCCGCCCTGCCAGCGCATGCGGAAGGATGTCTTCCCCACGCCCCAGGCCCAAGCCGCGCTCCGCAAAGTGGTGGCGGCTTCCGTGCTGGTGGAGAAGAAAGACCGCACGCCGCTCCCCGAAGGGGTCGCCGTGGATCAGAAGTACGGCACCCAGGCCTACCCCACGCTCGTCCTCCTCGATGAGGACGGGAAGGTGATCCGCCGCCACACCGGCGCGCTCGACCCCGCCGGTCTCGTCAAGTTCATCACGGGCGAATAGCCCGTTTCTGGAGCCACGCATGAAGCGCCTCATCCCCTCCGCCCTCGTCTTCGGCCTCACCATGGCCGTCCTTCCGGCCTTCGCCCAGGGTCCCATCTCCTGGGAGCACAACCTCGAAGCCGCCAAGGCCCGCGCCAAGAAAGAGCACAAGCAGATCTTCATGGACATCTACACCGACTGGTGCGGCTGGTGCACGAAGATGCGTAACGAGACCTTCCCCACGCCGGAAGCCCAGGCCGCGCTGCGGAACTATGTGCCGCTCTCCGTCTGCACCCAGCTCAAGGACGGAACCCCCACCGAGAACAAGCCGCTGGAAAAGCAGTTCGGCGTGAAGGGCTTCCCGAGCCTCTACATCCTCGACGAGAACGGCGCCACCGTGCGTTCCCTCGCCAGCTACCTCCCGCCCAAGGAGTTCAGCCAGTTCCTGGATGGCACCCTGGACACCAGCAAGATGGATTGAATGATCCATCACGCTTGAAAGAAGCCCCGCCGTGCGGGGCTTCTTTCATTTCCACGCCCGCGCTTCCGCCTTCACGAGGGGCCGAAGCGCATCCACACCTCCGCCATAAAGGGTGCGATCCACGGCTTCGGCGAGGCTCGCGAGCGGAACCGCGCGATCCGGCCTTAGGTTGGCGAGGCGCAGGAGCCAGGCCCGGGCGGTCTCGCCGGGCTCCGGCGGTGCGAGCTTGCGAACCTTTCGCAGCAGGGGTGCGAACGCCTTCACGCCTTTCGGATCCGTCAGGCCGCCATCCAGCCGCTTGGGGCGGAAGCGCCACGCCGCCCAGGCCGCGGCCACGAGCAGAAGGAGCCCCAGGGTCAGTGGCGAAGGTCGCTTCCACGACCAGGACCAGCCCTTGGAGAGCCCCTGCGCCAGGCCTTGGAGCGACGAAACGCCCGCGGCCTGGTCGTCTCCGGAGAAGCGCACCACATAACGGTCCCATTTGAAAGAGACCGCATCGGCGAGGCGGGTCCAGGTTTCGGACCAGCCACCATCCACCGCAGCGGTGAAGGGCGGCGTGCCATCGCCCACGCGCCAGATTTTGGCCGCATCGTCCCAGTATTCCACCCAGGAGTGAGCTTCATCTTCGGTGACGAGCCAGTAGCCGCCTTCGGGCACCCAGGCGCCGAGTCGGTAGCCGTTCACCACGCGCGCGGGCACACCGCGGGCGCGGAGCATGAGCGCGAGGGCAGAGGCGAAGTACTCGCAGTGACCCGCCTGGGTGTGGTCGAGGAAATCCTCCAGCGGATTCGGAGCCGTGCCGCAGGGGTTGTCGAGGGTGTAGCGGAAAGTTCGGAGCTTCGCCTCCAGCGTCGCCGCGAGCGCCGGCGCGCTCATCACGCCCGGCGCCCAAGCGAGGCTCGCCCGGCGCGCGGCCTCATGGGCGGGTTGGAGGTCGAGCAGCAGCGCGAGGCGGCGGCCGACGGGCGGGCGGTCATCGTCGAGCGGAAGCGCGTCGTCGGGACCGGCGCCCGGAGCGACTTGGGTGACCGGGACGGGCAGGCCGCGGGTGACCGGAAAGGGGAGACGCCAGCTTCCGCCTTCGCCGCGCCGCAACCGCTGGCCGAAGGGGGATCCGGCGTAGACCGTGCCGTAGGGGAGGGGCACGAGGCCGCGCGGCGTCGGGCTGATGAAGAGTTCCAGCGGGGTTCCCGGCTCC
>CAZKIM010000006.1:0-6237 GCA_964552855.1 uncultured Solibacteraceae bacterium | reverse complement strand
CACGAGGCCGCGCGGCGTCGGGCTGATGAAGAGTTCCAGCGGGGTTCCCGGCTCCAGGCCCGCGCCATCGGCCAGCGTGCCCAGGCGGAGGAAGGGCGTCGGCGTGAAATCATCCGTCTCCCACCGCTGGCCCTGGACGCGCTCCAGCGTCATCCCTCGGAGGTAGGCGAGCCGCCGCGCGAGCGCGTCGCGGGCATTCGCATCCAGCCCGGTGGGCGGCACCACGCGCATCACGACTTCGTGGTTGGCGCTGATGGCCCCGCGCTGGCCGAGATCCACCTCGTCGCTCAGCCCTGCCTGGAGTCTGCCGAGGGCCGCGCCGAAGGATGGGAAGGGCCGCCATCCCGCGTTGAGGCGCGGCAGCAGCAGGAAGAAGAGACTCGCCAATGCCAGCGCCCCCGCCGCCCACGCGGGCACGAGACGGAAGGGCGGGCGCGGCGCGGGGCCGTGACGCAGGGAGGCGGGCGGCTCCCACGCCAACTGGAGCAGAGCCAAGGTGGCGGTGAGCATCCAGACAAGCGTCCAGGCGAAGAACTCGACATCCGCGTTGCTGATGGCCGTCGTGAGGAAGAGCAGGAAGCCCATGAGCAGCAACTGCCGTCGCTGCGCCGCCTGACGCGGCAGCGCGAGCCTCAGCCCGCTGAGCAGGAAGAGCAGGCGCACCAACTGCCCGAAGAAGCCGTGGTGCGTGAGCAGGTCAAGGGCCAGCCACGCGATCACGAGCAGTTCCAGCGGCAGCCGCCACCGGGAGAGATCCGCGCGCAGATATTCCACGACCAGCGCCGCCACCAGCGGGAGCGCCATGAAGATCAGCTCCCACGGCTCGAAGATGCCCGTGCGCGCCACGGCCCCGTAGACCGCCCAGAGCGGCAGATGGTCCAGCCAGCGCGCGTGCCTCATGGCGCCCGATTATCGCGCCACACCGCCGAGAAGTCCCCCGCGCCGTTGAGGTCCACCTGGACGCCGGGGGCCGAGGCGAGGATCTGGTCCGGCCACCACAGCATCGCGTAGGGTGCCTGGTCGGCGATGCGGTCCTGAGCCTGATCTAGCAAGGCCTGGCGCGCCAAAGGGTCGGCGCGATCTGCGGCGTCGAGCAGCTGGTCGGTCTCGGGATCGTCGAAGCGGCCACGATTGAAGCCGCTCGGCGGCAGTGACGCGGAATGGAAGATGCGGCGGAGGATCGCCGGGTCCGTCACGCCGGTCCAGCGCAGGCTCACCACCTGGAAGCGTCCGGCGACCACATCCGAAAAGAGCGCGCCGAATTCCTTGGTCTCCAGGCGCAGGTCCACGCCGATCTTCCGCCACTGGTCCTGGATTGCGAGGGCCTTGGCGCGGGCTTCGACTTCGGGCGTGGTGAGCAGGGTGAGCGTGAGTCGGGGACGACCACTGAATCCGGCTTCATCCAGGAGTCGCTCCGCCTCGTGCCTGCGTGTGAGGATGTCGGGGAGCGGCGCGGGGGGATCGCCAGTGCGCGGCGGGAAGAAGCGCCACGCGGGTCTCGCCCAGCCGTTTCGCAGCATGCGGACCATCAGCTCCCGATCCAGCGCGAGGCTCAGCGCCTTCCGCACCCGCGCGTCCTTCAAGGTCGGGTCGGTGCAGCGGAAGGCCACATATTCCTCCGATGCGCCGCGCACGGTGCGGACCGCCACTCCCGCGCCCGCCGCCGCCGCGAGGTCGGGCGGAAGGTTGCTGAGGGAAAGCTGGACGCTGCCGTGGCGAAGGGCCAACAACCGCGCGGTGGCATCGGGCATGAGCCGCAGCTCTAGATCCTGGGCTTCACCGCGGCCCTTGAAATCGGGATGGTCGCGGCGTGCCTGAAGCAGCAGTTCCTGCTCAGGAATTTGGGAGATGAGGCGGTAAGGCCCCGTTCCCGGCGGATCGTCCCCGGTCGCGCCCTCTGGCACGAGGCCCAGGCCGCCGCGGATGAGGTTGGAGGGAAAGCCCGGATCCGGCGCCTTCAGCTTCAGATGCAGCACCGACCCTTCCACCCACGCGGAGGCGATCTCCGCCTGGAACACGGAGGCCTTCGCGCCGCGCACGGACGAGTCCATGAGCGCCCTCACGCTCCAGAGCGCGTCCTCCGCGCGCAGGAATCGGCCATCCGGAAAGCGGAACCAGGAAGCCGGTTCGTGTCCCGCCTGCGGAAAGTCGAACGCGAGTTCCGTATAGGGCGTGGCCCACCGCCACGCGAGGCACCCATCCGGCACCAGCCGCAGGTCCGCGTCCCGCCGCAACAGTCCCTGGTGCGTGAGCGCCAGCAACCGCTCGCTCGCCTGATCGTTGCCGATCCGCGGATCCAAACTCAGCGGAAACGCCTCCCACGCCATCACCACCGTATGAGGGCGCGGATGCGGACGACAGGCGAAAACGAGGAAGGCCGCCGCGAATGCGGCGGCCTTCCTCGTGAAGCGGCGGTGAGTCATGCCTTCCTCAGTCCTTCGCCTCCGGCATCCCGGTTCCCCAGTAGTTCTTTTCGAACCACGGCTTCCAATCCTTCTTGGTCATGAACGAAAGCAGTCCCTCCACATCCTTGGTCGAGCCGAACTTCCACTTGAAGTTGGTCTGGTAGGACTTCAAGAAGGTGGCGAACTTTTCGTCTCCGATTTCCTTGCGGATGCAGTAGAGAAGCCAGGCGCCCTTGTTGTAGAGCAAGCCGGTGCGAACGCGGAAGTTGTCGTAGGAATCATCGGGGTTGTAGTTGTTGTTGCAGGTTGGGATCGTTCCACGGTCTTTGGCGAACTCCGCTTCACCCTTCCAGTGGGCAACGAGCCTCACATATTCGTCCCTGGCGTGACCTTGGGGCCAATCTTGCAAGCACATCCCTGCGCACGCGTCGGCGAAGGACTCGGTGATCCACTGCTCCTGGCGACTGGGCATCTTCACGACGCAGCCCCACCATTGGTGGGCGATCTCATGGACGAATCGGCCTCTCACGCCTTGTGAATAGACCTGACTCCTGAGATCAATGGTCTGGTTGAAGGCTTCTTTGGTGATGAACATGATGGAAGCTGGCGCCTGTCCATATCCCCATTCGTTCTTCTCGAGGATATGGAATTCCTTGTAGGGGTAAGTCCCAAGAAAAGCCTGGTAGTACTTGAAGATCGGGAAGGCCATGTCGAGCAAGGCTTTGGAGAATTGGGCCTTGCCGCCATAGGTGGCCACTTCGACCGTGAGCCCATCCCGGGTTTCGCGCTGAATGGTGTAGTCGCCAGCGAGGATCACGCCGAAGGCGATGGGCTTTTCCGACCGGGTCTCTACGGCGGAGTAGTCCCCGTCGTCCCATCGTTTGACCGTGTCGCCGCAGGAGAATGCGAGCCAGGGCTTCTTGACCCTGACGGTCGCGTCCCAGGTGTACATCTGGCCGTTCAGATCGGGTTGGGGGAACCAGGCGGTGGTGCCGAGCTGCCAGTAGTTTCCATTCGTGGGCGGGACGAGAAAATCGCCTTCGACTTCGAAGTTGAGTTCACATTGAGACCCCACCGCCGCCGCACTGGGGAGATCAATCGTGAGTTCCAACGGATCTTGCGTGAAGGCGAGCGCGTGGCCATTCGCGTCCGTGATCTTCTTGACGATCTCCTGGTGCGACACGAGACCCATGCCATCGTGTCCCCAATGATCCCGCTGCAGGTTCATCCGAATGGACCTGAGTGGGTAAAAGAGCGGTTGAATGGTCTCTTTCACCTTCAGCGTGCCGTGCAGCGGCGCGGTTTGAGTCAGACCCAGCGTGACGCTTCGAAGCATGTATTCACTCAGGACCGGGGTGTGCAGATCCCAGCCCACCGGCTGCTGGCTGATGGTCACGGGATTTAAATACCCTTTGAGAAGGGGATCCTGAAGGTTCTTGCCGGATAGAAGGTAGAGCGATTCGAAACGGGAGTGGTAGGGATCCAGTTCGTAGACGAAGGGGGTGCCCCCATCCAGGTCCGCCTGGACATAGGGCAATGGCCGGGCGTTCGCGGTATAGGACAGGGAGGCTGATAAGCCGGATGGAAGATCATCCGAGGCGAACCTGGAACGCACAGATTCGAGAACGCCATCCATCGGGGTTCCCGCGGAACCCGTGAAGGCTGGAAGCGACCGCCCGCCAAACCAGAACATCGCTTTCTGGAAAGGGACGCCCATATGGATCCCGTCGGTGGCCTCCACCGGTTTCGGACCATTGTTATGCGCCAAGTTCTCCTTCAGGGCCGTGGCTTCCGTGGCGAGATCGGAAATGAAATCCGCCGAGCCAACGCCTTCGAAACAGAAGCCCACGCAGGTTTGACCGCTGAACACTCGCGACACTCGCCCCGTTTGGAGGGTGAAGTGGGCATGGGGCATGGCGAAGGTGTAGCCCGATACGGCCGTGGAGGGCTCGATCTTGAGTGAATCGGAAGCGGGCGAAGCCGTTCCCACCGCTCCAAGGGGAAGGGCCATCGCGAAGACAGCGCAAAGCTTTCGAAGCCGCATGGGTGGGGTGCCTCCAAGTTGCAGTGGTTCCACTTTATCTTGGGAACACCCACGCTCCCAGGATGGCTTCCGTGCTCGCGCCGGTGACGGAGGGGAAGTTGGCGGGGAATCCGGCGGCGCTGGCGGCGCCGAGGAGGGCCCAGCTCACGGCTTCGCGGCTTCCGGGGGGCAGTCCCTTGTCCACGCGCCAGGTGAGGGCGGGGGCGCGGTCGGCCAGTTCACGGCGCACGCGTTCGTGGTGCGCGCCGCCGCCGCTGAGAAGGCCGCCGGAAAGGGGCAGGCGAACGCGGTGAAGCTCGTGGGCGATGGCCGCGGCGCTGAAGGCGGCGAGGGTGGCGAGGCGGTCCTCAATGGGCAGGCGTTCCAGCGTGGTCGCTTCGGCTTCCAGCCACGCCTCGCCGAACACTTCCCGACCCGTGGATTTGGGTGGCGGCAGCTGGAAGTACGGATGCTGAAGCCACCGCTCCACCGCGCGCTCGTCCACCGCGCCGGAGGCGTGGCGGCCATCCGGGTCGTAGTCCAGGCCCAGCCAGCGCTTCGCCGCGAGATCGAGGAGGCTCATCCCCGGCCCTAGATCCCAGGCGTGGAGGTGGTGCCCATCCCAGATGGTCGCGTTGGCGATGCCGCCGAGGTTGAGCGCGAGGAAAGGCCGATCCGCGCCATGCAGCCACAGTTCAGCCTTCGGCACCAGCGGCGCGCCCTGGCCGCCCAGGGCCATGTCCCGACGGCGCAAATCGAAGACGACCGGGCAGCGCAGGCGTTCGGCGAGCACGAAGGGATCGGCGAGCTGGAGCGTGGCGCCATCGCCAGGGTGATGCTGCACCGTCTGACCATGGAGACTCGCCAGATCGGGCGATGCTCCAAGCTCCGCGCAGAGCGACGCCGCCGCCTCGGCGTGATGGTCTCCGAGCTGGCGCTGGAGGATGCAGAGGCCCGCCGGGTCCAGGCGGTTGCCCGCCGCCGCGAGAACGCCATCCCTCAGCTTCTCGGGATAGCCCGCGTGCGCGTGGCCCAACAGGCGCAGGAAAGGCGCGCCGCCATCGTAGCCGCCGGGGTCCACCTCGATGAGCGCCGCGTCCACGCCATCGGCGGAAGTGCCGGACATGAGGCCCAGCACCCGCCAGGGTCCAGGACGATCGAAGTGGGAGGTCATGGCTGGATTCTGACATCCTAGGGGTTCTAGCGCAGGAGTCCCGCCATGGCCGCCTTCATCGTCATCCTCATCGTCATCGCGGTCATCTATTTCGCCATGCGCGGCAAAGGCGACCGCCCCGAGCAGCTGGGCGCGGCCAAGCGCGGCATGACCAGCGGGCACATCGGCGGCGATCACGCCTTCGTCTCGCCCTACGCGAAGTGCCCCGCCTGCGGTGCCTCCGGCGATGGGATGAAGGCCAACTACGATGGCACCCGCACGGTGAAGTGGACTTGCGGCTACTGCGGCGCCCAGGCCGGCATCCAGGAATTGAAGGACGAAGAACTCCCCGCCGCGACGCGCCGCCGCCTGGGCCTCGACCCCGATCCGGCGATGCTGGCCCAGCAGCAGGGGTATGCGCCCATGAACCAGGGGCCGAACTTGGGCGGGATGCTCACGGGCGTGCTGCTCGGCGAAATGCTCAGCGGCGGGAATCGCTCGTCCAATAACGGTGGCGGATGGGATGCCTCAGGTTCATCCGATTCAAATCAGAGCCAGGACTGGGGCGAGTCCGACTCCTCTGGCGGCTCCGATTGGGGTGATTCGGGCGGCGGCGATTCCGGCGGGTCGGACTGGTAGGCGGCTAAAGCACCTTC
>CAZKIM010000005.1:44104-52425 GCA_964552855.1 uncultured Solibacteraceae bacterium | reverse complement strand
TCCAGCTCCGCCCATTCCTTTTCGGCGTCGCTGCGGAGGGTGATGCCGCCTCCGGCCCAGTAGCGGATGCGGCCCGGTTCCAGTTCCGCGGTGCGGATGGGCAGGGCGAGATCCAGATCTCCGTTCGTTCCGATCCAGCCGAGCGCGCCGCAGTAGAAGCCGCGCGGAGCGGCCTCCGCCGTAGCGAGATGCGCGCAGACCGCGTGCTTGGGGGCGCCCGTGACGCTGCCGCCGGGGAGCGCGGAGCGGAGCAGGTCCGCCAATCCGAGGCCCGGCCGCGCGTGGGATTCCACGCGGCTGACCAGATGCTGCACGGTGGGGAAGGTCTCCACTTCTCGAAAACGAGGCACCTTCACCGTTCCCACGGCGGAGACGCGGCCGAGATCGTTGCGCACCAGGTCCACGATCATCGCGTGTTCGGCCCGCTCCTTGGGATCGGCGGCGAGCGCCGCGGCGAAGGCCTGATCGTGAGCGGGGTTTCCCGTCAGAGGCGCGGTGCCCTTGATGGGTTCACTCCAGAGGCGATCCCCGCGACGGGACAGCAATCGCTCCATGGAGAGGCTTAGGAGTCGGCGTTCCCCGAAATCCAGGAAGGCGCCGTAGGGCGGCTTCGCTCTGCGGAAGGCGGCCAACGCGAAGGTGATCGGATCGCCATCGAAGGGTCCCTCGAAGGGCAGGCAGAGATTCGCCACATAGAACGCTCCATCGCGGATGTGGCGCTGGATGGTCTTCACCGCGGCGCGATGGGCGCTGGCGTCCCACCGCGGTTCCAGGCTGGCGCGCGCGCGTTGGAGGGCGCAGGCGGCGCCAAGATTCGGCGCCAGCGGTGGGGTAGAGCCGAAGCCCCACAGCTCCGCGTGGGCGCCCAGGATGCGGATGGCGGTGCGCGTGCCCTGCCAGCGCATTCCCAGGCTTCCTTCCAATGGACGCTGGTGGGGCAGGCCCGCCTCGGAACAGGCCAGCTCGTAGGTGGCTGCGCCGATCCAAGGCCCCTGGTCGAGGTGAGCCTCCAGGGCCTGCCAAGGCGAACCGGGCACGGACTCACCGTCGAGAGTGGTGCGCCACGCGCCATTCACCCAGCGGCTGGTCAGCAGCGGCCCATCGGGCAGGGCCAAAAGGTCGCCGCCCTCATCGCCGGGCCGTACCTGACCTGTGTGCAGCCAGGCCGCGCCCTCCCTCAGCAGGCTCTGGGCACAGGCGGGCCAGGGGCCAGGCAGGACCAGATCGTGGCGGTGGCGCGGCTCCATGTCCCATGATGGCAGACCGACCACTTTGCCAATTAAAGACATGAAAACACGCGAAAGTTTGCCATTTCGGGCTAAAGTGGTCCCAGAACCCGGAGCCTTCATGCCCACCGTAGACATCAGTTCCGCCAATGGCAAGGATTTCACCGGCGACGCGCTCATCGTTCCGGTGTTCTCGGGTCGCGAACGGCACCGTCTTCCCCTCTCTGTCAGCAAGGTGGCGCGCGCGGTGATGGACGAGTCCGACTTCAGGGCCGATTACCAGGAGCTGGTGCCGCTGCACCATCCCAACGGCGTCAAGGGCGCGCGGTGGATGGTGCTGGTGGGCCTGGGCGATGAAGAGCAGGTGACCCTCAACAAGATCCGCAAGTCGGTGGGGTCCGCCGCGCGGCACTGCCTCAAGAAGGGCTGGAAGGACATCGGCCTGCTCGCGCCGTCCACGGTGAGCCTGGACCACGACGCGGTGCAGATCGCCGCCACCGAAGGCGCGTTGCTGGCGGATTACGAGTTCACGGCCTTTAAGGGCGCCAAGCCGGAACCGAAGAAGTTCCGCAATCTGGAAGTCTTCACCAACGGCGACGACACGCGCAAAGCGCGTCGCCACCTGCCCGTGATCCAGGCGGGCGTCGCGGCCTGCCACCGGGTGCGCGAACTCGCCAGCACCCCCGCGGGCCATCTCTATCCCGAAACCTTCGCGACGGAAGCCCAGAAGCTCGCCAAGCAGCACAAGCTTCAATGCGAAGTGCTCGACGAGAAGGCGCTGGCCGAGGGCGGCTTCCGCTCCGTGCTGGCGGTGGGCCAAGGCAGTTCCAAGGCTCCTCGCGTAGTGAAGCTCGACTACAAGCCTAAGGACGCCAAGCGCCACATCGTCCTGGTGGGCAAAGGCGTCTGCTTCGATTCCGGCGGCCTCAGCCTCAAGGACGCCTCCAGCATGGAGACGATGAAGGACGACATGACGGGCGCGGCCATCGTGCTGGCCACGACGGTGGCGGCGGCACAGGTGGAAGCTCCCGTGCGGATCACGGGCCTCATGGGCCTCGTGGAGAACATGCCGGACGGCAACAGCTACCGCCCGGGGGATGTGCTGCACTCCCGCAGCGGCAAGACGGTGGAGGTGCTCAACACCGACGCGGAAGGCCGCCTCGTCCTGTCCGACCTGCTGCACTGGGCTTCGGAGATGGGCGCGGATCACATCGTGAACCTCGCCACCCTCACCGGGGCCGCGCTCATCGCCCTCGGCGATGGCGTCAACGCCATCATGGGCACGGACCAGAAGCTGGTGGAGCGATTGATCCAGGCGGGTGGCAGCACCGGCGAGCACATCTGGCAGCTGCCTCTGGTGGAGGAATACCGCGACCTGCTCAAGAGCCCGCTCGCGGACCTGAAGAACATCACGGGCATCCGCTGGGGCGGCACGATCACGGCGGGTCTCTTCCTCCGGGAATTCGTCGGCGGGGCCTCCTGGGCCCATGTGGACCTGGCCGCCTGCTGGTCGAGCAAGGAGCGGGACTACCGGCCCTTCGGACCCTCTGGGGAGGGTCCCCGGTTCCTGTTGGACTGGCTGGTGGATTGAATCCGGTCCCAATCCAAAATCTTTTGCTTTCAACCCCTTGACCTAGGGCGGCCCTTGGCGTTTATTGAGGGCACCATCCCCATCGCCCGCCCGGAGGAGTCCCCCCATGGATTCGGTGGAAACCCTGACCAAGGCCGACTTGGCCAAACACCTCATGGACAAGCTGGAGCTGGGCAAGAAGGAGGCGGATCTGCTGGTCCAAACCTTCCTGGACAGCGTCATCGAGGCCTTGCGCCAAGGAGACGGCGTGGAACTGCGGGGCTTCGGCAGCTTTCGCCTCCGGGATCGGAAGGGTCGCACCGGGCGCAACCCCCGCAGCGGAGAGAGCATCGAGGTGCCGCCCAAGCGGGTGGTTTACTTCAAACTCGGAAAAGAGCTTCGCAGCAAACTGATTGACGAGTAGAATTCCCGCATGACATCCCCTTCGCACAGGAGAATTTCATGAAAGTCCGATCCCTCGTCCTCGCGCTGGCCGCTTCCCTGGTGGTCGCCATTCCGGCTTCCGCCGCCCCCAAAGCTCCCGCTCCGAACGCTTCCGCCCCCCGCCTCGCCATCCTCGATTTCAAGGCCGCGCCCGGGTGCTGGGTGGGCTGGCGCTTTGGCGGGTGGGGCAACCAGATGGACACCATCTCGGATCAGCTGCGGGATCTCTTCACCACGGAGATCGTCACCGTGAGCCATAAGCGTTTGAAGGTGATCGAGCGCGAGCGGCTCCAGGACATCCGCAACGAACTCCAGTTCCAGCAGAGCGGCGAGGTGGACACCTCCACCGTGCTGAAGGTGGGCAAGCTGCTCGGCGTGCAGTTCGTGATGACCGGCAAGGTGACCCGCTTCGCCTACAAGGAGAGCGGCATCAAGACCGGGTGGGGCGTGGGCGCGCTGGTGGGCCGCATGACGGGCGACAGCCTCGCCGGGGATGTCGCGGGTTCCGTGAATGTCCACAAGGCGAGCTTCACCGGCCGCCTCGATGTCCGCCTGATTGATGTCCAGACGGGCGAGATCCTGGGCGCCTGGAAGGACGATGGCAAGGTCGCCGATCACGCCGTTCAGGTCGCGGGCACCGGCACCGAGATGAGCTACGACGAAGAGCTCGTGAACAAGGTCTTCGAGCCGGTGGTGGAGCGCATCACGCCCAAGCTCGTGAACGCGGCGCTTCAGGCCTCGAGCGATGGCGCCGGTCAGTGAACGGATCTGATCCAATGAAAAGGGGCCTTCGGGCCCCTTTTCATTGGGTTGGGAACACCCGGTTCGTGAAGGCGCGAATGGCGTTCGCGTAGTCGGGACCCAGCACCTCAGAACTGTGGAGGTGCCAGGTCGGCGTGGCCACGACGCGGATCGCCTCGAAGTGGTCCGCGATCCGGCTCTGCATCCGCGGCGGGCTGAGACGATCCTCGGTCGCGAGGAAGAGGAGGCCAGGCGTCCTGAGCATTCGCCCGTTGAGGCGGTTCAGCACCTTCGTCTGGTTGGGGTCGTAGTGGCCCAGGCGCCCGGCCCAGGCGGAGGCCAGCGCGCCGATGGGCGGCGCCAGGAAGTGCCACCAACGATCCTCGGGCCCGCGCACGAGGCGTTCGGCGAAATCCTTCGAACTGATGGGCGGCCCCTCCCACACGATGCCGGCAAGGGGGCCTTTGCCTTCGGCTTCCAAGCGCTCCAGCGCCAGCAGTCCGACGGATGCTCCGAGGCTGCGGCCCATGAGGAGGATGCGGTTTCGTGGTGTGCCGTCCGTTTCCAGCTGGTGGACGACCTGGACGACCTCTTCGGATTCGCGGATGCCGAAGGTGATGGGCGGCACCGGGCGACCTTCGCGGATCGCGTCATCCCGATCCAGGTAGGTGAAGATGGCGGCGTCCAACTCGGGAAACCACTTGAGCGCTGGGCTCGTGCCCCAGCGGTCGTCGCCAAAGCCGTGCAGCAGCAGGACCACGCCTGGTGCGGGCTTCGAGCGATGGAGTTTCCAAAGCTGGAGCCCTTCGAACGATTCCTCCGTCCAAATCCCGCCGGGATCAGCCCCCTCGCCTTTGGCCAGTTCGGCGTAGGTGGCCTGAACCTTCGCCAACGGTTGGGGATGGTAGAAGGGCGGATCCACCAGTTCGTGGGCCACCGAGCGGGTTTTCCAGCCCATGAATCCGGCGGTGCCGATCAGCGCCAGACCCAAGGCGCCACCGAGGATGCGCGCGCGCTTCACCAATACCCCGTCGTGATGGCGATGTCGGCCTGGACATCCATGACTCTGGCCTGGCAGGAGAGCCGCTCATCCGGCTCCGCGCCGTTGCGGGCGAGCACTTCCCGTTCGCGGTCATCCATGGGAGAAAGCGCATCCCAACCCCGGAGTACCTGCACGCGGCAGAGGGAGCAGGTTCCGCGTCCCGAGCAGGACGACGCCACGGGCAGGCCCGCGGCGAGGCAGTTGCTCATGATCGTTCCCATCAAGCCGAGTGGCCGCGACCTGCGCCGCGTCTGGGCTGTCAGGGGCATGTCACCACTTCTCGAGCGTCGCCGTGATTCCAGGCTGGGCTTGGGCGGGGGCTTCGGCCGGGGGCTTGCCGTAGAGCTCGGCGTCCAGGCGCTGAGCTAGCACGATCTCGTAGACGCCGTGGTCATCAGGCATGGAGACCTGACCGGACGCCTGCCCGAAGGCCTCCTGCGGCCCGGAAAGGAAGTAGCGGTGGAGGCCGGTGGCGAGGCCGGTGACGACCAGCGCGTTGCCCTTCTTCTTGGCCACGGTGATCGGAATCCGCGCGTCATCGAGGGTGAGCGCGATGGAGCCCTTGATCTCCCGGCTGAAGCGCAGCACCAGCGTTCCGGCGGGGACGGCCTTCTTCGGCTGCAGAGGCACCCTCCGGCAGGCGGCCGCGGGCAGGAGCAGCAGCAGGGCGGGCAGGGCCAGACGGGCGCGGATCATGGAACCTCCAGGTTCGAGGGTAGCTGAAGAATGAGTCCCGCAGAGGGCGACTGGGTTCCCGTCAGGGCGCGGAAGTGAAATCGGCCGTGATCTGACCCTGCCAGGAAGAGGGCGTCGTGGCGGAGCCCTTGGATTCCAGCAAGGGCCCGCTGAGGGTGAAGGTCGCCGCCGCGCCTTCCTTCGGGGGCTCGGCGTAGGCGGCGTCCACCTTCGTCTGCATGGTGGCGAGCCAGGTGGAGCCCTTGCCCGTTCGCGGGCCGAGGGTCATGCCGCCGAGCGGGCCGGGCCGGAAGAGCTGGAAGGAGAGCGAGAGCGCCTTGCCCCCCTTCACGGGCACGAGGACACCGCGCAGGTAGAGGGACATGGGGTGGGAAGCCGAGGCGGACAGGGACTGCGGCTTGAAGCGATAGACCGTCGTCCCGATGGTGACGGAACCGGCATCCTTCTTGGGGGCGGGGTGATGGGCCTGGGGCGCCGCTGCGGGCGCCGCTGCGAGCGCGGACGCGAAGATCGGAGCGATCAGCAGGGACAGGGCGGTCTTCATCGTTGGGCTCCCAGGGCCTTCCACCTTATCCTGGATGCTTTGGAGGCCACCATGACCCGCGTGAAGCTCGAGACCAGCAAGGGCGACATCAACCTGGAACTCTTCCCCAAGGAAGCCCCCGGCACCGTGGCCAACTTCACCAAGCTCATCGGCGAAGGCTTCTACGATGGCCTGGCCTTCCACCGCGTCATTCCGGACTTCGTCATCCAGGGCGGCTGCCCCAACACGCGCGAAGGCGCCAAGGGCATGCCCGGCACCGGCGGCCCCGGCTGGAAGATCAAGTGCGAGACGGCGGGCAACCCGCACAAGCATGTGCTCGGCGCCCTTTCCATGGCCCACGCGGGCAAGGACACCGGTGGAAGCCAGTTCTTCATCTGCAACGGCAGCTCGCCCAGCCACCTGGATGGCGTCCACACCGTCTTCGGCAAGACCGTGTCCGACGCGGACATCGCCGTGGTGAAGGCCATCCGCGCCAACGACCGCATCGTTAAGGCGACCATCGTCGAAGCCTGAGATGAAGCCGTCCCTCGATCGTCCCCGCTGCCACTGGTGCGGGGACGATCCGCTTTACCAGGCCTATCACGATGAGGAATGGGGCGTGCCGGAACACGATGACCGGCGCCTCTTCGAGTTCCTCATCCTCGAAGGCGCTCAAGCCGGCCTGAGCTGGATCACGATCCTCCGCAAGCGCGAAGCCTACCGGAAGGCCTTCGCGGGTTTCGACCCGGTGAAGGTCGCACGATTCACGGACGCGGATCTGGCGAAGCTCCTGGAGAACGAGGGCATCGTTCGTAACCGCCTGAAGATCGCTTCCGCCCGGGACAACGCCCAGGCCTTCCTCGCCGTGCAGAAGGAATTCGGCAGCTTCGACGCCTATGTGTGGGCCTTCGTGGGTGGAAGGCCCAAGGTGAACCGGCCCCGCAGCCACGCGGAGGTGCCCGCCGAGACGCCGGAGGCCGTGGCCCTCAGCAAGGATCTCAAGCGAAGAGGCTTCCGCTTCGTGGGTCCGACCATCATGTACGCCTACATGCAGTCCATGGGGCTGGTGGACGATCACATCCAGAGCTGCTGGAAAGCGGGCCGGAGCCTGTAGACTAAAGGGCTCGGAGCCAGCTGTGCCCAAGCCCTTCTACATCACCACGCCGATCTACTATGTGAACGACCGGCCCCACATCGGGCATGTCTACACGACGGTGCTGGCGGACGCGCTCGCGCGCTTCCATCGCCAGATGGGCGAGCCGGTGCGCTTCCTCACGGGCACGGACGAACACGGTCAGAAGGTGGAGAAGGCCGCAGTCGCCCGCGGCATCGCGCCGAAAGCGCTCGCGGACGAGGTCGTCGCCAACTACACGGACCTGTGGGCGCGCATGGGCATGACCCACGACCGTTTCATCCGCACCACGGATGCGGATCACCGCGAGACCGTGCAAGGCTGGTTCAAGAAGCTGCTGGATTCCGGCGACATCTACAAGGCCACTTACAAGGGCCTCTACAGCGTGAGCGACGAGGCCTTCGTCACGGAGACTCAAGCCAAGGAACTCCAGGCCCAGGGCCTCGCCCACCAGCTCATCGAGCTCGAAGAAGAGACCTACTTCTTCCGCCTTTCGAAGTATGAGAAGCCGCTCCTGGACTTCTACGCGGCCCATCCCGACTTCGTACAGCCCGACTTCCGCTTCAACGAGGTGAAGCGCTTCGTGGAAGGTGGACTGCAGGATCTCAGCATCAGCCGCACGAGCATCAAGTGGGGCATTCCCGTCCCAGGCGATGAGCAGCATGTGGTCTATGTCTGGTTCGATGCGCTGCTGAACTACCTCACGGGCGCTGAGAACGCCTGGCCCGCGGACCTTCAGATCGTCGGTAAGGACATCCTCCGTTTCCACGCCGTCTACTGGCCCGCCTTCCTCATGGCCATGGGCCTGCCGCTGCCCAAGGCGATCCTCGCCCACGGCTGGTGGCTCATGGGCAACGACAAGATGTCCAAGTCCAAGGGCAACATCGTGCGGCCGGACACGCTCCTGAAGTACGGCAACGACGCCCTGCGCTACTACTTCCTGCGCG
>CAZKIM010000005.1:22319-44004 GCA_964552855.1 uncultured Solibacteraceae bacterium | reverse complement strand
CCGGACACGCTCCTGAAGTACGGCAACGACGCCCTGCGCTACTACTTCCTGCGCGACATGCAAGTGGGCCAGGACCGCGACTTCTCCTTCGAAGGTTTCATTGACCGGCTCAACGCGGATCTCGCGAATGGCCTCGGCAACCTCGCGTCGCGCACCATTACGATGATCCAGAAGTACCGCGGCGGCACCATTCCCACGATGTCGGCGATGGAGGAGTCTGATGCCGCCGTGGACGCGCAAGGACGCGCGCTCCTGCGAGCCTTCATCGCGCGCGCGCAGGCCCACGACTTCAATGCGGCGCTGGACGGCCTCTGGACCTTCCTCCGCGGCCTCGACGGTTACATTGTCCAGGCCGAGCCCTGGAAGCTCGCCAAGGACGAAGCGAACGCCGCGAAGCTGGACGCGGTGCTCACCAACCTCTACCGCGCCCTGCGCGCCACCGCGGCCTGCTTGGGCTCCGTCATGCCCGACATGGCCCAGCAGCTTTGGGAAAGCCTCGGTCTGCCCGGCAAGGCCGCGGACCAGCGCTTGGACCAAATGGCCTGGGACGCGCCCGCGCCCGGCCCCGTGAACGATCCGAAGCCTCTCTTCGCCCGCATTGATAAGGAGAAGGACATGAGCGAACTCGAAGCGACCAACGCCCCTGCGCCCGCCGCGCCGTCTCTCGATGTGCCCGAGATCCGCGAGACGGTGGACGCGGACACCTTCTTCAAGGTGGACCTGCGCGTGGGCAAGATCCTCGAAGCCGAGCGCGTGCCCAAGAGCGACAAGCTCATCAAGATGAAGGTGGACATCGGCCTGGAGCAGCGCACCATCGTCGGCGGCATCGGCAAGGCCTACGAGCCCGCCGACCTGTTGGAGCGCTCCGTCGTCGTCGTGGCGAACCTCGCGCCCCGCAAGCTCATGGGCATCGAGAGCCACGGCATGTTGTTGGCCGCCAGCGACAGCGGAAGCAAGCCCTACCTCATCGCGCCTCCTGCGGATGCGAAGCCGGGCTTCATCGTCAAGTAAGCGCGATGTTCAAGACGCCGATCTGGACGCTGGAGCTGATCCGGGACACCAACGCGCCCTTCGCGCGCGTGCGCGAAGTTCTGCTGGACGGCGCGCGCTGGGGCAGTTGGCATCCGGTCTACCGCCAGGCCACTCCTCGCGTGATCAATGAGGAGCCCGGCCGGGTGGAGATTGACGCCGAAGAGAGCCCTTTCCCCGGCGTGACGGAGCGCCTGCATTTCCAGATCCGTCAGCAGGGCGATCGGGTGCTGCTCCTTTATTCCGGCCGATTCAAGGGCTGGGCCGTGCCGCTGATGCTCGGATGGTGGCGCCTGGAGCGCCGGGACCTCTGGGAACGCTTCGTGAGGACGCTGTGAAGGCGACGCTCTGGATGAAATCCACCTGCACCACCTGCCGCGAGGCGAAAGCGAAGCTCGCCGAGCTGGGCATCGAGGTGGAGATTCGGGACTACGCCAAACGTCCGCTGGAGGCGGCGGAGCTGGAGAAGCTGCTGCCCGCCGATCCCGCGCCCATGCTGGGCACGAAGTCGCCCAAGTACCGGGAACTCGATCTCAAGGACCGGCATCTCACGAAGGCCGAGGCCATCGCCCTCATGGTCCAGGACAACAACCTCCTTAAACGGCCCATCCTCGTCCACCCGAAAGGCGTCATCATCGGGTTCGACAAGGCCGCTTACGAAACGCTCGCGAGGTCACGATGAAATTCGTCAGCTGGAATGTGAACGGGTTCCGCGCGGTCCTGAAGAAGGGCTTCATGGACTGGCTGGAAGCGGCGGATCCCGATGTCCTCAACCTCCAGGAAATCCGCTGCGAGTGGGACGAGATTGACCGCGACATCCGCAAGCAGCTGGAGAGCGCCTACGACATCTGCTGGTTCCCGGCCACGAGCAAGAAGGGTTACGCGGGCGCGGCGACGCTCACGAAGAAGGAGCTGGGCTTCAGCCACCAGAAGGGCCTGGGCATCGAGGCCTACGACCAGGAAGGCCGCATGATCGTCTCCACGAAGGGCGACCTCGCCTTCGTCGCGGGCTATTTCCCGAACGCCTCCCAGGGCCTCGTGCGGCTGCCCTTCAAGCGCCAGTTCGCGAAGGACCTCGCGGCCTTCGTCGGCAAGCTCCACAAGCAAGGCAAGAAGGTGATCGTCACCGGCGACATGAATGTGGCGCCGGAGGAGATTGACCTCGCCCGCCCCAAGGACAATGTGAAGAACCCCGGCTTCACGCCTGAGGAGCGCGAGGACTTCAAGCTCTACCTGGCGGAAGGCCTCCACGATGTGCTGCGGGAGCGGAATCCCGGCAAGCCGGGCCTCTACACCTGGTGGACGGCCCGCGGCGGCGCCCGCGCGAAGAATGTGGGCTGGAGGATTGATCTCTTCCTGGCCTCCAAGGCCCTGCTTCCGGACATCAAGGAGGTGGCCATCCACGCGGAAGTGCTCGGCTCTGATCACTGTCCCATCAGCCTGACGCTGAAATAGGAAAGGGCCCCGGATGGGGCCCTTGCTTCAGCAATGGAGCGGTCAGAGCCGATCAGAGCGCGGAAAGAGCGCCCTTGACCTCGTCAGCGTGGCTGCCGTTGGGAGCGAGTTCCATGTACTTCTTGAAATTCGCTTTCGCGCCGGCCATGTTCCCCTGGTTCATCTCGACCAGGCCGAGCAGGTAGTAGCTGTCGGGGAAGGTCGAATCCGCTTCGATGGCCTTCTGGAGATGCTGCTTGGCTTCCTTGAACCGGGACGCGTTGAAGGATTTGACGGCGGCGTTGTACGGATCGGCCGCGTTGGAGGTGCCTGTGGCGCCGTTGAGCATCGTCTGGTACTTGGCGCGGTTGGCATCGTCCTTCTTGGCGGTGTAGATGTCCACGAGGAGCTTCATGACATCGGCGTTCTTCGCGTCCTTGGGGTTGGCGTCCGCGATCTGGGCGAGAGGCACGATGGCCTCGTCGTCCTTGCCGGTCTGGTGGAGGGCGAAGCCGTAGGCCTTTCCGATGGTCGGAAGCAGGGCCTGGCTATCGGCTTTGGCGGCCTCGTCCTTCATCGTGGCGACGGCGTCCGTCATGCCCTTGTAGGCCTTCTCCAGGTTCGGAAGGGCTTCGGTGTACTGCCTGGCGTTGTAGAGCGGGATGGCCGTGTTGAAGGCGGCGCGCGCGTCGGCGTCCTCCTTCAGGGCCGGGTCGGGAGCGGCGGCCTTGCCATCCGGCTGGGTGCCAGCGGGGGCTTCACTCGTGAGCAGCAGGGTGAAGTCCTTGTGGACCGTGTCGCTCGAAAGGCGCATGTCGAACTTCTGGATCAGCGGAGCGTAGCCGTCCTTGGTGATGGTGATCTGGTAGGAGATGGACGAAGTCGGGACGATGCCGGCGCGCGCGAATTTGCCCTCGCTGTCGGTGGTCATCTCCACTTTCCAAGCGATGTCCAGGCGTTCGAGCACGACTTTGGCGCCGACCACGGGCTTGCCATCGGTGTTTTTGACGAGGCCCGCGAGGCGGTCGAACTGCTCCGCGTGGAGCAGCGGGCCAGCCGAGGCCAGGAGCAGGACGGGGATCAGGGCGCGTAGGTTTCGGTTCATGCGTGCCTCCTCAGCTCCATGATCGCCCGCGCGGAGCGGCCTCGCCACCACGGAAAAATGCAGGCGGTCCGCAGGAAGGACGCCCTGGACTTGTGGTAGCCTTCACTCACTCTCCAGGCTAGTGGGGTACTCGATGCAGGCAGGCGTCCCTGAACCGTCCTTTTCCGCGCTGGTGCAGCTCCTGGCGGAACAGGCGCTGCTTGCCCTTGGCGTCCCCCATCCCCAGGTTCCGGTTCCTCCTCCGGCCAACCCCGCCGCGGCGCGATTCTATGTGGATCTCCTGGCGATGTTGAAGGAGAAGAGCGAAGGCCGCCGCACCGACGCGGAGACGCGGGAACTGGAAACCTTCCTCCACGAATTGCGCTTGCGCGTGCTGGACCTGGCGGTCCCAGGGCCAAGGTAGACCGTGATGGATCGCCGCCTCCCTTTTCTGCGCCTGGCTGCCCTGGGATTCGCCTTGGCCATTGGCCTCGGCGCGCAGGCGCCGACTTCGCCCGCGACTTCCACCACCACGCCGAGCGTTTCGGCACCGGCGCCTTCGACCACCTCGCCGGAACCTCCGGCCGTCGCGCTCGCCCATCGGGTGGAACGGCTGAAGGAGGCGCTGGAGAAGGGACAGCCCGACAAGGTGGATGCGGCCCTTTCTGAAGTGGAAACGCTGCGTCGGAACTACACCTCGCTGGATGTGATGCCCCTGGTGGACGCGATGGCGCTCTGGGCTCGGCAGCAGGGCATCTACGGGCGGCCTCGCCTGGGCCTGGCCGCGCTGGACAAGGTGGAGCGCTGGGCGCCCCAGGACCCCGCCATCCTCAGCACGCGCATCGTGCTGACGCGACAGTTGGGGATCCAGGGGTGGGTGTGGAGCATTCCAGACCTTCTGCGCCTCACCGCCAAGCGTCTGGAACATCCCGCCCACCGCTGGCTCTGGCTCGTGCAGCACCTCGGCGGCTTCCGGCTCATGGCGTCGCTGCTCCTTTGGGGATGGGCGCTCACGCTCGCCTTCCGGCACCGCAATGTGCTCCGGGATCTCTGGGAAGAACGCCTGCGCGCCAAGGGCCTGTCGGCGCCCGTGCTCGCGCTGTTGGGCGCCTTGATCCTCGCCGCGCCGGTGCTGCTGGGCCTTGATCCGAGCCTCGCCGCCATCTTCTGGCTGCTGCTGCTGGGACCTTTCATGTCTTCCGCGGAGGCGCGCGCCACGGTGCTGGTGCTGATCCTCCAACTGCTCAATCCCATGATGGCGGTGATGGAACCCTGGGCGGTGCAACCTCCGTCCCCCAGCCTCGTCACGCTCCAGATCCAGCCCCAGATCGAGCCGCCCGGCGAAGCCCGATTGAGGCTGTTGACGCCGGGGGATCGCACCTTCCTCCGGGGCTGGCGCCAGCTTCAGGCCCAGGATTGGGCGACGGCCCAGACCACCTTCCAGAGCCTCGTGGGCGAGATCCCCGATCAGGCGCCGGTGCTCAACAATCTGGGCGTCGCGGAGTTCATGCAAGGGCACACGGCGGAAGCTCAAAAGCAGTTCGAGAAGGCCTACCAGCTTGATCCCAGCCGCGCCGAAGTGCTCATGAACCAGAGCATCCTGGATTTCGATCAGTTGGACACGGTCAGCGGCGCGTTGAAGCAGGAAGCGGCGCGGGCCGCGGATCCCGCCCTGTTCAATGAGTTGGCGCTGCTCAACGAGGCGAAGGGCGGCGCGTCGGGGCACCGGGTCTATCCATCGCCGCTCCCGGACACGCCCGCGCGGGTGAAGGCCCTGGAGGATGCCGCGGGCGAACCGGACAAGACTCCGCCGCTCTGGAATCCGCGCATCGCCCTCGGCGTGTTCGTGCCTCTGCTGGGCCTTCTCCTGCTCGGATGGCGCATCCGGCGAGCGCGCTACACGCCTTATGCCACGCAGTGCATCCGCTGCGGCGATTCCTTCCGCTCCACGGACAGCCCCCATCCGCAGGTCTGCTCCCAGTGCCATCACCTCTTCGTCGTGAAGGACGGCGTCCACGCCGAGAGCCGCAAGCGCAAGGTGGACCAGCTCGCCTCCCACCAGCGGGCGACGCGGTGGATCCATCGCATCCTCATCGTGTTCCTGCCGGGCTGCGATTCGGCCTTCCTCGGTGACACCTCCGAAGGCTTCTGGGAGTGGTTCATGGTGTGCCTGGCCGGGGGCATCGTCATCGCGACGGGTCCGACGGTGCGCTACCCCGGCGAAATCCTGCCGGATCCGCTCTCCCTCTGGCTGCCGCTGGGCGCGGCCTTCCTGGTCCTGCTCTACCTGCGCTCCTGGGTGAAGCTGCTTCCGAAACGGAGGATCTGACCATGGCGCTTGAAGGCTCCCTCCGGGATTTCGACCTCTTCTCCCTGTTCAACATGATCAAGATCCAGGGGAAGAGCGGCACCCTGGTGCTCACCCGCGGCCAGGAGTTCGTGAAGGTCTACTTCGACAACGGCGAGATCGTCGGCGTGGATTCCAACCAGGTCCGCATGGAGGACCGGGTCGGCAGCATGCTCGTGCGCCTGGGCCGTCTCACCGGCGAGGAACTGCTGGAGATGATCCAGCGCCAGCGGCAGACGCTGAAGCGCATGGGCGTGCTCCTCATCGAAAGCGGGAAGGTCAGCCCGCACGATCTGCAGGACGCGCTGTCCCATCAGGCGATGGCCATCCTCCATCGCACTTTCCGCTGGGTCTCGGGCGACTACCGCTTCGACAGCATCATCCCCTCCGACCTGGACCGCGACCATTTCCCCGCCATGCCGGTGGACACCGTCCTGATGGAAGCCGCGCGGGTGCAGGACGAGTGGCCGGAGGTGGAGCGCAAGCTGCCCTCCTTCGACATGCCCGTCACCCGCACACCCAAGGCGTCGGCGCTGCAACTGGACATCCACCGCGATCTGGCGGGCGTGTTGGAAGGGCAGGGCGCCTCCGCGCCGGGCACTTCCGGCCTGAGCCACGAAGAGGAGATGGTGCTCTCCTACTTCGACCTGCCCCAGAGCATCGAAGAGATCGTCCAGGTCAGCCGCTACGACGAGCTGGACACCTGCAAGGCCATCCTCGCCCTCATGCAGAAGGGGCTCCTGGAAGTGACGGCCCGCACGGAGATCCCTCGCATCGTCCGGCCCTGGGTGGATGATTCGCCGGATGAACCCCTGGTGGAAGAGCCTGATACACGGAGCGCGCTGCTGTGGCCGCTCGTCGCGGTCTTCATCGCCGTGCCCATGCTCCTGTGGGTGCCCAAGGGTAGGGGCAGCTACAACCTCGGTCTCGCGAGCCTGCAGCCGGCGGATGTCTCCGTGGTCAACGATGGTCCCGCGCGGATGCTCCAGGCCTGGGCCTTGAGGATGGCGAGCCCGGCCGATGGCGGCAAGCCGTTGGCCGAGGCCCTGGGCCGCCCCATGCAGGGCGCGAACCCGGTGCCGGACTTGAGCAAGCTGCCGGACCCCATGGCGCCGGATGCGACTCCCACCCCGGCGTTGCCTGGGGCGGTGGCCAAGCCTCAGGCCCGTTGACGGGGTTCGGACGCGCGATGTTCATCGAGCAACGCCGGGGATCCCTGGAAGTCATTTGCGGGCCGATGTTCTCGGGCAAGTCCGAGGAGCTGATCCGCCGCGCCACGCGCGCGCTCATCGCCAAGCAGAAGGTCCAGGCCTTCAAGCCTGCCTTGGATGACCGCTACGAGGCCTCCGCCATCGCCAGCCACAGCCGGGCGCGCCTGGAAGCCGCGGCGGTGCGGGACAGCTCGGACATCCGCCGTCTCCTTCACGCGGAGACGCAAGTGGTGGCCATTGACGAGGCCCAGTTCCTCGATGAAAGCCTCATCCCGCTGGTGGAGTCGTTGGCCAACGCGGGCGTGCGCGTCATCCTGGCGGGGCTGGACCAGGACTTCGCCGGGCGGCCCTTTGGCATCATGCCCGCGCTCCTCGCCAGGGCCGAGTTCGTGCAAAAGCTCCACGCCATCTGCATGGTCTGTGGCGCGGCGGCCAGCCGGAGCCAGCGCCTCATCCGCAGCGGCGGCCAGGTGCTCGTGGGCGCGGCGGAAGCCTATGAGGCGCGGTGCCGCCACTGCCACGAAGGCCCGGGTGAGGACGCGCCCGTGATGGTTCCCGAAGGCTGACGACGACGCCTTCCAGCGGTAGACTTGAAGGTTGGATCCCGAGGGGTCCCGGGCGCGCTGCTGCAGTGCCCGCCTTCCAAACTCTCCGCCCGCGGCCGCAGGGCATTCCAGGAGTCCCCCATGGCTGGCGCCTACGCCACCTTCAAACACATGACCGACTACATGGGCTTCGAAGGCCTGCTGACGGATGAGGAAGTCGCCGTCCGCGAAGCCGCCCGCGAGTTCGTCAACGCTGAAGTGCTCCCGATCATCGAGAAGCACGCCCAGAACCAGACCTTCCCCAGCCACCTCATTCCGATGATGGGCGACCTGGGCTTCTACGGCCCTTCGCTGCCCGAGGAGTACGGCTGCGCGGGCCTGTCTTCCGTCGCCTACGGCCTGCTCATGTACGAGCTGGAGCGCGGCGATTCGGGCCTCCGCTCCTTCGCCTCCGTGCAGGGCTCGCTCGTGATGTGGCCCATCTACGCCTACGGCTCTGAAGAGCAGAAGAAGTACTGGCTGCCCAAGCTCGCCAAAGGCGAGAAGATCGGCTGCTTCGGCCTCACGGAACCCGATTTCGGCTCCAACCCCGGTGGCATGCTCACGAAGGCTGTGAAGGAGCCGGGCGGCAAGTGGCGCATCAACGGCACGAAGATGTGGATCACCAACGGCACTGTCTCCGATGTGGCCGTCGTGTGGGCCCAGACCGAGGACGGCATCCGCGGCTTCCTCGTGGAGAAGGGCACGCCCGGCTTCTCGGCCCCCGAGATGAAGGGCAAGTGGTCGCTCCGCGCCTCCACCACCTCGGAGCTCGTGCTCGAAGATGTGATCGTGGATGAGGAGAAGAGCCTCCTCCCCAATGTGAAGGGCCTCAAGGGACCCCTCGGTTGCCTCACCCAGGCCCGCTACGGCATCGCCTGGGGCGCGCTGGGCGCCGCGGACGCCTCCTACCAGTGCGCGCTCGACTACGCGCTGCACCGCATCCAGTTCGACAAGCCCATCGCCAGCTTCCAGCTCCAGCAGGAGAAGCTCGCGTGGATGGTCACGGAGCTCACCAAGGGCCAGCTTCTCGCCCTCCAGTTGGGCCGCCTGAAGGACGCCAAGAAGTTCACGCCCGCCCAAGTCTCCATGGCGAAGATGAACAATGTGAATGTCGCGCTCGAGATCTGCCGCAAGGCCCGCACGATTCTCGGCGCCAACGGCATCCTGGACGAGTACCCGGTCATGCGCCACATGGCGAACCTCGAAAGCGTCTACACCTACGAGGGCACCCACGACATGCACAACCTGGTCATCGGCCAGGAGGTGACGGGCATCCCAGCTTATCGCTGATCCGGTTTCCGCCACGAGAAAGGGCCCCGCGAGGGGCCCTTTCCTTTGGGTGTGAGAGGACTACTGGATCTTGAGGTTGCGGGCTTCGAGCAGATGGCCCATCGCCTTCTCCAGCGCCGTCACGCCGGTCGCGTAATTGATCTTCGCCTGGATCTCGGCGGTGCGGGCGTTGGTGAGGGCCGTCTGCTGCTGGAGCACGAGGAAGTTGGTGCTCATGCCGTTGTCGAACTTCTTCTGCTCGGCGTCCAGCGCCTGCTCCTGGTACTGACGGGTCTTCTCGGCCGCGGCCACGCCTCGGGAAAAGGCTTCCAGGTTGCGATAGGCCTGGCGCACATCCAATCGCACTTGCAACTCCTCGTCCCGCAGGCTCAGCTGGCTGGAGCGAAAGTTGGCGTCGGCCTGCATGCGCTGGCCCCGCGCCGCGCGGTTGAGGATGGGGTAGGCGAAGGTGAGGCCGATGTTGTAGCCGGGGTACTTGAGGCCCGTGAGGTCGCTGTTCACGGGCGCGAGGCGATCAGCGTTGGAGGCGCTTCCAATGTAGCCCACCGACAGATCCAGGCTGGGCAGGGTGCGATTCCGGGCGGCATCCGCCAGGATCTTCTGGCTGTCCAGATTGAGTAGGGCGGACTTCATCTCCGGGCGGGTGTCCACGGCCATCTGCTCGGCGGAAACCTCGTCAATGGCGATGGGTTGCACCGTGGGCTCATCCGTCGCCTCAATGGCGGCCGGGCGGCCTTCCAGGGGGTAGAGGGCGCGGATCAGGGCGTCCTTGGCATTGGCGAGCGCCGCTTCCGCCGTGATGATGTTCTGCTCCTGCAAGGCCACCTGGGCCTCCGCCTGAGTCACTTCGATGGGAGCGAGCGTGCCCACCTGCACCCGGATCTGGTTTTCATTGAGCTGCTTCTGGGCGAGCTTCAAGGCTTCCTGGATGTTGGACAAGTTTTCCCGGGCGTAGACGACATTCCAGTAATCCGACTCGATGGTGGCCACGAGCTGGACCACCGATTGATGGAACTGGTAATCCGCGGCTTTGGATCCATTGCGGGCGACAATGAGGTTGGCGCGCGACGCCTTGCCGAAGCCGTTGAGCAAGTGCTGGGTATAAGTGGCGTTGAAGGAGCCGTTGTAGGGTGTATCCGTGAGATAGGAGGAGCTCGTCGCGCTGCCCTGGGGCGTGATCGCGTTGAAGGAGTTGAAGTAGGAGGGGTTGTAATTCAGGGAGAAATTGCCACCCCAGGTGAAGGCCTTGGTGGTGCCAATGGAGGCCTGGCGGTTCCAAGAGTTGTTTTCGGCTTCGTAGGGCACCAGCACGAGACCAGAGGTCGTGTAGGTCTTCTGGATGCCCGAGGAGTGGCCTTGGGTGCCCTGGGTGCTCACGCTCGCGGTGAGGTTCCAGTCGTAAGTACCTTCCGCCACCAGCAGCTGGCCCTTGGCCAGGTTCTTGGTTTCCTGGGCGATGCCCACCTGGAGGTTGTTCTTGATGGCGGTCTGGATGGCGTCCTGGAGGGTGAGATGGACGGTTCCTGCGTCGGACGCGGGGGCCTGGGCCGCGGGAGCCTGCGGGGTCGTCTGAGCCACCAGGCTGAAAGAGACCATCAGGGCCAGAGGATGCAGGGTCCGGGTCATCGCCACTCCTTGCGCGTCACTTGACGAGGGAAAGATCTGCCATCAAGGCATACCTGGGGTTCAGGGTGAACAAGCTACGAACAGGGCGGAAAGAGGGTTAGGCCCCGCGAAAGCAGGATGCCTCGGAACACGAGGATGGGCAACCATGAACCCTTGGACCCGACCTGAGGCCCGGGGTTGAGGCCTACCTCATCAGATCCCGGGCGATGACCATGCGCTGGATCTCGGTGGTGCCTTCATAGATGGTGGTCACGCGCACATCGCGGTAGAGGCGCTCGACGACATACTCGCGGCTGTAACCGTAGCCGCCATGGATCTGCACCGCGCGGTCGCAGACCCACACGGCGTTCTCGGTGGCGAAGAGCTTGGCGGTGGCGGCCTCGCGAGTGCAGGGGAGCCCAGCGTCCTTGAGGGAAGCCGCCTTGTGGATGAGCAGGCGGGAAGCCTGCACGCGGGCCTCCATCTCGGCGAGGTAGGTCTGGATGGCCGGCTGCTCGCCGATGGGCTTGCCGAAGGCGACGCGGGCCTTGGCGTACTTCACGGACTCATCCAGGGCGCGCTGGGCGAGGCCGAGCGCCTGCGCCGCGATGCCGATGCGGCCGCCGTCCAGGCCGCCAAACGCGACTTTCAACCCATCTCCGGGTTTTCCGAGCATGTCGTCGTCGCTGACGAAGGCGTCCTCCAGCGTGACCATCACGGTCTTGGAGGAGCGCAGGCCCATCTTCTCCTCGGGCTTCGCCATGACGACGCCGGGCTGGTCCGCGTCGAGCACGAAGGCGCTGATGCCCTTCTTGCCTTTGGCGGGATCGGTGATGGCCATGCACACATAGAACCGGGCGATGCCGCCGTTGGTGATCCAGGCCTTCGCGCCGTTCAGCTTCCACCCGCCGTCCACCTTGGTGGCTTTGGTCTTTAGCGCCGCGGCGTCCGAGCCCGCATCGGGTTCCGTGAGCATGAAACCGCCAAGCTCGGAGCCGTTCGCGAGGGGCTTGAGGTACTTCTGCTTCTGCGCCTCGGTGCCGAAGGCGAGGATGGGCGCGCAGGCGACGGAGTTGTTCACGCTCATGGTGACGGCCACGGAGGCGTCCACATAGGCGATCTCCTCCAGCGCGAGGATGTAGCTCAGCGTGTCCAGGCCCGCGCCGCCGTAGGCCTCGGGCACGCACATGCCCATGAAGCCCATCTCGCCGAGCTGTTGGATGATCTCCTTGGGGAATTCGGCGTGGTGGTCCCGCTCCATGGCTCCCGGCTCGATCTGCTCGCGGGCGAACTCGCGGGCGGCGTCGCGGATGGCGGTCTGGTCTTCACCGAGCTGGAACATGGCCCCTCCAACCATCCAGTTCACCATGGACGGGGCCGGAGCCCAAGTCCTCAGCCCTGGGGCAGGTGGAGACGGAACAGGGCTCCGCCGCCGGGCGCGTCCAGGCCCTCGATGCTTCCGCCGCCGCGGCGCAGCGTCGCCCAAGCCGTGGCGAGGCCGAGCCCCGTGCCGTTGGCCTTGGTGGTGAAGAAGGGCTCGAAGAGCCGCGTCTTCTGCTCCGGCCCGAGGCCGGGGCCCTGATCGCTGACTTCAATGAGGATCTCGCCCTCGCCGGGGCGGCAGGTGAGCGTGATGCGGCCTCCGCCGGGCATCGCCTCGCTCGCGTTGATGAGCAGATTCTGGATGACCCGCTCCAGTTGGGACGCATCGAAGCGCGCCTCGCCGCAAGGCTGGGGCGCCAAGTCCAGCGCGACGCCTTCCGGCAGGAGGCTCCGCCAATGGGCTTCCTGGGCGCGCAACCAAGCCGCGAGATCGAAACGGTCGGTTCGGCCCTCCGCTCCGGCGCGCAAATGGAGCAGCTGCCGCGCGAGCGAGGCGGCGCGGTCCAACGGCGCGAGGGCCGCTTCGAGCTGCGACTGCTGGGTGGGATCCAGCCCGCCCTGGGCCTGGATCACCTCGAGATGGTTCAGGCCCGCGCCCAGCAGATTCTTGAAATCGTGCGCCACGCCCGCCGCCAAGCCGGACAGCTCCTGGAGCCGTCGCGCCTTTTCCACCTCCTCCCGGCTTCGCATCAGCTCCTCCGTGCGCTCGGCCACGCGCCGCTCGAGGCCCACGGCGATGGCCTCCACATCCAGGAGGGCGAGGATCTGCCTCGCGACGAGCAAAACGCAAAGGATGAAGCCCATCACCACGAGCGCTTCGCCGAAGAGATCGGGGCGCTCCGCGTGGATCCAGAGACCCATGGCCAGGCACGCGAGGAAGGGCAGGTAAGGCAGGGCGAGGCGGTAACGCGGCCTCCGAAAGCTGGGTACGGGAGCGTCCTCCGTCAGGTGGCGAGGCGCCAGCGCCGCGAGCGCACCCAATCCGAATCCGACGAAGAAGAGCAGGTCGAGCGGATGCCCCGTGCGATAGCGGCCTTCCGCCACGAGCCAGAAATAGCCCATGTTCGCGCCCGTGAGGACGGCCACGGAGAGGCCCGCGAGTAGAAAGGGGCCGCGGAACATGCCGGGCGAGCGCCCACCCAGGAAGAGCAGGGCCGCCAGGGTGGCGACGAAGCCCAAGGGATAGGCGAGCCCCACCACTTGGCCGAGCAGGCTGAGCGCGGAATCCTGCAGCACGGGGGCGATGCAGAAGGGCCAGGCCAGGAAAAGCGCGGCCGTGGCGATGAGGAGCCCGTCCAGCGCCGTGCGGAGGCGGGTCGTGAAACGCTCCGGCGCGTGGGGCCAGGAGAGGAGGGCCGCCAGCATGAAGGGCACGATGGCCAGGAAGGCGATGTCGCTGGGCGCGGGGAAGGGGAAGGAGACGCCGAAGCCCAGCTGCAGGACGCCGAAGATGATGAGGCCGAGGGCGCTCACGAGGAAGGCCGAGCCGAGCCAGCGCCAGGACCAGGCCGCGCGGCCCGCGCGCGGCGCGCGCGCGAAGCAGGCCCAGACCGCGAGCAGCTTCACGGCCAGCAGCAGGCCATCATCCAGGAGGATGCGCCCCGTCTCCGTCGGCATGGCCCGCACGGCGGGCAGGAAGGCGGCGGCCAGCGCCG
Source organism: uncultured Solibacteraceae bacterium (assembly GCA_964552855.1). Classification (GTDB taxonomy): domain Bacteria; phylum Acidobacteriota; class Holophagae; order Holophagales; family Holophagaceae; genus JAFDVN01. The sequence continues at coordinate 30,379 of CAZKIM010000005.1, read as the reverse complement.
CGAGGCCCAAGGCGCAGGCCTGGAAACGGGTGGTGGAGGCCGTCATCGCGCCAGTCTAGCGGGAAGGCGAATACCGCTGCGGATCCGCCATCCTCAGATCCACGGTGAAGGTGCTCCCGCGCCCGAGCGCGCTGGTGGCCCGCAGGCGTCCGCCCCAGGACTCGACGATGGCCTTGACGCTGGCGAGGCCAAGGCCGGTGCCGGCGCCGGGCGCCTTGGTCGTGTAGAAGGGATCGAAAATCCGCGCGAGGACTTCCGGCGCCATGCCCGTGCCATCGTCCTCCACCTGGATTCGCGCCCAAGGCCCGGTTTCGTTTTCCAGCGCGAGGGTGCGGATGCGGATGCGCCCCCCCGCGGGCAGTGCGTCGCGGGCATTGGCCACGAGGTTCACGAGGATCTGCTCGATCTGACGCGGATCGGCCTTCACGGATAGCGGCGCTTGCGGGCCTTCCATGAGCACCTTCACGGAGGCGGGCACCATGCGTTCCAGCAGTGGGAGGAAGGTCTCGACTTGGCGGGCGAGGTCGAAGGGCACCGCCTGGGAGGGGTCCGTCTGACGCCCGAGGGACATGAGCTGCTGAGCCAGGTCGCGGCCCCGAACGGCCGCGTCGCGGATGGATTCCAGCTCCCGCTTGTCCGAAGGCTGTCCCGCCTCCTGGCGGAGGAGCATCAATTCGCTGGAGCCGAGGATCACGGTCAGCAGGTTCCGGAAGTCGTGGGCGAGTCCCGCCCCCAAGGTGGCCACCATGTTCAGGCGCTGAGTCTTGAGCAGCGCCGAAACGCTTTCTTCGAGCGCCTGCGTGCGCTCGGCGACCATCGCTTCGAGGCGATGGTTGAAGGTCGCCAGTTCCCGCTGCGTGAGGTAGAGACGCAAGAGCAGCAGGCCGCCGACCGTGATGCCGATGGCGCGCCCAAGGGGGTGGACGGTTTCGGGCCGCGCCAGGGCGAGCCAGGAAGCCCATACCATCGCCACCGCGACGGGCAGGGCGAGGAAGACCGGGCGAAGCCATCCCACGCTCGCCTCCCGCGCCTTTCGCTGCGGGACGGTCGTCCCCGCCCAGGCCAGCAGACCCGTGGAGGCCAGCAGGGGCCAGGCAGCGGGGCCATCCCAGCGGTAGGCGTTCAGTCCCATCACGAGGCTGTTCTGGAGCAGGAGCGCGCTCAGGTAGGCGAGCAGCGCCAGAGGCAGAGGGCGAAGGGCCGGGGCGGAGGAATCGGAGAGATCCAGGGAGGCGGAAAGGAGCACGGCGAGCGCCGCCACCACCGCGAGCAGATCCAGAAGGAAGGTGAGGTTCACCGGCCCGTAGGGGCCTCGGAATTTCAGGAACGCGTCCAGCAGGCCCGGCATGGCCGTGAGCAGCACGAACAGGAGACTCCCGCTCACGATGAGGCCCGCGATGGCGCGTTGGGCGCGGGCGAGCGCTCCGTGCCGGGCGGAGGGCCACGCGGTCATGCCGACGATGAGCAGCAGGCGCGAGACGAGATCCAGGGTGTTGCCGAATGTCGCGGACCACATCCGCGCTTCGGTGGTGGGCAGCAGGGCTGTGCGCCCCAACAGGAGCAGCGGTCCCGTGAGCAGGTTGGAGAAGGCCGATAGGAGAAGCGCTCTCCCGGTCCAGCGCCACGCGGTGGCGAGCGGGGCCTCGACTCGCCTGGCGCGGCCCAGGCAAGCGAAGCCTCCCCAGGCGAGGCCCGAGGCCAGGAGCAGGGAGAAGGCGATCTCGCCCCACCGCCAGGGCAGGGAAGGCAGGAAGCTCCAGGCGGCCACTGGCACCGCCGCCCCGAGCAGGAGCGGAACGCGGGCGGGTGGGATCCGGGGAATCGTTGGCATTGGAAGGTTCTGAGAATCCTAGGCTTCGGCGCTCGCCTTGTCGAGGGGCCAGCCCTGTTCCAGGGCGAGGCGCTTGAGCGCCGCCTTCGCGCCTTCCCACCGCATCAATTCCAGAGCTTCTTCCGGGGCGCACCACCGGAAGGTTTCATGCTCTTCCAGATCAAGGTTCACGGCCGCGTCCGGCGCCACTTCGGCGTGGAAGCAGGTCTCCATGTTGAAGCGTGGTTCCGGATCGGGGAAGCGCACGATGGCGGGATCCACCCAGAAGCTGTGGGACAGATCCAGGGCTTCGAGGCGGAGCGGCGCGAGGCCGGTCTCCTCCTTGATCTCGCGGAGACAGGAGGCCGCAGGCGATTCGCCCGGTTCCATCATGCCGGTCACGCTGGACCACCAGCGTCCATGGCGCGGCTGACGAAGCATCATGAGGATCTCCGGCCCGGAATGCCCCCGGCGCCAGGTGAGCGCTCCGACACTGCGACTGGTGGGATGCGTCGGTTGGAGATCCAGCGCGAGCACTTCGCAGAGATGGCGCTGGAGGTGATCCAGGGCGGTTTCGAAAGACGGGCACGCCTCGCCCAGCAGCGAACGGAGGCTGCACACGCCTTTATCCGTGAAGCCGCAGGGAACGATCCAGCGGAAGTGCGGCAGGAAGGGATCCACATTGAACGCGATGCCATGGGTGGTGATCCAGCGGCTCAGATGCAGCCCGACGGCGCCGAGCTTTTCCAGGCCACGCGGCGTCTCGACCCAGATGCCCGGCGCGCCCTTGAGCCGGTCGGCCTTCACGCCGAAATCCGCCGCCGTGCGGATCATGGCCTCTTCGAGGCCGCGCACCAGGCGACCCACATCCTCCCGGCCGCCGCGGAGGTTGCAGATGGGATAGACGACGATCTGGCCGGGGCCGTGGTAGGTGACTTCGCCGCCGCGATCCGTTTCATGGACGCTCACGCCGTTGGCGTCCAGGAACTCCGGCGCGACGAGAATGTCCGCGCGGGTGGCGTTGCGCCCCAGCGTGAACACGGCGTCGTGCTCCAGCATCACGAGCTGGTCTGGCCGCTCGCCTTCCCGCACGAAGTCCGCCAACGCCTTTTGCATGCGCAGGCCCGCGCCGTAGAAGACGCGCCCGAAGCGGCGCAGCTGGGCGGGGCGGGGCGAGGTGAATCCAGCGGCGTCCATGGGATTAGTTTAGCGGTGGCGCTGGCACAATGATCGGATGGCATTGGACCCTACGCAGATCGGGCGCTACAAGATCCTCGGCACCCTCGGGCAGGGCGCCATGGGGACGGTGTTCCTGGCGGAAGACCCCGCCCTGAAGCGCGGCGTGGCCATCAAGGTGGTGCGCCAGGGTTTCGGGGACGGGAGTCTGCTCGCCCGCTTCCGCCGGGAGGCGGAGATCTCCGCGCGGCTGAACCACCCGAACATCATCACCATCTTCGATGTGGGGGAGGATCCGGACCTCGGTCCCTTCCTCGCCATGGAATTCGTGGATGGCGAAGGCCTCGACGCCCGCGTGAAGGAGGGGCCGCTTCCCCCCGAAGAGGTCTTGTCCATTCTCATCCAGGCGGCGCAAGCGCTGGAGGCCATCCACCGCGAAGGCATCATCCACCGGGATGTGAAGCCGTCGAACTTCATGATCGCCAAGGATGGGCGACTCAAGCTGATGGACTTCGGCGTCGCCCGGGGCGACGAACCGGGCCTCACCACCACGGCCGGCTTCCTGGGCACGCCCGCCTACGCCGCGCCGGAATCCTTCTCAGGGTCGGGACGGCTCACCGAGTCCTGGGATCGCTGGTCCCTGGCGGTGACGGCTTTCGAGCTGCTCACGGGGCGCCTGCCCTTCGCCGCGGACAGCGTCAACGCGGTGCTGTACCGCGTGGTTCATGAACCGCCCCAGATTCCCGAGAGCCTTTCGCCCGAGGTGCGGAGCGTGTTCGAGCGCGCCTTCGCGAAGGAGCCATCCGCGCGTTTCGAAGGCGTTCGGGCCTTTCTGGAAGCGCTGGCGGCCGCCTTGCCGCTGGGGGACGCCGACCGCGCGGCGGTGGCCGCCCAGCTCGCTTCACCCGCTTTGAGCGGCGGAGTCCTCTTCGCGCCGCGCCGAAAGGTCGTCCGCGTCCCCAAGCTCGCATGGATGGCGGTTGGAATCCTGGCGGTTGCGGGCCTCGCCATTTGGATGATCCGCGGCGTCACGGGCAAGACCCGGTTGGTGACCATCACTTCCACGCCCTCCGGCGCCGAAGTCTTCCTGAATGACGCGGACCTCGGGCGGACGCCCCTGGAGCGGGTCGAGGTGCGCGGCGGGGGCACCCTCCGCCTGGAGAAGGCGGATTACCTGCCGCTGGAACGAAGCCTCGGCGAGGATGAGAGCCGTCTCGACCTCCGCCTCGTCCCCGCGCCCTATTCGGTGAGCGTCAGCACCGATCCTTCGGGAGCGGCGATCCTGCTGGATGGAACGAAGGTCGGCGTCTCACCCCGGACGCTTCAGGTGCCGGGCCAAGGGCGTCATCAGCTCGAGATCCGGGCGGATGGCTACGAGCCCTGGACGACGATCCTGAGCCGACGCGAGGCGCTGCCCGCTCCAATCCGGATGCGGAAGCTGGGCAGTCCCGAGGATCTGAACCCCAAGGACAAAGTGAATAAAGTGAAGGACTTTCTGAAAGATCTTCTAGACAAGTGACCGACAGTTCAGAGCTTGTCGTCCGCCAGCACCTTGGCCGTTTGCGCTTCGCGGAAAGCCTGGAGCTTCGTGGCTAGCTGGCCATCATTCAGGGCGAGGATCGAGGCCGCCAGGAGCGCGGCGTTGATCGCTCCGGCCTTACCGATGGCGAGCGTTCCGACTGGAATCCCCGCCGGCATCTGCACGATGGAGAGCAGCGAATCCATGCCGTTCAGGGCCTTGCTCTGCACGGGCACGCCCAGGACCGGCAGCTTGGTCTTACTGGCCGCCATGCCCGGCAGATGCGCCGCGCCGCCCGCGCCCGCGATGAGGATCTTGAGTCCGCGGCCTTCCGCGGCCTCGCAGTAACGGAAGAGCTTGTCCGGCGTGCGGTGGGCGCTTACGACCTCCGCCTCGAACGGCACGCCCAGCTCCTTCAGCGTGTCCGCCGCGTGTTCCATGGTTTCCCAATCGGAGCGGCTGCCCATTATCAAACCGACGAGTGGCTTGGTCATGGAACCAGTCTATCCCGGCCAGACAGCTTCTCTCCCATCGCTCTGAATCAACTTGAACAATCCACGGGCCAAGCCTGCCTTGGCGCTGAGATCCGGCGGAATCGCCTCGCGAAGGCTGACTTCTGGCAGGAGGCCGACCCACATGTTCCTCCCACCGGCCTTGGCGGCGTAGAGACACTCATCGGCGAGTGAAACGAGTTGGGTCCAGGGCGGTGAAGAGACTCCGAATGGAAGAAACGGGTAACAGGCGAATCCAATGGAGCAGGTGCAGTGGAGGGGCGAGCCATCTGGCAGGTCGAAGCGATGCAGGGCCACGGCCTCTCGGATGCGTTCCGTCAGCAGGCCCGCGTCCTTTCGGTTGGCGTGTTTGGCGAGAACCAGGAACTCCTCGCCACCCCACCGCGTCACCGTGTCCGAGTCACGCAATTCCCGGAGCAGGATCTTCGAGAACTCCCGGAGGACTTCATCCCCAGCGGCATGACCATGGCGATCGTTGATGGCCTTGAAGCGATCCAGATCCAGCATCATGAAGATGGCATCCGCGTTCGAAGGCGAATCAAGCGCGGAGTGGTGCATCCGGCGGATCTGCGCGAGATCCTCTTCCACGCGGGAGGTCAGGTGGCGTCGGTTGGCGAGTCCCGTGAGAGGATCGTGGAGGGACAAGTCTTCCAACTTGCGATTGGCCCGCTTCAGGCGGACGCGGCCGGTGATGAGCAGGATGACCGCGCTCAAGGCGGAGGTCACCGCGAGGATCCACATCCATCGCAACTTGCGATCGAGCGCTTGGCGTTTCTGGAGTTCTTCGATCTGACGCCGCTGGAGGTCGGACCGATAGGCGGTTTCCGCTTCGGCGATACGCCGCTGGTCGGCCTCTCCGCGCAGGCGGTCCGTTTGGTTCTTGAAGGCCGATTGGGCGCGGTAGGCCTTTTCGTATTCACCATTGAACGCGTATTCATCGGCTAGCACGCCCTGGACTTCAGCCAGGTCCTCCCGATCCCCGATGGAGGAAAAGGTGTCCGCGGCCTTTTGGATGAAGGCGATACCTCCAGGGCGCCTCAGCCGGTTCAAGGCAATGCCCTTGTTCACCCAACAGGTGGCGAGCGAGACCTGGTCATCACCCTGGACGAGTGGAATGGCTTCCTCGGCGTACTTGAGCGTCGCTTTGTAGTTCTTCTGTTGGAGTGCCACATCGGCGAGGTTGGTCGCCACCACAGCCAGGTTGAAATCATTGCCCTCCTCAATCGCGGCCTCTCTAGCCGCTTGGAGGGCAAGGAACTCCTCGCCGGTCTTGCCCGGAATATGGGCGTAGTAGTGTCCAAGGGAAAGGTTGTAGCCGGAGAGGCCATCCATGACCTTGCCCGCCTTCGCCGTGGCGATGGCTTCTTTCACGAGTCCGACCGCGTCCTCATAGCGTCCGCTTAAAAAATGCACCATGCCCATGGAAGCCTGGCAACGCGACCGGCCTCGGGCATCATTCAGCCCATCGTAAAGGCTGAGCGCCCGAGTGAAGGATTCCATGGCCTCCGGTAATCGGCGCATCCGGAGATTCGCGGCACCCAGGGTTCGCAATGCCTGGGCCGCCTGATACCGAGACTCCGGTTGAGGGCTGGTGGACAGCGCGTTGATCTGCGCCTCGCTCCGTTCAAGGCTCTCTCGGCCCTCCGCGGCCTTTCCGTTCGCCTGCTGCGCCCAGGCTTCCAGCGCCTTGAACAGGATGGATTGGGGGGACCCGGATGGCGCCTCGTTCATTCCTTGGTGGGCGAGGTCCAGTGCGAGCGGAAGCTCACGCGCGTGTTCGAAATCCTCAAGGTCCAGCGGCCCACCCATGCGAAGGCCTTCCTCGGCTGCACGGACCGCGAGCTGGGGCTCCATCTTGAGCTTCGACTGGATCGTTTGCATCAGGTCGAGGCGGGTCAGCGCGCTCGGATGTTGGCCAATCAACGCAAGCCCGGAGGTCGCCAAGCTGAGGCTGAGGACGAACTCCCGAATCTTCATGACCTGGATGATGGAATAGGCGCGGAGCCGAGGGCAAGGGAACCTTGATGCGATGATGGCGAGGGGAGACGCGCGTGAAGGTGATCGTGGTGGGCGGCGGGGCCGCGGGGATGGTGGCGGCGTGGAAGGCCGCGAGCGGCGGTCATCGAGTGACGCTGCTGGAGGCCAATCCGCGCCTGGGCGTGAAGCTCCGCATCAGTGGCGGTGGCAAGTGCAATGTGACCCACGCGGGACCGCTGAAGGAGGTGCTGGGTTGTTTCACGGCGGAGCAGGCGCGCTTCCTTCGGCCCGCGATGCACCGCTTCACCAATGACGAGGTCATCGAGTTGCTCCGCCGCGAAGGTGTGGAGACCTACACGCGGGACAATGGTCGCGTCTTTCCCCTGGATCGCCCTGGCAGCGCAGCGGCGGTCGTGGCGGCCTTCGAAGCCCTGATGCTCCGCGCGGGCGTGCGGGTGCGCACGGGCGCCCGCGTGACGGGCCTCGAAGGCGTCGCGCCGCGCCTTGACGCCTTGCTGCTCGGGGAGGAACGGCTCGAAGCGGACCTCTTCATCCTCGCCACTGGCGGCGCGAGTTTTCCGGAAACCGGCACGCGGGGCGAGGCGCTTGGATGGCTGAAGGCGTTGCGTCTGCCCATGCGACCCTGGTTTCCGGCGCTCGCGCCCATCCCCCTCGCCGCGCCGCGTTCGGCCTGGGAAGGCGTGGCCTGGCGCGAAGGCGAACTCCAGCTATTGGCGGGGAAGGGCGGCAAGCGCCTCGCCCGCTTCAAAGGCGACCTGGTGTTCACGAAGGTCGGCATCAGCGGACCGGCGGCGCTGGAACTGAGCCAAGCGGCGGAGACCGCGCGCCTCGCTGGCGCGGCCCACCTCGTCTATGCCCACGACGCGCGGCCCTTCGAAGCGGTGGAGGCCGAGGCGCTGGCGACCGCCCGTTCCCAGCCCCACCTCTCGGTTCTTCGCTGGATTCAGCGCTGGATCCCGGAGCGCTGCGCTGAAACCTTCGTCCGCGAGGCGGGCCTGGGCGAGGGGCAGCGGCTCAAGGATCTATCCAAAGAGGCGCGGCGCGC
>CAZKIM010000005.1:0-22219 GCA_964552855.1 uncultured Solibacteraceae bacterium | reverse complement strand
AAGCCTCCAGCCTGAACCCTACTTCCCCCGGTTGCTGCTCCGCGTGTGCATGGAGTTGCCCTTGCCCTGGGCCTTGGTGTTCACCTTGGACTGGGCGTTGGCGGAAGGGCGGGGCTGATGGGCGGTCTTGGCGACGGCGCCCGCGTCCTCGGCCTTCTGGGCTTTGTCGAGGCTCTTGAGCAGGTCGGTGGGAATCAGCGGCTTGGTCATGGGGCCTCCAGGGGCATCAGGCGGGCAGATGCTCCCAGCTTACGCCGAAGTGGGCGAGAATCGCCTCGCGCTCGGCGCGTTCCTGTTCCGCGATGCTCGCGTAGGGGTGACGGAAGACCACGCGGCGCACGCCCCGACGCACGAGGGCGCGGGCGCAGGTGAGGCAGGGCTCGTGGGTCACATAAGCCGTCTTCACCGGGCCGTCGCAGAAGCCGAGGGCGTTTTCCTCGGCGTGGCTCGTGTGAAGGCAGCGTTGACCGGGGTTGCAGGTCTCGGGGGTGCAGTGCGCCATGCCCGGGAGCGCGCCGTTGAAGCCCGCGGCGGCGATGCCCCCATCGGGCCGCAGCAGTACCGCGCCGACCTTGAGCCGACAGCAGGTGCCCAGGCGTCCCAGCTCCAGGGCCATGTTGAGGAAGACCTCATCCTTGAGCTGGGCGCGCCCGGTCATGGCTTCAGAGGCCGCCGCCCGCGTCCACCTCGGGCCGATAGGTGAGGCTGGCCTTGAGGTAATCACGGTTCATGAGGGCGATGTTCTCGAGCTGCACGCTCTTGGGGCAGGCGGCTTCGCATTCGCCGTGGTTCGTGCAGGTGCCGAATTCCTCGTCGTCCATCTGGGCGACCATGTCGCGCACGCGGATCATGCGCTCCGCCTGGCCCTGGGGCAGGTGGGCGAGGTGGCTCACCTTGGCGGAGACGAAGAGCATGGCCGAGGCGTTGGGGCAGGCCGCCACGCAGGCGCCGCAGCCGATGCATTCCGCGGCGGCCATGGCGAGATCCGCGTCGCCCTTAGGCACGGGGATGGCGTTGGCGTCCGGCGCGGCGCCGGTGTTGGCCGTGATGAAGCCGCCGGCGGCGACGACGCGGTCGAAGGCTGAACGGTCCACGATCAGGTCGCGCTGCACGGGGAAGGCCTTGGCGCGCCAGGGCTCGATGACGATCTCATCGCCGTCCTGGAAGCTGCGCATGTGCAGCTGGCAAGTGGTGGTGCGGTCCTTGGGGCCGTGGGGACGGCCGTTGATGACCATGGAGCACATGCCGCAGATGCCTTCGCGGCAGTCGTGGTCGAAGGCGATGGGCTCGTCGCCGGCCTTGATGAGGCCTTCGTTCACCACATCGAGCATCTCCAGGAAGGACATGTCGTCGCTGATGCCTTCGGCCTTGTAGGCCTTGAAGCCGCCTTCGGACTTCGCGTCCTTCTGGCGCCAGACTTGGAGGGTGAGGTTCAGATGCTTGGCCATGGCTCAAATCCTCACTTGTAGCTGCGGGTGGCGAGGTGGACATGCTCGAATTCGAGCGGTTCGAGGTGCTTCTCCGGTTTCACGCCCTCGCCCTTGTATTCCCAGGCCGCGGCGTTGCAGAAGTGCTCGTCGTCGCGCAGGGCCTCGCCCTCGGGCGTCTGGAACTCCTCCCGGAAGTGGCCGCCGCAGGACTCGCGACGCTCCAGCGCGTCGAGGCACATCAGCTCGCCCAGCTCGATGAAGTCGGCCACGCGGCCGGCCATCTCCAAGCTCTGGTTCAGCTCCTCGCCGGTGCCGGGCACCCGCAGGTTGGACCAGAACTCCTTGCGCAATTCTCCGATGAGGCCGATGGCCTTCTGGAGACCCACCTCGTTGCGGGCCATGCCACAGTACTCCCACATGATCTTGCCGAGCTCGCGGTGGAAGTGGGTGGGCGTCTCTTTTCCGCCGATGGAGAGAAAGCGCTCGTTGCGCGTTTTCACGGCGGCCTCGGCGGCCTTCACTTCGGCGTGATCGGCGGTGGGGCGCTTGGCCGGGCTCTGGCTCGCCAGGTAGTTGCCGATGGTGTAGGGGATGATGAAGTAGCCATCGGAGAGGCCCTGCATGAGCGCGGACGCGCCCAGGCGATTGGCGCCGTGATCGCTGAAGTTCGCCTCGCCACCCACGAAGAGGCCGGGGATCGTGCTCTGGAGGTTGTAGTCCACCCAGAGGCCGCCCATGGTGTAGTGCACCGCCGGGTAGATGCGCATGGGCACTTCGTAGGGGTTCTCGTCCGTGATGCGCTCGTACATCTCGAAGAGGTTGCCGTACTTCTCTTCGACCTTGTGCTTGCCCAGGCGCTTGATGGCGTCGGCGAAGTCCAGGTAGACGCCGCGTCCGCCGGGGCCGACGCCGCGGCCTTCATCGCAGACTTCCTTCGCGTTGCGGCTGGCCACATCGCGGGGGACGAGGTTGCCGAAGCTCGGGTACTTGCGCTCGAGGAAGTAGTCGCGGTCCTCTTCCTTGATTTCGTTCGGCTTCTTGCCGCAGTCCTCTTTCCGCTTCGGCGCCCAGACGCGACCGTCGTTGCGGAGCGACTCGGACATGAGCGTGAGCTTGGACTGATGGTCGCCCGTCACAGGAATGCAGGTCGGATGGATCTGCGTGTAGCAGGGGTTGGCGAAGGCCGCGCCCTTCTTGTACGCGCGCCAGTTGGCGGTCACATTGCAGCCCTTGGCGTTGGTGGAGAGGTAGAATACATTGCCGTAGCCGCCGGTGGCGAGCACGACGGCATCGCCGAGGTGGGACTCCACCTTGCCGCTCACCATGTCGCGCACGACGATGCCCTTGGCGTGGCCGTCCACGACGATGAGTTCCAGCATCTCGTGGCGCGTGTGCATCGCGACCGTGCCGAGGCCGATCTGGCGCTCCAGGGCCTGATAGGCGCCGAGCAGGAGCTGCTGGCCGGTCTGGCCCTTGGCGTAGAAGGTGCGGCTCACCTGGGCGCCGCCGAAGGAGCGGTTGTCCAGCAGGCCGCCGTATTCGCGGGCGAAGGGCACGCCCTGGGCCACGGCCTGGTCAATGATCTTCACGCTGTTCTCGGCGAGGCGGTAGACATTGGCCTCCCGCGAGCGGAAATCGCCGCCCTTCACGGTGTCGTAGAAGAGGCGGTAGACGCTGTCGCCATCGCCCCGGTAGTTCTTCGCGGCGTTGATGCCGCCCTGCGCCGCGATGGAATGGGCGCGGCGCGGGCTGTCCTGGTAGCAGTAGCACTCCACCTGGTAGCCCAGCTCGCCCATGGTGGCCGCGGCGGCCGCGCCGGCGAGGCCGGAGCCGACGACGATGACTTTGTACTTGCGCTTGTTGGCGGGGTTCACCAACTTCATGTTGAAGCGGTGCTGCTCCCACAGGGTTTCAATCGCGCCATTCGGGACATTCGATTTGAGTTCCATGATGACCCTCTAACGGATGAACCCGGCCAGGACGGCGACGGGGAAGGAGATGTTGGCGATCACGACGACGGCGGTGACGACCCAGGCGAGCTGCTTGCGCAGCGCGTTGTAGCGAGGGTGGTTCCACCCCATCGTCTGCATCAGGCTCCAGATGCCGTGGCTCAAGTGCCCGGCCAGCGCGATCATGGCGACGATGTAGAGCGCCGATACCCACTTCACCTGGAAGGTGCTCACGAGGTTCGCGTAGACCTCGCCCTTCACGAAGGCGCCGCCGGGATGCCACTGGCCCGTGGTCAGGTTCAACAGGTGGAAGACGACGAAGAAGAGCAGGATGAAGCCCGTCACGCGCATGTAGCGCGAAGCCCAGGTGGAGGCTTCGCGGTGGACTTTGCGGTAGGCCACCGGTCGCGCCGCGGCGTTCATGCGGGTGAGTCCGACGGCGGCCCAGATGTGGAGCAGCACGCAGGCGAGCAGGAGGAGGCGGGCGATCCACAGCCCGGCCCCGTGCAGGAAGTGATGCAGGAATTCGGAGTAGCCGTTCAAGGCTTCCGCGCCCTTGTAGACCTGGAGGTTCCCGGCCATGTGCCCGACCACGAAAAGCACCAGCACGAGGCCGGTGATGGCCATGACGATCTTCTTGCCGATCGAGGAGCCGAGGAAGGTGGCATCCGGTTTCATCTAGCCTCCTGCGAGGGGTTTCGCGCTCCGGCCGGGCGCGCGTAGGCGCGCCTGATGGCCGTTCATTCCATTCCGGCCTCAAGTATGTTCGGGATCGTTTGCGATCCCAAGGGGCAAATCTGTCAAAACCCACATCCTGCGGCCAGATGAGGGCTTTCAGGGCAGCGGCCTTCCTTGTAAGCTGGCCTGAATATTTACTGATCCTTCCCAAGGAGTCCCACCATGTTGTCCCTCGTTTTCGGCGCAGCCGTCGCTGCGCTTCTGGTCGCCGTGTATCTGGCGAACCGCGTTCTGGCCGGATCCACCGGCACGGACGCCATGCGCCGCATTTCCGATGCCATCAAGCAGGGCGCGGAAGCCTACCTGAGCCGCCAGAACCGCACCATCGGCCTGCTCGCCATCTTCGTGGCGGTGGGCATCTACCTCGTCTACCACGGACAGACCGGCCCGAACCCCTCCCGCGTCGCCCTCTGGACGACCATCAGCTTCCTGCTGGGCGCGGGCTGCTCGGTGATCGCCGGCTACAGCGGCATGTGGATCTCCATTCGCGCCAACATCCGCACCGCCGCCGCGGCCGAGAAGGGTCTGAACGCCGGGCTCCAGATGGCCGTGCGCGCGGGCGCGGTCTCGGGCTTCATCGTCATGGCCATGAACCTGCTGGGCATCGGCGGCCTCTACGCGGTGCTGACGAAGGTGGTGGGCATCCCCGGCCAGAGCGTGCCCCTCTACATCGTCGGTTACGGCTTCGGCGCGTCCTTCGTGGCGCTCTTCGCCCAGCTGGGCGGAGGCATCTACACCAAGGCGGCGGATGTGGGCGCGGATCTCGTCGGCAAAGTCGAGGCGGGCATTCCCGAGGACGACCCGCGCAACCCGGCCGTCATCGCCGATCTCGTGGGCGATAATGTGGGCGACTGCGCGGGCCGCGGCGCGGACATCTTCGAATCCACCGCCGCCGAGACCATCGGCGTCATGATTCTCGCCGCCAGCCCGGTGCTGTATGGTGCCTTTGGCATCAACGGCATCCTGTTCCCGCTGGTCGTCATCGCGCTCGGCCTGCTGTGCAGCGTCGTCGGCGTGTTCACGGTCTCCGTGAAGGAGGGCGGCGATCCCATGAGCGGCCTCAACCGCGGCTTCTATGTGACGGGCATCCTCGCCATGGTCGCCTTCTGGTTCGCCACGCAGAAGCTGCTCACGCCCCTCGCGACTTCCGGCATCGTCGCGCCCCACGCGGCCCGCTACTACTTCTATTGCGGCCTGCTGGGCCTCGCGACGAGCCTCGCCTTCGTCTACATCACCCAGTACTACACCGAGAGCAAGTACCGCCCCGTGAAGGGCATCGCCGACGCTTCCAAGACCGGCCCGGCCACGACCATCATCGAGGGTCTCGCGGTGGGCCTTGAATGCACCGCGATCCCCGTCGTCGTGATGGTGTGCGCCATCGTCGGCTCCTACTTCCTGGGCAAGGCCAGCGGCATCGAGGTCGGCCACGCGGGCCCTCTCGCCATCAGCGGCCTCTTCGGCACCGCCGTCGCGACGCTCGGGATGCTCGGCCCCGCAGGCTACATCATGGCCATGGATGTGTTCGGCCCCATCGCGGACAACGCGGGCGGCATCGTCGAAATGGGCGAGTGCGGCGAAGACATCCGCAAGTCCACCGATGTGCTGGACGCCGTGGGCAACACCACCAAGGCGCTCACCAAGGGCTACGCCATCGGCACGGCGGCGCTCGCGGCCTTCCTGCTCTTCAGCGCCTTCATGGACGCGGTGCGCGAACACACCCACACGGCCTTCGACACGGTGAACCTCGCCAAGCCGACCGTCTTCGCGGGCGCGCTCCTGGGCGCGATGCTGGTGTTCCTCTTCTCCAGCTTCGCCATCCGCGCCGTGGGCCGCGCGGCCTTCGATGTGATCGAAGCCGTCCGCAAGCAGTTCCGCGAGAAGCCCGGCATCATGCAGGGCACCGAGCAGCCGGACTACGCGGCCTGCGTGGACATCGTCACGCGCGGCGCGCTGCGCCAGATGATCGCGCCGGGTCTCCTCGCGGTGGGCATGCCCATCGCCGTGGGCCTCTGCTTCCGCGCCTTCATCACGACCGCCGATCCCACCGCCGCGGCCGAAGGCGTGGCCGCCTTCCTGATGGTCGCCACCATCGCGGGCATCCTCATGGCCCTCCTGCTGAACAACGCGGGCGGCGCCTGGGACAACGCCAAGAAGTACATCGAGACCGGCGTCCACGGCGGCAAGAAGTCCGAGGCCCACAAGGCCGCGGTCGTGGGCGACACCGTCGGCGATCCCTTCAAGGACACCGCCGGTCCCTCGCTCCATGTGCTGATCAAGCTGCTGGCCACGGTGACGCTCGTCATGGCGCCGCTGTTCCTGTAAGGTCAGTCCCGCTAGACTGAGAAGGAGCGGCCTCGTGCCGCTCCTTTTTTGCGTTCTCAATGGAAGCCCAATGAGTCTTCAGCAGGAAATCGCCCGGCGCCGCACCTTCGCCATCATCTCCCACCCGGACGCGGGCAAGACGACGCTCACCGAGAAGCTGCTGCTCTATTCCGGCGCCATTGACCGGGCGGGCTCGGTGAAGGGCCGCGAAGGCGCGGGCCACGCCCAGTCGGACTGGATGAGCATCGAGCAGGAGCGCGGCATCAGCGTGACGAGCGCCGCCATGCAGTTCGACTACAAAGGCTTCGCCATCAACCTCCTGGACACGCCGGGTCACCAGGATTTCAGCGAGGACACCTACCGCGCGCTCACCGCCGCCGATTCCGTCGTGATGCTCCTGGACTGCGCCAAGGGCGTGGAAGAGCAGACGAAGAAGCTCTTTCGCGTCGCCAGCGAGCGCAAGCTCCCCATCTTCACCTTCGTCAACAAGCTGGATCGTCCGGGCCGCGAGCCCGTGGAGCTCATTGACGAGGTGGAGGAGTTGTTCGGCCTCCACGCGGTGCCCATGACCTGGCCCATCGGCAACGGCCCCGACTTCAAGGGCGTCTATGTGCGCGCCACCGGCAGGATCCGCCTCTTCGAGCGGGCGAAGAAAGGCCAGCGCGCGAAGGAATCCGGCGAAGGCGGCCTGGACGATCCCGAGATCCAAGCGCTGCTCACGGCGGAGGAACTCCAGAAGCTCAAGGACGACATCGAGCTCATGGACACGGTGCTGCCGGCCTTCGATGCGGAGGCGTTCCGGCGTGGCGAGCAGTCGCCCATGTTCTTCGGCTCCGCCGTGAACAACTTCGGCGTGGCCGACTTCCTGGATGTGTTCCTCGACCTCGCGCCCCAGCCCATGCCGCGCCCCACCGCGGATGGCCGCAGCATCGAACCGGAGTCCAAGGGCTTCACGGCCTTCGTCTTCAAGGTGCAGGCCAACATGAACAAGGCCCACCGGGACCGCGTGGCCTTCGCGCGCATCGTCAGCGGCAAGTTCGAGCGGGGCATGGACGCGCTCCATGTGCGCGGCGCCAAGACGATCAAGCTCAACTACCCGCATATGTTCTTCGGCCGTGAACGCGAGATCGTGGACGAAGCCTATCCCGGCGACATCCTCGGCCTCATCAACCCCGGCGTCTTCCGCATCGGCGATGTGCTCAGCGCGGCGGGACCTGTGGATTTCCACGCGGTGCCGCGCTTCAGCCCCGAGCAGTTCGCCTCCGTGCGGCTGGCGGACCCCGGCGCGCGAAAGGGCTTCCTCAAAGGGCTCCAACAGATCGCCGAAGAAGGCGTCGTCCAGGTGTTCTGGCCCAAGGGCGGCGCGCCGCTGCCAGTGCTGGGCGCCATCGGTCGCTTGCAGTTCGAGGTCTTCCAGCACCGACTCAAGGACGAGTACGCCTGCCCGGTGATGATGGACCCCCGCGCCTTCCAGATGGCTCGTTGGATCACGGGCGGCTGGCCCGAGGTGAACAAGTACTGGGGCGAACTGGTGGAGGACGCCGATGGCAACCCCGCCATCCTTTTCGAGAACGACTGGCAGCGCCGCACCACCGCCGAGAAGAGCCCCCAGCTCACCTACCTGGAGCACCCGCCCCGGTAGGGCTAATCGAAATACGAAAACCATCGTAGCATTCCCTGTCGGAGGTCCACATGCGGCTTCGGGGGGTGGTGATCCTGATGGCGGGGATGGCGGTCGGGTCGGCTGAGGCTCAGGCCCCACAGCCTCCCGAGGCGATTCTGCGCGCCTTCGATGGGATGGCCGCGCGGCCTCTGTGGCCCGGCTACGCCCCGGCGCGGATGCCTTTGGCCATCTTCGATGGACGCCGCACCTGGTTGATCCGTCATCCCCAGCCCCCGCCGGGCTTCGTCCAGGCGGCGAATGGGTGGTGGGTGATGGAAGGTCGCCAGGAGGCGGTGACGGCCAACAGTTCCGCCGACATCGGCGGCGTGAAGACGGCCACCCTCATGCCCGCGGAGGGCGTGGACCCCACCACCCGGGCCGCGACGATGATCCATGAGTGCTTCCATGTCTACCAGCGGAAGGAGCACCCCACCTGGGCGGGCAATGAGGCGGAGTTGTTCACCTATCCCGCGGTGGATGGCGAGGTGCTCGCGACCCGCTGGGAAGAGGAGGCCGATCTCTGGTCCGCGCTCCGCTGCGAGGAGGTCCCGCTCGCCAAGGCCTACGCGCGTCGGGCCATGGCGACGCGCCTCGGGCGCTTCGCCCGCATCGGGTCGGAGGCGGCGGCCTATGAGCGCGGGTGCGAGCTGAACGAGGGACTGGCGACCTGCGTGGAATACCGGGCGCTGGGTCGCAAGGCCTTCGATGCGCCAACGGCGCCCCGCATCGGCGCGGAGCATTTGCGGGATCAGCGCGTCTACGACCTCGGCCCCGCCTTCGCCCAACTGTTGGACCGCTTCCGCCCCGGTTGGGAAGCCGCGCTCAACGAAGGGAAGCCCGCCTCGCTGGACGAGGCCCTTCGCGATGCGGTGAGCGACGCGGACATGACGCGACTGCCGCCGCTGGATCCCAGCCTGCATGGGGCGGCGATGCGGGCGGCGGAGGTGGCGCTGAAGGCACGGGCCACGGCGGAAGCGGCCTACCTCGATCAACCTGGGTGGTCCCTCGAAATCACGGCCGCGTCGGGGAATCCGCTCCAGTCGCTTCGTTTCGATCCCTGGAATGTGCGGAGCCTCACGCCCGGCCGCGTGCTCCATACGCGCTATCTCAAGCTCGGGAATGATCGTGGCGAGCTGGAGATGCTCGACCAGCAGGGGCTTACCCTAGCCGCCGGCAAGCATCCGCTGTGGGATGGCGTCGCCCGCTTCACGATCGCCGGACTGAAGGTGAAACCGGTCCTCACGCGACTCGCGGACGGCAAGTGGCGGATCCAGGCCACCGGCCTTGATGGTGCCTTCGCAGCCCAGACGCGCTGGGCCGGGAAGGTGTTGAAGATCCAGCTCTAGGCCAGGTCAGAACAGCGGACGGAGCAGGTGCAGGAAGCCAGCCGCGATGAGCGCGGACATGGGGATGGTGAGCACCCAGGCGACGATGATGTTGCCGGCCACACCCCAGCGCACGGCGGAGACATTCATGCTCGCGCCCACGCCCATGACGGCGCCGGTCTTCACATGGGTCGTGCTGACGGGAATGCCCAGGTGGGCCGTGAAGAAGAGCACGGCCGCCGAACTGATCTCGGATGCGAAGCCGTGGATGGGCTTCATCTTGACGATCTTCGAGCCCATGGTCTTGATGATCTTCCAGCCGCCCGACGCGGTGCCGAGACCCATGGCCGCCGCGCAGGCAAGCTTCACCCAGAGGGGAATGTCCACGGCGGTGCCGTGGGCGGCGAGCTTGCCGTAGGTGATGAGGGCGAGGGCGATGATGCCCATGGTCTTCTGGGCGTCGCTGGTGCCGTGGGCGAAGGAGACCGCGGCCGCGCTGAAGATCTGGGCCCGGCGGAAGACCTTGTTCACCTTCCAGCTGCTGAGGCGGCGGCAGATCCAAAGCAGCAGCAGGATGAGGATGGCCGCCAGCAGGAAGCCGAGCAGGGGCGAGATGATGAGGTATTTGCCGACCTCTTCCAGCTTCGCGGTGTGGAGGTGGGAGGCGCCCGCCTCGGCCACCACCGCGCCCGCAAGCGCGCCCACGAGGGCATGGCTGGAGCTGGAAGGGATGCCGAACCACCAGGTGATGAGGTTCCAGGCGAGGGCTGAGAGCACGGCGGATGCGACCACCGCCGGAACGACGAACTGCGCGTCGGCGATGCCCTTGGCGATGGTGGTCGCCACCTGGGTTCCCGTGAGGGCGCCGGCGAAATTCAGGACGGCGGCCATGAAGATGGCGTAGCGCGCGGGCATCACCCCCGTGGACACCACGGTGGCGATGGCGTTGGCCGTGTCATGGAAGCCGTTGCTGTAGTCGAAGACCAGCGCCGCCAGGACGATGAGGACGAGGGCGAGCTCGGGGTGCAGCATGCCGCGCGCCTAGGCGTTGCGCATGACGGTGGAGCCCACGGTCTGGGCCACGCGCTCGATGCGATCCGTCGCCTCCTCGATGGTCTCCAGGATTTCCTTCCACTTCATGAGTTCGATGGGGTCCTTGGGGTTTTCGAAGATCTGGGCCAAGGCCCCGTGATAGAGGCTGTCCGCCTTGTTCTCCAGCGTGTGGACATTGCGGATGCGGGCGCGGATGTCGGCCACATTGTCCATCTTCCGCAGGCTGCCGATGAGCTTCACCGTCTCCTGGGCGCCTTCCACGATGACGCTGGATAGCTGCATGGCGGCGGGCATGATCCGGTCAATGCGGTAGAGGACGAGGCGCTCGCAGACGGCGTCAATGCAGTCGGCGACATCGTCCATGCAATGGGCCAGGTCGAGGATGTCCTCCCGTTCGATGGGCGTGACGAAGGTCTGGTTGAGCTTGTCCACGATCTGGTGGGTGAGCTCGTCGCCTTTGTGCTCCAGGTCCTTCATCTGCCGACGCAGTTCGGCGTAGCGGCCGGGATCGCCGCTGCGGAGCTCGCGGTCGAAGAGCTGGGCCGCCTCGAGGATGTTGGCGGCGGAAGCTTCGAGGAGCTCGAAGAACACCATCTCGCGGGGCTTGAGCCAGCGCATGAGGGCGTTGAGGGACATGGGCGCTCCGTGGGAAAGGCAAACACCCCATTATCCCGGTCCACGCCCCTCACCGGAAGCGCGGTTTCACTTCTCCACGCTTCCCATGCGATAACCCACGCCCACCACGGTCTCGATGAGGTCGCCCGCGGAGCCGAGCTTGGCCCGCACGCGCCGCACATGGGCGTCAATGGTCCGGCTCTCCCCGAGGTACTCCAGGCCCCACACCTGCTGGAGGATCTTCTCGCGCCCCAGCACCCGGCGGGGGTTCTTGAGGAAATAGGCGAGCAGTTCGAATTCCCGGCGGGTCAGGTCCACGGGCGCGCCGTCCACCCGCGCGAGATGCATGTCCAGATCCACCATGAGCGGACCCATGGTGAGCACCTGACCGTGGGCGGTGTCCTCGATGAAGGCCGCGCGACGCAGGATGGCCCGCACCCGGGCCGCCAGTTCACGGACCGAGAAGGGTTTGGAGATGTAATCGTCCGCCCCGAGCTCCAGGCCGAGCACCCGGTCAATCTCCTCGCTCCGGGCCGTCACCAGCACCACCGGCAGGGCCCGGAGCCGCCCGCCGCGGATGGCGCGGAGCACTTCCAGCCCATCCATGTCCGGCAGCGTGAGGTCCAGGAGGGCCGCGTCGAATTTCGCGCCGGGGGCCTGGAGGGCTTTGACGGCCGGTTGGCCTTCTCCGAACGAGGAGACGGTGAAGCCTTCGCGCTTCAGGTGTTGCTCGACGCCTAGACGGATTTCCGCGTCGTCTTCGAGAAGGAGGATGTTCGGCATGGGATTACGGCGGGTCCTGGAGGTGGGGATGTTTCACATTACGGCCTTCGAGGATGAATAGCACCTCTTCGGCGATGTTGGTCGCCTGATCGGCGATGCGTTCCCAGTTCTTGGCCACCAGGATGAGGTGGGAAGCCCGCTCCACGCAAAGGGGGTCGCTGAGCATGAGGCGGAGCAGCTCGCGGTAGATGTCCATGTACAGGCCATCCACGAGGTCGTCCGCGGCGATGACGGCCCGCGCCATGGAGGCGTCCCCCTGCACGAAGGCGTCCACGGCCTGTCGCACCATGCCGCGGGTTTCCTTGCCAAGCCGCGCCATGGCGTCGCCGGAAAGGATCCAGGGCTGGCCGTTCAGCAGCTTGGCCCGCCGGGCGATGTTGCAGCAGTGGTCGCCGATGCGTTCCAGCTCCGGGATGATCTTGAGGGCGCTGGCGACGAGGCGCAGATCCTTGGCCACCGGCGCGCCGAGCGCGAGGATGTCAATGCAGCTCTTGTCGAGCTTCAGTTCCTGCTCGTCCACGCCGGAGTCCAGCGCGCTCACGCGGTCCGCGAGATCATCCCGCCGCTCCAGCAGGGCGCGGAGCGTCAGGTCCAGCATCCATTCCACCTGGCCGGCCATGGCGGTGAGGCCATCGCGCAGCCGCTTCAGGTCTTCGTCGTGATGGCGGATCATCAGCCAAACCTCCCCGTGATGTAGTCCTCGGTCATCGCCTTCTTCGGGTTCGTGAAGATCGCCTCGGTGACGCCTTCCTCCACCAGCTCGCCCATCCACAGGAAGGCCGTGCGGTCGCTGGCCCGGGCCGCCTGCTGCATGTTGTGGGTGACGATCACGATGGTGAGGTCCTGCTTCAGGTCGAAGATGAGGTCTTCGATCTTGGCCGTCGCGATGGGATCCAGCGCGGAGCAGGGTTCATCCATGAGCAGCACTTCAGGCTGGACGGCGAGCGCCCGCGCGATGCAGAGGCGCTGCTGCTGACCGCCGGAGAGGCCGAAGGCGGAATCCTTGAGGCGGTCCTTCACTTCGTCCCAGAGCGCGGCCTTCCGCAGCCCGTCCTCCACCGCCCCATCCAGGTCCGCGCGTCCGCGGACGCCGAAGAGCCGAGGGCCGAAGGCCACATTGTCGTAGATGGATTTGGGGAATGGATTGGGTTTCTGGAACACCATACCCACCCGGCGCCGCAGTTCGACTTCATGCAGCGCCATGAGGTCCCGGCCTTCGAGCTCCAACCGCCCACCGACCTTGGCGGGTCCGCCCAGCTCGTGGATGCGGTTGAAGCATTTGAGGAAGGTGCTCTTGCCGCATCCAGAAGGGCCGATGATGGCCGTCACCTGGTTGGCGGGGATGTCGAGGCTCACGCCCTTCAGGACCTCTTTCGCGCCATAGGCGACGCGGAGATCCACGGCGCGCAGTTTGGCTTCCGGCGATGGCCGGGGCGGGGTCGCGGTCACGGGTTCGAGCACGGCGCTATCGGGCATGGCGTTTCAACCTCCGTTCCACCAGTCGGACGACGATGTTCAAGACGAGCAGGAGCAGCACCATCACGGCAGCGGTGCCGGCGGCGATTTCACGGGCGTCGGGCAGCGTGCCGTCCGAGACCACATACCAGAGGTGGACGGCGAGGGTTTCGCCCGGCGCCTTCAGGCTGAAATCCGGGAAGGCCATGCTCGTGTTGGTCCCGGCGGTGAAGACCAGCACGGCGCTTTCGCCGAAGGCGCGGCCCGCGGCCAGCACGGTTCCCGTGAGCAGGCCCGGCGCGGCGGCGGGCAGCAGCACCCGCAGGATGGTCTGGAGCTTGGTCGCGCCAAGGCCGTAGCTGGCTTCCTTCAGTTCCTGGGGCACGCCCCGCAAGCTCAGTTCGGTCACGCGGGTGATGACGGGGATGTTCAGCAAAGCCAGGGCGCACGCGCCGGAGCGGATGGAGAAGCTCCAATCCAGGGCCTGCACGAAGACCATGAGGCCGAAGAGGGCGATGACGATGGAGGGCGTGGCGGCCAGGGTCTCGATGCACAGTCGCAGGAAGGCCGTCCAGCGCCCTTCCTTCGCGTACTCGGCCATGTAGATGCCCGCGCCGATGCCGATGGGCAGGGACGCCGCCAGGGACAGAGCCACGAGGTAGAGCGAATTGAAGAGCTCGGGGCGGATGCCGCCGCCCGCGTCCAGCGTCTCCGGCATCTTCGTGAGGAAGCCCCAGTTCAGCACGGGCCAGCCCTGCTTCAGGATGGCGCCCATCACGACCAGCAGCGCGGCGACGAAGCCCAGCGCCACGGCCCAGAGCACGGCCTTCATGGCCGCGTCCATGACGCGCGCCGAACGCCTGGGCTTGAGATCGAGCCGCTTCACGCGCGCCTCCGCGAGAGGCGCCGCGTGAGCAGGATGGAACCCATGGTGAGCAGGTAGAGCAGCAGGCCCAGGGCGAAGAGCACATGGTTCCAGGCCGAGTGGGCCGCCGTGTTGGGCAGTTCCTGCACCAGCTCCGTCGTCAAAGTGGACGCGGGCGTGAAGAGGAAGCGCAGGATGGGCGTCTTGTCCGTGAGGTCGCGCATGAGGCCGATCCACTGAGGATTGTTTCCAATGACCATCTGGATGGCCATGGCTTCTCCGATGGCGCGGCCCATGCCAAGCACCACGGCGGTCACGAGCCGCGGCCACGCGGCGGGAACGAGCACCCGGGCGATGCTTTGCCAGGTGGTGGAGCCAAGGGCGCGCGCGCCCTCGTCCAGCGAGCGGGGCAGGGCCTCGAAGGCGTCCATGGACAGGCTCACGATGGTGGGGACGATCATCACCGTGAGGATCAGCGCCGAGACGAGGAATCCGGCCGCGGGCTGTCCTTCCAGCCAGCGCTCGCTGAGGAAGGGCAGCAGGGTCGCGAGGCCGAAGATGCCATAGACGACGGAGGGGATGCCCACGAGGAGATCCATGGCCTGGCGCATCACCGCCCGCATCCACCGCGGCGCGACCTGGGTCACGAACACGGCGGTGAGGATGCCCAGCGGTCCGGCGAGGGCAATGGAGAGCCCCACGACGGTGAAGGAGCCGAGGATGAACGGCAGCACGCCAAAGCGATCCTGGGTCGGGCTCCAATCCAGGCCGAGGAAGACCTCCCGCAGCGAAAGGACGCGGTCCGTGTTGCCGGGGATGGCGATGAAGGCGCCCGCGCCGCGCCAGGCCAGGAAGCCCAGCAGGCTGAAGATCAGCGCCACGAGCACCAGCGTGCAGACGAGGAAGAGCGTGCCCGCGCCGCGGTCCGCCCAGAGCGAGAGGGATCGCCTGGACGGACTGGGGAGGGCTTGGGCGCGGAAGCTTCTCAACTCAGAGCTTCGTCTTCAGCTTGGCGGCCAGGGCGACGGGCATGTACCCGGCCTTGGGCACGACTTCATCCTGGAAGGAGGCGCTGAGGATGAACTTCAGGAAGTCCTCCGCCACCGCCAGCGCCTTGGCGTCGGTCTTGGCGGGATTCAGGTAGGCGTGGCCGTAAGAGAAGAGCGGATACTTGCCCGCCTTCACATTCTCCGGCGTGCAGAAGGCGCCGTTGAACGAGACGGCCGCGACCTTGCCCTTGTTCTTCTCGGCGAAATCCAGTTCCACGAAGGCGATGGCGCCCTTGGTGGTGCTGGTGGCGGTGAGCACCGCGCCGCTGGAGTCCATGATCAGCTGGTCGGCGCTGAAGGGCTTGCCGTTCAGGACGGTCTTCTGCTGCACGGCGCGGGTGCCGCTGGACTCGGGACGGTTGATGCGGATGACCTTCATGTCGGCGCCGCCCACCTGGTTCCAGTTGGTGATGCCGCCGATGAAGAGCGCCTCGGCCTGCTGGGCGCTGAGGTTGCGGACGCTGACGGATGGGTTGACCACCAGCGTGAAGGGCTCGATCACGATGTCGTGGTTCTTCACACCGGCCTTTTCCTGGTCGGGCGTCGCGTAGACATCGGAGATGCCGATGGTGCAGTTGCCGGCCGCGATCTGGTTCAGGCCGGTCATGGAGCCGCCGCCGCTGATGGCGATCTGGACGCCCGGGTGGGACTTCATGTACATCTCGGCGGCGCGCTTCATGAGCGGCCCGAGGGCGGTGGAGCCCATGACCGTGACGGTCTGGGCCTGGGCGACCGTGGCGGCGAGCGCGACGGCGAGGGCGAGAGTCTTGGCGTTCATGGGCATTTCCTCCTGCATCAAGGCTCTGAAAGCCCCGGAACGCCCGAAGGAAGAGGATGTGAATTCGGTGTGACTTGGGAGGATTGCGGCTACCTGATGCCCCGGAAGCCTTGAACGACAAGGACCGGCCATGAGGCCGGTCCTTGTCGCGAGGCTGGGGAGGCTCTTAGCGCGTCATCCGCAGAGAGTGGGTCCAGGTGTGGTCGTAGGGCGCGTTCACCGTCCACGCATAGGTGGACCAGGTGAAGCCTTCACCCGGCCAGGGGTTCATGTAACCGACATACTCCGTGCCGCCGTAGACATCCCATCCGTAGCCCACGAGGATGTGGCCGCCTCCGCCATACCAGCCGAACCGGATCACGAAGGGGCGGTTGGCGTTGATGTCGTTCACGATGGCGCTCCAGCTCAGGGCGCTGGCGTAGCCCTGGTTTGGAACGCCGTTGGCGCCAAGCACATTCTGGACGCTCCCGGACTGGCCGTAGAGCCCATTGGGCGAATTGGCCGGGCTGTTCCAGTCGAAGGTCGTGTTCCCGCAGGCGTAATTGATGCCGTAGGCCCAGTTCACGGCGGCGCATTGGCTTTCGTTGACGCCGTACCAGGACAGCACATCCACCGAGGATGCGGCCCAGCACCACTGGCTGTGCTCCTGGGTCACCTGGTCCACATAGAGGTAGTTGTAGCCGTCCCCCGCTTGGGCGGCCATGGCAGCCGAGGCGAGCGCGACCGGGAGGAGGGCTTGGCGCAGGATCTTCTTCATGGGGGCTCCTGTCAGCGCGAGTGGGTCAGCGCGCGGGCCACGGCCTGGCGCAGGTGGGGAAGGATCGCGGAGGCCTCCAACGGCTCGGCCTGGATGCCCTCGGGCTGCTCGATCTGGAGGCTCATGCGCGCGGCGCGCAACGGCAGGTAGCGCGCTGGCTGGTCGCCTTCTTTGACTTCGATGAAGTCGGCCATGGCCTGCGGCACTCGGATGAATCGGAGCTTGGTCCCGGTCTGTCCCGCAAATCGGGGAAGCAGCGCGCCGATCTCTTCGCCAAGCCCGGCGCCGCCCATGGACACCATCTGCCATCCCTCGGCCGTGGGAGCCAAGGTCATCAGGAAGATCGGATGGCCCTGGAGGAGGACGGCATAGCGCCAGGAACCGACGGGGTTCGCGGCCGCCTCGAGCGTCAGGCCCGCTTCCAGGCTGATCGGATGCGGTTCGTAAACCTCGAACCCCCATCCGATGCGGGCATGCTTCATCTGCTCCGGGTTCTGGACCACTGGCGGAAAGCCGGGCGGCAGGCTGCCGCGCTGGATGATCTCCGCCGTGAAGAGCGCCAGCGCCTTCACGGCCGCGGCGCGGGAAGGCGAGATCTCCTTCGGCGCCTCCAGCTCGAACGAAGGGGCGGGGCGTTTCTCTGGTGGTCTCGCGAAGGTCGCTGTCGCGGCCAGCGCCATGGCGAGAGGGATGGAAGTGGGATGTGGCACGCTGCGCTCCTCGCGGATCCGCTCGCGTCAACGCGGCGGATGGGTGGGCATGATGGGTTGGGGTGGGATCTGGGAAAGGACTCTATCCGCCAGGTCAACGCGGATTGAAATTTGAATTCCAAATGTCGGCATTAAGTCGGAGCGGCCTCGTCTGGTCGTGTCGAAGCTTGGTCTTTGCACGGCTTAACATCTGGGCGTTCTTGCGCCTTCCCCCTCATCCGGGCATACTGCCCCGGTCGGACAGGCTGGAGCCGGTTCCCGCGCACCCCCGCCCGACGCCGCGAGATCCCCCCTGAGGGAGCCCGTCGGCGGGACAGCCCGCCCCCGGGAACTCTGGGTCCCCCCATCCCCAACCACAATCTGCATACCGCCGCACCCGGGAGCCCGGGCTCCGGCAAGGTCCATGCAAGGAGCTTCCTTTGAGCCGCAAGACCATGCTCATCAACGCGACCGATCCCGAAGAGATCCGCGTCGCCACCCTGCAAGACGGCGTCCTCTACGACTACGATGTGGAGTTCATCCACAACGAGAAGATCAAGGGCAACATCTACAAGGCCAAGATCGTCCGCGTGGACACGGCGCTGCAGGCGGCCTTCGTCCATTTCGGTGGAACGAAGAACGGCTTCCTTCCCCTGGGCGAGCTGCCCCGCGACCTGGTGAGCCCCGATGGCCGCCGCGGTCGCATCCAGGACCTGCTGCACAAGGACCAGGAGATCATGGTCCAGGCCGTGCGCGAGGAGCTGGGCTCCAAGGGCGCGATGATGACGGCCCAGATCAGCCTCGCGGGCCGCTTCCTCGTCATCACGCCCGGCAATCCCGTGAACGGCATCAGCCGCAAGATCGAAGGCCAGGACGAGCGCAAGCATTTCAAGAAGCTCATTGACGAGCTGGAGATTCCCAAGGATCTCGGCGTCATCGTGCGCACCGCCTCCATGGGCGTCACCAAGGAGGACTTCCAGCGCGATCTGGAGTTCCTCCTGGACTCCTGGAAGGAAGTGAACTCCCGCTTCAAGCACCGCGCGGGCCCGGGCCTCGTGTGGCAGGAGGACGATGTGGTGACCCGCACCCTGCGGGACAGCTGGTCGCCGGACATCGAAGAGGTCCACATTGACGACCTGGACACCTTCCACGACGCCCAGTCCTTCTTCCGTCGCACCATGCCCAAGCATGTGGACGCCATCCGCCACTACACGGGCAAGAAGCCGCTCTTCTCGAAGTTCCAGACCGAGGAGCAGATTGACCGCGTCTACGGCCGCAAGGTGCCGCTGCCCAGCGGCGGCGCGCTCGTCCTCGACCAGACCGAAGCCCTCGTCGCCATTGATGTGAACTCCGGCAAGACCTCCGGCGACAACCAGGAGGACACGGCCTACAAGACGAATCTGGAGGCCGCCGAAGAGGTCGCCCGCCAGCTGCGCCTGCGCGACCTCGCGGGCCTCGTCGTCATTGACTTCATTGACATGCGGAAAGAGAGCCACAACAAGGCCGTGCAGGATCGGCTCGTGGAAGGCCTCAAGGCTGACAAGGCGCGCATGGAGGTGGGCAAGATCAACCGCTTCGGCGTGCTCGTCATGACGCGCCAGCGCATCCGCCCCAGCCTGGAGCATGTCACGCACGAAGCCTGCCCCATGTGCCAGGGCAGCGGCAAGGTGAAGAGCCTCGAAGCGCTCGTCATCTCCGTGGTGCGCCGCATCAAGGCGATCACGGCCAAGGGCGATGTGAAGCGTGTGGCCGTGCGCCTGGCGCCGGCCATCGCCACGGAGGTCCTGAACGCCAAGCGCCGCGATTTGGCCGAGCTAGAAGAGCGGGGCGAGGTCGAGGTGAAGATCATCCCCGACTACGCCGTGTCCTACGGCGACATGCAGGCGGAGATCGAGCGCCGCGACGAGGAGCGGGAGCCCAAGGCCGAAACGCACGCCAAGCCCCATCACGAGCCCCGCCGCAAGCGCGAGGACGAAACGGTGGTGCTCGGCGGCGACAGCCCCATCTCCTTCGAGAAGGCCCTGTCCGAACCCAAGTCCGAAGCCAAGCATGAGGCCAAGTCCGACGCCAGCAAGGGCGGCTTCGGCTACGACCAGCGCGATCTCCAGCGCGCCGCGCTCGAAGAGCGCGAGCGCTTGCGTTCCCTCTTCGAAAGCGCCAAGCCCGAGGACGACGAGGAAGAAGGCGAGGACTCCGAAGGCGAGGAGGATGGCAAGACCGAAGGTGGACGCAAGCGCCGTCGCCGCCGTCGTCGCCGTGGCCGCGGCGGCGATCGCCCGGAAGGCGGGACCGAGGGTTCCGCTCCCGCGACGGAAGCCAAGACTGAACCCGCGCCGGAGCCTCCCAAGCTGAGCGGCGAGGTGCTGGCCTCCCTCATCACTCCCGCCGCGCGGCCCAAGAAGCTCGCCGCCGCGAAGGTCGAAGCCGCCGCCGAAGAAGCCCCCAAGGCCGCGCCCAAGAAGCGCGCGGTGAAGAAGGCCGAGGCCGTGGAAGCCGGAGAAGCCGCTGCCAAGCCCAAGAAGACCGCGCGCGCCAAGAAGGCCGCGGAACCCTCGGACGAGGCTCCCGCTCCCAAGGCGAAGACACCGCGCGCCACCAAGGCCAAGAAGACTGAAGCCTGATGGAACTGTTCCGCCTCTCCGTCCTGGCCGCCCTGGGTTCGCTCCTGGGCGGCTGGGCGGTGGTGCGCTTCCTGCGCGACCGCGCTTCGGTCATGCGGCTCATCTCGGGCGTCGCGGCCGGCTACCTGCTGGCGGTGGCGCTCATGGGCATCCTGCCTGAATGCCTCGCGCCTGAAAACGGCGGTCACGCTAACGCCATCTGGATCGTCTTCGGCTTCCTGCTCGTGCACCTGATGGAGCACGGCATCACGCCCCACTTCCATTACGGCGAAGAGACCCACGCCGGGAGCCGCATGGGCGGCGTCATGGCGCTGGTGGGCCTTTCCCTCCACAGCTTGATGGATGGCGTGGCCCTCGCGGCGGCGCTGGCCGCGCACGGCGATCTGGGCGCGCTCATGTTCGCCGCGATCCTCGTCCACCGCATCCCCGAAGGCGGCACCATCGCCAGCATCTTCCTGGCGCGGGGCTTCGGCGCGGCGGGCGCCATCGGCGCGGCCGGGGTGCTGGCCCTCGCCACGCTCCTGGGCGCGTGGGGTCAGGAACTGCTGAAGATCCCCGTGGGGCCGACCCTCGCCGCCGCCGCGGGCCTCGCCATCTATGTGGCCAGCTCGGACCTGCTGCCGGAAGTGCAGAAGGAACCCGGCTGGAAAAGCACGCTCGCCATCGCCTCGGGCCTGGGGCTCTTCCTGCTCTCGACCCATTTCCTTCCGCACCCGTGAGATCCGGATGGCGGTGATCCGATTGCGCCGCGCGGGATTCCTCGGAGCGCTCGCCCTGAGGCTCGCGGCCCAGGGTCTGCCCGTGATCCCGCAAGGGAAACCCCTTCAGGCGCCGCCGCCGGAATTCCTCCTGCCGTATCGGCCCTTTGAATTCGGACCCTCCACCACGGGTTCCGGACTGCCCTTCGCCTGGCGCGGCCAGAAGGTCGTTCAGCAGGGCGAGCAGTGGACGCTGGAAGGCGGAGCCATCCAGGGCGAGGGCCTGCTGCTGCTCGCGGATCGCATCCAGTACAACCTGCGCACCGGCGAGATCACGGCGGAAGGCCGCATCCGCCTGGAGGCGCCGGATCTGCGCCTGCGCTGCGAGAAGCTCGAGCTCAACTGGCGCTCCAAGTCCGGTCAGGCGTGGATGCTGGAGATGGACCTGCCGCCCACCTGGACGCTGAAATCGGCTCGCGTTTCCTTCGAGACCTTGCGCATCTGGACCTTCGACGCGGTGGAAGTCACTTCCTGCCCCGAGGAGAAGCCCGGCTGGCGCGCCAAGCTCTCGAAGTTGCGCGTGGATCTGGATGGCTACGCCCAGCTCTGGAACCTGCGGGTGCTGCTGGGACATCTGCCCACGCACATCTATCTGCCCTACGGCGTCTACCCGGCCAAGCTGGATCGCGCCTCAGGCCTGCTGCCGCCGCAACTCGGCACTTCCTCCACGCTCGGCACCAGCCTCGGCCTCGGCTACTACCAGACCCTCGGCCCCAGCGCCGATGCGACGCTCAACCCCCAATGGTTCTCCAAGGAAGGCGTGCTGTGGGGTGGCGAGGCGCGGTGGAAACCCACCCTCACGCATGAGGGATCCTTCTCCGGTCAATGGATCCACGAGCGGAGCCTGGACGAGGACCGCTATCGCTACAACCTCAAGGAGGTCTGGCAGGGCGAGAACGGCTGGCAGTTGGCGGTGGATGCCAACGACGCCTCCGACAACCTCGTGGATGCGGATTTCGGCAGCGGCCTGGGCCAGCTCGGGAAGACGAATTTCAACAGCAACCTCTACTTCGGCAAGGCCTACACCTGGGGCAGCCTGGCCTTCACCTCCAGCCGCGAGCGCACCTTCTTCCTCACCCAGAACCAGGGCGATCCGTTCTACAGCCCGGTCTTTCCGAGTTCGCTGGAACGGCAGGTGCTGCCCCAGCTCGACGCGCGGATGTTCCCCGTGGCGCTCGGCTCCTCGTTCTACCTGGATGGCGGCATCCAGCTCGCGCGGTTCGGCTACCGACTTTCCGGCAGCTTGAACACGCCGGGCGCCACCTACACCTGGAATCGCGGCGACGCGGATCTGCGCCTCTACGGCCGCCTCGGCCAGCTCGGACCGTTCCGGGTGGATGGCGAAGCGATGGCGCGGGACACCCGCTAC
>CAZKIM010000004.1:50469-54474 GCA_964552855.1 uncultured Solibacteraceae bacterium | reverse complement strand
CCTCCGTGGTGAATCGCTTTTGCCCTTATCTGTGTTCATCTGTGTCCATCGGTGGTTAACCATCTCAGGAGCCCCCATGGCCGAAGTGATCACCGCCCGCCAGCTGGGCATCCTCGCCTTCATCGCCAAGAACCCCGGCGCGGGCATGGCCGCCATCACGAAGGGCGCGGGCGCCACGGCGGCGGACCTGGCCTACCTCGGCCAGCACGACATGATCCGCGAGCAGCGCGACGGCTGTTACCGAATCGCCCACTTCGGGGAGCTCGTGCTGCGCCGAGGGCAGTGAAACCGGTCGTTCATCCCAACCACTTCGGATTGAAGTCCTGTTCACTGCGTTTGATGCTCACCACGGTAAGGATCTCCGCGCTCGCGTAGTAGAAGATTCGCATCGGAGGGACGATGAGTTCCCGGTAGCGATGGACCTCCAATTCTGGAATCCAGCGCCCTGACTTGGGGAACCTGGCGGCTCGCTCGATGGCAGCCTCCACCGCGATAGCCAGTTGGTCTGCTGCCGGGGGATTGTCGAGCGCGATGAAACGGAGGATCTCGTCAAGGTCGTTCGCGGCGCGCTGGGCAAGCTGGACCTTCATTTGCCTACCCGGTATTTGGCAAGGCGCTTCTTCACAACCTCCCAATCCACCACGCGGCCTTCGGAGATGTCGCGCTCGCCTTGGGCGATGGCCTCCATGATCTCCATGCGTCGCTGCATGAGCTCATAGCTCTCGATGTCCATCATCACGGCCGCGGCCCGCCCATGCTGGGTGATGAGCAAGGGCTCGTGCGTCTCCTGAAGTTCTTTGATGATCTCCGTGGCGCGGCGTTTCACTTCGGTGACGGGCTGGAGGTTGGTCAGCATGAGGGCCTCTGATGTTTAAAGTGATACTTTAGTGCCACTCCGTCAAGAGGTGATGAAGGGCCATGCGGCCTGATCCCCCAACTGGGGCGGGGCGGTGGCATCCTCATCGGAACCCCAGGACGCAGCCATGCACAAAACCCGCCTCGAAGCCTTCAGCGACGGCGTCCTCGCCATCCTCATCACCATCATGGTGCTGGACCTGCGGGCGCCCCACGGCGCGGCCTGGGCGGACCTGGCGCCGGCGCTGCCCTCCTTCCTCTGCTACGCCCTCAGCTTCCTCATGCTGGGCATCTACTGGAACAACCACCACCACCTGCTCCAGGCGGCGCAGAAGGTGAACGGCCGCATCCTCTGGGCCAACATGCACCTGCTGTTCTGGCTCTCGCTCGTGCCCTACGCCACGAGCTGGATGGCGGAGAACCACGCCGCCTCGCGCCCCGTGATGTTCTACGGCGGCGTCCTGTGGATGGCGGCCCTGGCCTACTACGGTCTCGTGCGCGCGCTGCTGGCCCACCACGGCAGGGATTCCACGCTCGCGACGGCCATCGGCTCGGACTTCAAAGGCAAGCTTTCGCTCGGGTTCTACACGGCCGCCATCGCGGTGGCCTTCGCGAGCCCGAAGGCGGCGATCCTCCTCTTCATGGCGGTGGGCTTCATCTGGCTCGTGCCGGATTTGCGGATCGAAAAAGTCCTGGAACGCTAAGACCGCTTCCGCCAAGACGGCCAAGGAGACGCCATGTCTGAAGCTTCAACATCCCGCAGGTGGACGCTGGCCGTGATGATGGCCCTGTGGGTGTGCCTTCTGGGGTCCGCTGGATGGGAGATCTGGTGCGCGACCCGGGTGGTGCCTCGTTACGAGGCCATGTACGAAGGGCTGGGCGATCAGCTCCCCGCGCTCACCCGAGTGTGCCTGTCCGGCTCGACTCACCTTCTCGTCCTCGCCGCGCTGCCATGCGCGGCGCTGATGTCAGGCATCGGCTGGTGGTTTCGGCGGGGCGCGGGCATGGCGGTGCTGAGCCTTTCGGTTCTGATCTGTCTGGGATGGATGCTCACCTTTCGTTATGCGATGAAACTTCCGATGGAAAGGCTGGTCCACGAATTCGATGAGCGGTGACGCCTTGGGCCATCACGGCTGACCTACCCCAAGTCGCCTCTGCCCAAGGGCCGCGATTCATGCTTTAACTCTTCATGCCTTACCCGCGCCTGCTCGAACCCCTGGATCTCGGCTTCACCACGCTGAAGAATCGCGTGCTCATGGGCTCCATGCACACGGGGCTCGAAGAAGAGTCCGGCGGCTTCGAGAAGATGGCGGCCTTCTATGCAGAGCGCGCGGCGGGCGGCGTGGGGCTCATCGTCACGGGCGGCATCTCGCCGAACCTGAGAGGGCGGCTCGCGCCCTTCGGCGCGCAGCTGAGCTGGTTCTGGCAGGTGGGCAAGCACCGCAAGGTGACGGAGGCTGTCCATGCGGCGGGAGGCAAGATCGCGTTGCAGATCCTCCACGGCGGCCGGTACAGCTATCACCCCTTCGCCGTCGCGCCGTCTGAAGTGAAGTCGCCCATCACGCCCTGGAAGCCCCGCGCGCTGAGCGCCCGCGGCGTGCGCGCGACGATCCGCGACTACGCCAAGTGCGCCAAGCTCGCGCAGAAGGCGGGCTACGATGGCGTCGAGATCATGGGCAGCGAAGGCTACCTCATCAACGAATTCATCGTCGCGCGCACCAATCGCCGCACGGATGAATGGGGCGGCAGCTACGCGAACCGCATGCGCTTTCCGCTTGAGATCGTGAAGGCCGTGCGCAAGGCCGTGGGCCGGGACTTCATCATCATCTTCCGGCTCTCCATGCTGGATCTGGTGCCGGATGGATCTTCCTGGGACGAGGTCGTCCAGCTCGCCAAGGCCGTGGAGGCCGCGGGCGCGACGATCCTCAACACCGGCATCGGCTGGCACGAGGCCCGCGTGCCGACCATCGCGGCGATGGTGCCCAGGGGCGCCTTCACCTGGGTGACGCACAAGCTGAAGGGCGAAGTCGGAATCCCCCTCATCACGACGAACCGCATCAACACGCCGGAAGTGGCGGAATCCATCCTCGCCAATGGCGATGCGGACATGGTGAGCATGGCGCGGCCGCTGCTCGCCGACCCCGACTTCGTGAAGAAGGCCGCCGAGAACCGGCCGGATGACATCAACACCTGCATCGGCTGCAACCAGGCCTGCCTCGATCACATCTTCAAACAGAAGCGCGCCACCTGCCTCGTGAACCCCCGCGCGGCCTATGAGCTGGAGTTGAATTTCACGAAGACGGACGCGCCCAAGCGGATCGTCGTCGTGGGCGGCGGCGCGGCGGGCATGAGCTTCGCGGCCCACGCCGCCGAACGCGGCCACCGCGTCACGCTCTTCGAAGCCGCGCCGGAGCTGGGCGGTCAGGTCAACCTCGCCAAGCGCGTGCCGGGCAAGGAGGAGTTCTACGAGATGCTCCGCTACTTCCGGGTGCGGATGGAGAAGGCGGGCGTGGAGTTGCGTCTTGGCGCGAAGGCCACCGCGGCCGACCTCAAGGGCTTCGACGAGATCATCCTCGCCAGCGGCGTCGTGCCGCGCGTGCCCGACATCCCCGGGCTCGATCACCCGAAGGTCATCAGCTATCCCGATCTGCTCGCGGGACGGAAGACGGCGGGGCCGCGCGTCGCCATCATCGGCGCGGGCGGCATCGGCTTCGATGTGGCCGAGTACCTCGTGCAGGATGGCAAGGCGCCGGACCTCGCGACCTTCCTGCGCGAGTGGGGCGTGGACGACGCCCATGAGCACCGCGGCGGCCTGTTGCCGAAGCCCGAAGGCATCCACGCCGAACGGCAGGTGACGCTGTGCCAGCGCAAGGCCGACAAGATGGGCGGCACGCTCGGCAAGACGACGGGATGGATCCACCGCGCCGCGCTGAAATCCGCGAAGGTGAAGATGTTGCCGGGCGTCGCTTACGAGCGCGTTGACGATGCGGGCCTCTGGGTGCGCGAAGGCGAGGGCGAACCCCGCTGCCTCGAAGTGGATTCCGTCATCAACTGCTCGGGCCAGCTCTCCAACCTCGAGCTTCTGGAAGGCGCCCGCGCCCTGGGCGTGCGCGTGAGCCTCATCGGCGGCGCCAAGCTCGCCACCGAGCT
>CAZKIM010000004.1:45272-50369 GCA_964552855.1 uncultured Solibacteraceae bacterium | reverse complement strand
GACAATGGCCGATTCGGGAGAAAGGCCGGATGCACCTTTCACGACGCTCCAGGATCGCCGGTGTGGCCATCGCGCTGCTCGCGCTCGCGGGCCTTGGGCTCCGCTTCGGCCTCTTCCTGCCCAAGGCCTGGTCCATGGGCCTTTCCACCTGGACGGCCACCGGCAACTTCCACAGCTACTTCAGCGTGTTGACCAATCTGCTCGTGGCGATCACCTTCCTCGCCCCATTTTCAATCTTCCGGCAGGCGAGGGTTCGTGGGGCGATCACGCTCTACGCGCTGCTCGTCGGCGTCGTGTACGAAGCGATGCTGCGCGGCGTGTGGCATCCCGGAGGCGCGGAGTTCGCGGCCAGTCTCATCCTCCACGACGCCGTGCCGGTCGCTGTCGTCGCCCATTGGTGGCTACTGCGGGAGAAGCGCGCGCTGAGTTGGTCCCACCCGGTGGCCTGGCTCGGTTTCCCTCTGCTCTACCTTGCCTACGCCGTCGCGCGCGGGGAGCTCACCGGATGGTGGCTCTATCCCTTCCTGGATGTCCCCGCCCTTGGTTACCTGCGGGTCGCGATCAACACCTGCGCCCTGCTCGGCTTCCTCCTCGTCCTCGGCCTCGCGATGGTCGCCTGGGATCGGCGTGGCCTGAGCGTTGCGACGCTGGTTCCAAGCCTCGAAGAAGACGAATCCCTGGTCGGCCTGTCCCAAGCCTGAGGGGCTTGGAACAGGCCGACTTGGGATCAGGCCTTGGCGCCTTTCAGGACAGCGATGCGCTTGGCCGCCAGGGACCAGCAACTGCTCGCGTCTTGCGCGTCCTGGGGTTTGTCCGCCTTCACCCGGGCGTAGGCCTTCAACGCCGCGTCGGGGATGCCGAGTTGCTCAGCGATGCGCCCGAGCACATACCATTCGTTGCTGCCTGGTTCCTCGATGCTCCGGGCATCCATTTCCTTGAGCAACGCCTTCTGTGCCTCCGTCGTCCGACCGAGTTCGGTGAGAACCACCGCCAGGGTGTGGAGCGCGTAGGAGGAGCCGCCATTCTGAGTGGCTTGGCGGATGAGTTCCAGGGTCTGGTCCGTGACCGCGCCCCGGGCGACCTGACTCCAGGCGAGGTTGTTGTAGTCAGCGGCGTCAGCCTTGCCACGGTCAATGAGGGATTGAAGGCCCCGTTCGGAACCCATCCGGTCCCCAGTCTGGGCCATGGCTCCGTACTGCACCGTTTCTAGCAGCGTGAAATCAGGATGCTTGGGCTGCTCGGCCTTGGAGAACACGACGACTTCGCTCCATCGGCTTTGGCTGGCCAGCGCGCCCACCCTAATCCCCACCGCAGTCTGGGATTCCGGTGCCTCCTTCATAAGCCTGAGGGAGGCTGCATCCAGCTTGGAAGTGTCGTCGAGCTTCATGGCGAGGGCGACGATGGCGGTGTCGAGCGCCACGGCTTTATCCACATCCGCTTTGGCGCGTGCCTCCGACAGTTCGCTGAGCCGCTTCTTGCTGTTGCTGTCACTGCAGGCGAGCACGAGCGCTGCGAGGCGAGCCTCGGCATCCGTGCCAGCCTTTCCCTTGGTCCACAACCGTGCGAACGGCATTCCAGCCACCGGATCATCGGAGGGTGGCGAGGAAACTCCCGTTCGGGCGAGATCCAGCCAGTTCCGGGCCTCGTCGCCGCGAGCGTGGTCCAGATCCCAGAGGGCTTGGAGGCCAAGTTCCGCGCGGGAAGCGTTGACTCCGATCAAGCGATAGGCCCCGTCCATGCGTGCGATGAAGTAGACCTGGGAGCTGCCATCCAGGCCGCGAACCCGAACCTGATAGCCCTTGGCGTCGTCTCCATCCACCGCGATTTGGGAGAGGGAGAAGGTCAAATCCAGGAGGACGGCCCGAGGCAGGTCGCCGGAGGACAGCGTGCGGGTGACCTCATGGAGCGACTTCACCAGGTCGTCGGCGAATCCCTCTTCGCCGGTGACGGCTGGCGAAAGGAAAGGAGAGATTTCCTTGGGGGGCCGGTCCGAGAAGGTGGCCCAGATGAAGCGCTGGATGAGGCCTTTGGGTCCTTCCTCGGAAGGGGGCGCGTCGAAGCGCCGCGTCCGTGCCAAGAGTTCAGCTCGGCTTCGGGCTTGGTCCATGCTGCTCGTGCCTTCCGAGCCCTCTCGCAGCAGGCGAGCCGCTTCGGGATAGAAGCGCATGCGCAGGACTTGATCGGCGGCCGCGAGGTAGGCCGCGCGGCGGGTGGTCAGATCCGGGAACTCTGCCTCCGACGCCTGGATTCCCCGGTCGTATCCCTGCGACGCGATGAGGCAGGCGACCAGGAAGGAATTGCGCGTGGGTTCCGGCTTCATCGTCCTGGCCAAGGAGACGGCTTCACCGTAGCGACCTGTCTTCGCGAGAAGGATGAGGAGGTTGAGGTCAAGTCCGTGGTTGTCCAGATCCTTGGCGATCGCGCGGTATTCCTCCACCGCCGCGCTGAGGTCGGCATCAGGGGCGTACCGGGTTCCTTCCGCGTCGTGTTCCAAGAGGATCGCGAGATCTCCGCGGGCACCATAGCTCTTCGGGTCCAGCGCCTTGGCCTTCCGGTATTCGGTGATGGCAGTCGCGCGGTCCCAGCCCTTGCCAAAACGGCGGCCGACGAGGTCGTGCTGGCTGATCCACGCCAGGGCGATATGCGTCCTGGCGGAATCGGGTTCAAGCTTCACCGCTTCCCGCGCCTTTTCACGGGCTTCTTCCCCGAGGCCCACGGCAAGCAGAGCGTTGGCGTAGTGGAGAAGGGGACTGGCCTTGCCAGGTTGAGCCTTGGCCAGATCCTGGAATTCCTTGATCGCCGCCTTCACATTTCCGGCTTCGAGGTCCGCTTCGCCGCTCTGAACAAAAGAAATCTTCGGCGTGTCCTCGTCCCCGAAGGCCTTGAGGGCCTGCAGGCCGGTCTCCACCTCGGCCGGAGACCAAATCTGCTTGCCGGTGCTGAATCGGTAGGTCGCGAGGATGGAGCCATCCGCCTGGGTCAGGAACGACTGCTTTAGGATCGCGGGACCGAAGGCGCGATCGGTGGTCGGGGGCAGCACATCGGGACGATAGCCCGCGGGGCAATGGATGACATACCGAAGCTCGCGCGTGTACGGCGCGGGCAACTGGAGGGCTCCGACCCGTTTCACCCTACTCGTGTCCTTGGGGTCTGGGAGCCCGCCGAGTTGATCCACGAGGCTGGTGACCATGGACCAGACGCTGAGCGGAAGCCCGGCGCTCGCGCTATCCGACTTCACGGCTGCGGCGTCCTTGGCCTGGATGACGAGCTTGAAGGGTTTGGTGAGATCCGTTGGATCGGTGTATTCGATCTTGGGCACGGAGCCCGCCTTGAAGGTGTCTTTGGCGTAGCCTTCCAATTGCTCGTGAACCTTCTTGGGTCCGTCGGAGGCGTAGGATCCCCGGATTCCCTGCTCGAAATTGCCTTTGCATTCCGTCGTTTCCACCACCGAGCCCGGGGCTTCGTCGCCGAACCAAACCTCGCGGGTCTCGGACTCCAGGTTGTCCTCGGCGTTCATCGCCGGGATGCGGGTGAGGCCGGTGGTGGAGGGAGAAGCGATCAGGGCGTAGCGGCCCGCGACACCGGGATACTGGGTTCCGAGACGCGCGAATTCCGCCGTGGCATCAATCCATAACGGCTTGTCACCGGGCACATGGACGATGGCGTGATCGAACTGGCGCAGGCCGGGCATATCCGGATCCACATCGGACCCTGGACCCACATCCACCAGCGCCACTTCCGCGGGAATGCCCGCGGCGCGGAGGGCTGCGACCAACAGCGAAGCCTTGTCTTTGCAGTCGCCGTAGCCCCGGCGCAGCGTTTCCGCCGGGGCGGTCGGCACGATGGCCTTCACCCCGAATTCAATGCCGGTGTAGCGCGCCTGGGCGTGGAGTTTTGCGAGAATGCGCGCGATCTTGCCATCCCGCGTGGCCTCGCCCTGGGTAGCCGTGTCCACCCATGCCTTCAAATCCGCGCCCGTCAGTTGGCGATCCACGATGGCGGCGTATTCGGCGGCCGCATCGCGCCAGGAGGGCGTCGTCGAGTAGGCGATGCTGGGGAGATAGGCATCGGCATCTGGAAGATTCGCCTCTCCCTTCTTCTGGGCTGGCATCGGCCCAAGCTCCAGACTGAGCCGGACGCGTCCGTTCTCCACCGTGCGGGTGAACGCGGTCCCCGGAAGGCTGTAGACCTTCGCCTTCAGCGCGGAGGAAGTCGGCGCGGAAATCTCGATGCGCGTCCGCTGAACCGGGAAGGACTGACTGAGCCCCCACCATCCTGCCGCCCCGGAACTCGCGAAGGGCGTCGTCTCCTTACGGATGACGAACACCTCCGCGATGGCGCCTCGGCAGAGCTGGGGCAAGGGGGCCTTCAAGGTCTTGCCGTCGCCGTAGACATCCTTGTCCCCGTTGTCGGAGCTGTACTCGCCGATGGTCTTGGGGTCCAGTTCATAAGAATGGCCATCAGGCGTGATCACCCGGGCGCGCAATTCGGGTCGCGCCTCATGCCAAGGCGACCATGACATGCTGACCTGGCGCCAATCCGCCACGGACGCGTCGCGGTCCACCCGGAAGACATAGCGGTATCGGAGTTCCTGACGCCCCTGCGCGTCGTAGGAAATGAGGGCCTCCTCCAGCAAGTCCTGCACCCCGGCATCGCTCTGAACGGGGACCGCTTTCGTGGATTCCAGCAGCAGCGCCGGGTCTGCGGTAAGGGGCGGAAGCTTCTCCCAGGCTGGGGCATCGTTGGTTCCCGCGGCGGGCAAGGCCGGGGCCGCCAACGCGAGGAGGGCCAGGGGCGCGTGGATTTTCATGGGGCAGTTCTCCTGATGGGCGCTTCGCGGAAGCAGCCCCGTCCGATCCGTACCGATTTCCGAGGATTTCTCGATTGTAAATGGGCCCCCGGGATTTCGCGTGCTCCACGCGACGAAGCGGGGGACATGATGGAACCCATGGGTTCCCCTCCGCCAAGCCAGACCCCCCGCCTTTCCGCCTCCCAGGCGGCCCGCCTTTTTCTGGCGGCGCAAGGGCTCCTCGACGATCCGTCCCGCAAGGCGACGAAGGCCGCGGTGAAGGGGGCGCTGGACGCGCTCGGCTTCGT
>CAZKIM010000004.1:31332-45172 GCA_964552855.1 uncultured Solibacteraceae bacterium | reverse complement strand
GCCAGCTTCATCCCGCTGCGCTGGTACGCCCACTGGAAGCCGCGCTTCCGCCGCGACGAGGCGCGCATGAGGGCACACGCGTGGTGGCAGCACCACTTCCGCGGCACGGATGGCGCGGCGGTGGTGAAAGGCGTGCGAGACCGCATCGCGGCCGAAGGCCCGCTCATGTCCAAGGACTTCGAGCACCCCGAGAAGCGCGGACCCTGGTGGGGCTGGAAGCCGCAGAAGGCCGCGCTGGACTTCCTCTGGCGCAGCGGCGACCTGGCGGTGTCGCGGCGCGTGCAATTCCATAAGGTCTACGACCTCGCTGAGCGCGTGCATCCCGAAGCCCACGCCGCGGCAGAACCGGATCGCGCGGCCCATGTCGCCTGGGCCTGCGAAGAGGCCGCGCCACGCCTCGTCGTGTTCACGCCAAAGGAGCTCGCGGAGTTCTTCGCGTCCATCGAAGCCAGTGAGGCCAAGGCGTGGTGCGAGCGCGAAGCGAACGCCGGGCGAATCGTGGCAGTGCTGGTGGAGGATGCCTCCGATGGCAAGCCTCAGGCGGCCTACGCGCTGGCCGATTGGGAGAAGCGCCTGAAGGCCGCGCCGGAAGCGCCGGGCGGCCTGCGCCTGCTGGCGCCCTTTGATCCTGTCGTGCGCGACCGCGCGCGTTGCCTGCGCCGCTTCGGCTTCGACTACCGCTTCGAGGCCTTCGTGCCCGAGCCCAAGCGCCAGCACGGCTACTATGTGCTGCCCATCCTCGAAGGCGAACGCTTCGTGGGCCGCCTCGACGCGAAGGTCCACCGTGACGAAGGTCACCTCGAAGTGCGCGGCCTCTGGTGGGAGAAGGGCATCAAGCTCACCAAGGCGCGCCTGAAGGCGCTGGACGAGGCACTGGAGAAGCTCGCGGTGTTCGTGGGCGCGGAGATTTTCTCGGTCTGAAGGGAAGGTTCACCGCAGAGACGCGGAGGACACGGAGAACTATTTGAGCCTGATCGGGCTCAGCTTATCTGCTCCAGTGTCACATTCAGTTCGCCATCCGCCGTGGTGAGGATAAGCTCGGCGAGCAAAGCATCTGACGATGGAGGCCAAGAGAGCTCGCATTCTACGAGGGCGATGAAAGGCTTATCGTCAGGCTTGAACCGCCTGATCGTGATTTTCGAATCGGATGCCTTGATCTGCTTCATTGGTAAGGCATTTCGGCCCAGGGCCGAGGTCACATCGCCGCGGATGGCTTCCCCGGGATTTTTGCCGAACGCCAACGCATACCCGAAGCGATCGGCGAGTCCCTCGTAATCTCCTGCTTTGATGAGCTGAATCACTTCCAAACCAAAACGGGTGAGCGAGGCGTCATCATTTTGCTCACTGGCGATTTTCATGGTTGCACCGTTGAATCGTCGCTTTCTCAGCGTCTTCTGCGCCCCTGCGGTGGATTCATTTGCCTTTCAGTTCCTTCAGCACCGCCACCACTTCCTCGGCGTGGTCTTTCACGCGCACTTTGGGCCACACATGGCGGATGACGCCATCGGGGTCCACGAGGAAGGTGGAGCGGATGATGCCGAGGACTTCCTTGCCGTACATGATCTTGGTGCCGAAGGCGCCGAGGGGCTTGAGCAGCGCGGTGTCAGGGTCGGAAAGCAGGGGGAAGTTCAGGTTCTGCTTCGCGATGAAATTCTGGTGGCTCTTCATCGCGTCGCGGCTGAGGCCGTAGATCTTCGCGCCGAGCTTTTTCAACGCGGCGTTGCGGTCGCGGAAATCGCAGGCCTCGGTCGTGCAGCCGGGCGTGCTGTCCTTGGGGTAGGCGTAGAGCACGGTCCAGGAGCCTTTCAGATCCGCGTTCGTGACCGTGCGGCCCTGGTCGTCCTGAAGCGAAAAGGCGGGAAGGGGTTTGCCGAGGAGGGTCATGGCGCAGGCTCCGGGAGGCTGAGGCTCCATGCTAGGACGAGGACGAGGATCAGCGCAGCCCAGGCGCTCACCGCGCCCACCGCGAGTCTCGGGAGATCCTCCGCCAGCAGGCGACCGAAGGTGTCCGCTTGAGGTCCCGGCCCCAGGCCCAGCGCGGAGAGCGTCGTTTCCGTCCATAGCGCGGCCAGCCAGGCGCTGGGGAACAGCGTGGCGGATTCGTTCGCGGCCCAGGGCGCCCAGGACAGGAGCCGCGGGAGCGGCCGCGCGCCCACGATGCGGCCTTGCGCCCAGGCGGGGCCGCGCCTGAGCGCCTCGGCCTTCACCCGCAGCGGCGCCTCCAGGTGCGGCGCGAGAAGCAGGATGATGAGCGGCGCGAGCAGAGGCCGCTCCAGCCCGCCGATGAGCGCGGCGAGCGGGATGAGCCAGAGCAGGGCGGGCACGGCGCGGAGGGCGGAGAGCGCGTCCTCCGTCCTTGATCCGGTGAAGGCCAGCAGCCAGGCGAGCCCCAACGCGCCCGCCGCGCACACCGAGGCATAGGCCCCGGCCTGCGCGGCGGTGAGCAGCAGGCGCAGGAGCGCGTCCCGACCCAGCGCATCCGTGCCCAGCCAATGAGCCAGGCTCGGCACCGCGCCGCCCTGGAAGGGATCCAGCGCGAGACTGGGCAGAAGCAGCGCCGGAAGCAGGAGGAGTGGCCAGAGGCGTTTCACGCGGTCCTCTTCCGGCGATGCGTGGCAAGCAGCCATAACGCGGCCAAGACCGCGACCCACAGGGCGAGCCCTTCGTGATCGCGCAGGCTCACTCGCGCCATCCAATCGCTGCCGAGTCCCGGCAGGCCCAGCACGCGTTCCGCGATGAGCGAGGCGGTGAGCCACAGCGGAAGCCGCGCGGTCAGCCATCGGGGAACGAGGCGCGCGAGGCTCCGCGCCCGGGATGCCCGCGTCGCCTTCGCGCCCCAGGCGGCTGGGAAGGGCGCTTCGGGCGGCAGCGCGGAGGCGAGCCACCGGGTTTCGCTTGGCAACGCCGCGAGCAACAGCACCGCGATCCAGGCGCTCCACCCGGGCGGACCCGCGGCGGCGGGCCAGAAGGCGAGGAGCAGGAGCGCCCACACCAGATCCGGCGGCGCTTCCAGCGCCCCGAGCGTTCGCGCCCGCGCGAGGCTTGGCCCGAAGGTCCAGACCAGCAGCGGCGCGGCGAGGATCAGGAGCAGCAGGCCAACGGCGGTGGGCGGCAGCGCGGCGATGGGAAAGGGCGGAGGTTGGGACGCGTGCCAGAGATGGCCGGGCAGCGCCCACGCGAGGCCGAGCGCCGCGGCCCAGAAGACGAGGCCGGGAATCGCCTTCATTCCTTCCAGCGCCAGCCCGCCGCGCCAGGCGTGGGCAGGTAGAGGCCGAGCGAACTGGGCCGCACCTCCAGCCGCCGATCCACCCACAGCACGCTGTGGAGATCGAGGATGGGCAACGCGGCGGGATGCTTCGCCCACTGATCCTGGAGCGCGGTCCAATCCGGGTTCGCGGCTGCGAGCAGCGTCGTCACGGTCGGATCGGACCAGGCGGTGAAGTTGAGATCGCCGCCCTTCTCCACGAAGCCCAGCGCGGACCATTGGCTCGGATCGAACACATTGGTGATGGCGGCGAGCGCCAGCTTGCCCTTGGTGAGCTGATCCAGGAAGAGGCCGGATTCCATCGGGCGGAGCCGAAGCGTGACGCCATCTTTCGCGGCGCGCACCGCGAGGGCCTGCAACAGTCGCTCCGTGGCGGCGTCGCCGGAAGGGTAGGCGAGTTCGAGCGGGGATGAGCAGGGCTCTGGTCCAAGCTCGGGCTCGCGTTCAGGGAAGCCCAAGGCCATCGGCCAGAGTCCCTTCGCGGGTGAATAGGCCTGCCCGAGGAGCGCGGGCGGGAAGGCGTCCGTGCGCCACCGCGCGAGGGCGCGGAGCGCGCCGGGGCCGAGGTTTGGCCCAGCCCAGACGATGACTTGCGCGAGCGTGGGTTGGATGAGCTGGACCATGCCGCTGGGCGGCGCCAGCCCGGGCTCCGGTGGCGGCACGCCCAGGGTCAACCAACCTTTGCGCAGGGCCACGAGCCGCCCCGCCTCATCGGGCAGGAGGCGGAAATGAAGGCCCGGAATCGTTGGGTGGAGGAAGTGGTCCTTCCGCGCAGTGAAGGTCCATTCCGCGCCGCTGCGAAGAAGCGCGTAGGGGCCGCTGCCCAGCTCCGCGTGACCCGCCTTGGCGATGGGCACGCGCCAGAGCTCTTGCAGCAGCCGCGCCGCGGGTCGCGCGCCGCGCAGGCTCACGCGCGGGCCCTCGCCCATCGCCTTGAGATCGCCGAGGGCCGCGCGCTTGGTGGCGCTGGCCTGGGGGTCGGCTTCGATGGCCTGAAGCGTCCAGATCACATCCGCCGCCGTGACGGGGCTGCCATCCGCGAAACGCGCGTCGCCGCGCAGGATCAGGTCAAGGCCGCCCTTCACGGCCTTCCAGGACGCGGCGAGGCGCGGCACGGGCCTGCCTTCCGCCGACAGGCCGATGAGCGCGTCGCCGCAAAGGGACTGGAGGATGAACTGTTCCTGGCCCTCGCCTTTCACGAAATCCAGCGGGCCGGGATCGGAAAGGAAGGCTTCCTGGACGATGCGGGATGGGCGGGCCGAACCTTGGGGCAGCATGGGCAGGCAGGCGAAAAGCAAGGGCAGGAGCCGCGGGCGCGTCATGGTCCATCCGGGGTTTGGGGTGAATCATGGCCCGGCGCGGTCCGCGGCTCAAGTGAAGTCCCGTTAAGCTGAAGCCCCGGGAGGCGGCGTGGCGGAAGTCGGCGACAAGCAGGGCGGCGCGCGCGGAGCTTGGCTGCTGAAGCTGTTCGCGCCCCACCGGAGCGTGCTTTGGGGCGGCCTCACGGCGACGCTGGTGTGCAGCGTGGCGGCTTCCTTCGTGCCCTACTGGGCGGGCCGCGCGGTGCATGGACTGGAAGCCCGGAACTGGTCGAGCGCCCACCGGGACCTGGCCTGGATGCTCGGCTTCACCGCCGTCGCGGGCCTTG
This sequence comes from uncultured Solibacteraceae bacterium, assembly GCA_964552855.1. Lineage (GTDB taxonomy): Bacteria > Acidobacteriota > Holophagae > Holophagales > Holophagaceae > JAFDVN01. Next base: position 40,259 of record CAZKIM010000004.1, on the reverse strand, counting down.
GCCGCTACTTCATGCGCAATGTGCTCATCGGCCTTTCCCGCGCCATCGAGAAGGAGCAGCGCGAATCGCTCTACGCCTACCTGCTGAGCCGACCCTTCGCGTTCTATGAGCGCAACCGCGTGGGCGACCTCATGACACGGATGGGCGACGACATCAGCACCGTGCGCATGGCGACGGGACCCGGCGTGATGAGCTTCCTCCAGACCGTGTCCATCCTGCCCATCACGCTGGGCCTGATGTTCGCGACCTCGTGGAAGCTGACGGTGGCGGTGATGTTGCCCTTCAGCCTGCTGGCCATCGGCTTCTACGCGCTGGGTCGCTGGAGTCATGTCATCCAGCAGAAGCTGCAGCTCGCCTTCAGCGCGCTCAGTTCCTACAGCCACGAAACCATCAGCGGCCAGAAGGTCGTCCAGGCCTTCAGTCTGGAAGAGCAGCGCGTGGAGACCTTTCACGGGTTGAGCACCACCCACGCGCGGCTCGCCATGACGCAGACGGTGCTCTTCGGCGCCTACGCGCCCATCGCCATGTTCATCGGCGGCGCGGCGGCCTTGGTGTTGGTGGCCTATGGCGGCGACCTCGTGGTGAAGGGCCGCATTGATCTCGGCGATCTGGTGGCGTTCACCGGCTATCTCACGGCGCTGGCCTGGCCGGTGATGAGCCTGGGCTGGGCGGCCAACCTATTCCAGCGGGCGAAAGCCGGACAGGCGCGGTTGGATCAGATCCTCGATCCGTTGGACACGGCGCTGCCTCCCGTGGCGCCGATCACGGTTCCGAAGCATCCAGCCGCGATGAAAGCGGAAGGTCTCGTCCATCGCTTCCCATCCGGCCGCGGCGTGGGGCCGGTGGATGTGGATCTCCCCGCGGGCGGCAGCCTCGCGCTCGTGGGCGGCATCGGCTCGGGCAAGACCGTGCTGCTCCAGATCCTCGCCGGGTTGCGGGAGGTGCAGCGCGGGTGGCTGGAGGTGGATGGCACGCCGCTGGATCAGGCCTCGCTGCGCCAGCACTGGGCGGGGCTGGGTTGGGTGCCGCAGGAAGCCTTCCTCTTCTCCGATTCGCTGCGCGCCAACCTCGCCATGGGCCGCCCGGAAGCGACGGACGATGAGATCTGGGAGATCGCCCGCGTCGTCTGCCTGGATGAGCTCATCACGCGCCTGCCCCAGGGCCTCGACACGGTGGTGGGCGAACGCGGCGTGATCCTCTCCGGCGGCGAGCGCCAGCGCACGGCCCTCGCGCGGGCGCTCCTTCGCAAGCCCCGCCTGCTGTTGCTGGATGACTGCCTGTCGGCCGTGGACGCGGAAACCGAAAGCCGCATCCTGGACAACCTCAAGACCTTCCTCGGCACGACGACGCTCGTGCTCGCCACCCACCGCATCTTCGTCGCCGAGTTGTGCGAGCGCGTGCTGGTGCTGGAAGAAGGTCAGGTGGCCCAGCTTGGAACGCCGGAGGAGCTGGAAGGTCAACCGGGCCGCTACGCCCGGCTCAAGAAATTGCAGAGCCTCGAGCGGGAGCTGGTGCAGGGGGCCTGATGCCGCGAATCGTCGCCGCGCTCCTGCTCACAGCCCTGCCGCTCCTGGGCCAGACGGTCCCGGTGGAGGGCATCTGCCTGATCCACCCACCGCCCCATCCCGCGCCCCACGCGCCGGTGCTGGTGCTGTTCGATCCTGGCGGCGACGCGGCAGGCGCGATCCACCGCGTGGCGTCCGCCGCCGATGCAGATGGCGTGATCCTGGTGGCCTCGACCGCCTTTCGCGATTACCTGGATGACGCGAGCTACGCCAAGGTCCTGAGCGAGCTGAAGGCGCTGCTCGCGCGGCGTTTCCCGGATTCGCCGCGCTGGGCCGGGGGCTTTTCCGGCGGCGCGCGCATCGCCGTGGGGTGGGCGCAGCAGGAGAAGGGCCTGCTCCGCGGCGTGATCTGCTTCGGCGGATTCTATGATCGTGGCGGTCTGCCGCCCCGAGGCACGGTCGTCTTCCTCGCTTGCGGCAACGACGACCCGGGCTGGAACGAGCTGGAACAGGCCCGCGCGGCCCTGCGAGCCGCTGGGTATGAGGTGGTCTGGAAACCCTTCCTCGGCGGTCATCAGTGGCCGCCGGAGGGCGTGATCCGCGACGCGCTTCGGTTCATTGGGAGCCGGTGATCAGCGGGCGCTTCGCTCCGGCGTGGCGAAGCGAAGGCTGAGGCCGAGCCCGAAGGTGGCCGTGTCGAGGCCGTCCTTCGCGGCGCGGACGCGGCCGGCGGAAGCTTCGAGGCCGAGGCCGAGGGGCAACGCCACCCGCCACCCGCCCCGAAAGGAAGTGAGGAGGCCGCCGCCCGTGCGGAGACCGCCACCGCCCCCTGCGCCCGCCGCGGCTTCGAGGAAGAGACGCTGGCGCGCGAAGGCAGGCGTCTGCCACCCGAGTCCGCCGAGCCCGGTGGAGAATCCGCCCGCGCCGCCGCCGGTGGCGCTGCCCGCTTCGGCGCTCACATAGAAGCCGCGCGTCAGCAGGCGATCCGCCCTCAAGGTCATCATCTGGACGGTGCCGGAGCCGCCGTTCTGCCTCGGCGCGTCGCGGAGGACGAGCAGGCCGGACCCCACGCGCCAATCCGTCAGGTCGAAGGCGCCGAGGGGCTCGCCCTCCGGCCGCGGGATCGGAATGGAAAAGCGGTGAGCCAGGCGGAGGGTGAGCGTCCGCCCTTGAAAGGTGCCCCCGGGCGCCCGGAGGAACCCGTATCCCGCCGAGGCCTGCCAGCCCAGGATGCGGGCGAAGAGCGCGCCTTCGCCCGACACGAGGAAGCCGCCGCCCGTGTCCACATCGCCGCCGCCGCCAAGGCCGACCCCGGCGCGGAGTTCTAGACCGAGCGGGCCCAGGACCTGCGTCTGGAGTCCGATCCCACCCAACGCCTGGGCATAGCCCGAACTGTCGCCCCGCGCCGCGCCGCTCGCGGTGCCGAATCGGAAGAAGGGTTCGCCGAGCTCCATCGTGAATCCGACTCCGGCCAGGTCAAAGGCCGGCTGCAGGCGGCCGCTCCGGGTGCGGGCGGAAGCCCCAGGATCCACTTTCAACGCGTCGAGGGTCAGGCTCCGTCCTTCCCATCGTGCGGAATCCAGAAAGCTCCCGTCCCAGGCGGGTGTCCAGAGCCGGTCCGTGGTGAAGGCGAGGGAGAACGCCACTTGGGAGCTGGAAATGGCGCCGCTCGGGAAGCGCACCTCGGACAGTTCCGCGCCCAGGCGCACCCGGCCCAGCGTCAGCGCGAGGCCCGCGTGGGGGCGCAGCATCAGTCCGCCGCCCTGGGGCGCCGACGCGCCGCCGCCGCCGCCAATGAAGAGGCCCGCGTCCCATTCCAGCGGAAGGGAACCGAAGGGCCGCGCGCGATAGCCGCCTTCGAGGCCGAAGGTGAAGAGCCCACCGCGCTCTCCCCGCGCTGCGCCGTAGAGGCCGGGCCCCACATAGAAGCCGCCGAACTGGGCGGTGGTGGACAGCCCCACCAGACCCATGGCCTCGTCGCCGGGCAGCTTCAGGTTCTCGACCCGCAGCGTCGTGCGCAGCGGCAAGGCCTGGGGATCCCCCGCGAGGAGTGGCCCCGCGGCGAGCAGGGCCGCCAGGAGCCTCGCCTTCACGCGCCTTCCCGGAAGGTCACCTTGTTGATCTCGGCGAAGGTGGTGATGCCGGTGCGGACCTTTTCGAGCGCGCTTTCACGGAGCGTCTGCATGCCGCCGCGGCGGGCGGCGAGCTTCACATCGCGGATGGAGGCGCGGTTCACGAGCAGCTCGCGCAACTCGTCGTTCATGCCCATGAATTCGATGATGGCCTGGCGGCCGCGGAAGCCCGTGCCGTTGCAGTCCACGCAGCCGCCCTTGTCGAAGAAGGTGGCGGTCGCGCCCCAGCTGGGATCCACGCCGTTATCAATCAATTCCTGCGGATGCACTTGGTGGGGCCGCTTGCACTTGGGACAGAGCGTGCGCACGAGGCGCTGGGCGAGGATGCAGTTCAGGGACGAGACGAAGTTGTAGACCTCCACGCCCATGTGGTGGAAGCGCCCGATCACATCCAGGGTGTTGTTGGCGTGGACGGTAGTGAAGACGAGGTGGCCGGTGAGCGCGGACTGGATGGCGATCTGCGCGGTTTCGGAATCGCGGATCTCGCCCACGAGGATCTTGTCCGGGTCGTGGCGCAGGATGGAGCGCAGGCCCAGCGCGAAGGTGAGGCCCTTCTTCTCGTTCACGGGGATCTGCGTGACGCCTTCGAGCTGGTACTCGACCGGATCCTCGATGGTGATGATCTTGTCCTCGGGCGTGCGGATCTCGCTGAGCACGGCGTAGAGCGTCGTCGTCTTGCCGGATCCCGTGGGGCCGGTGACGAGGAACATGCCGTAGGGCTCCTTGGCGAAGCGCCGCAGCTTCGCGAGCTCGTGCTGGCTGAAGCCGAGGATGTCCAGCGAGAGCTTGCTGAACTCCTCGCTGAGGTTCTCCTTGTCGAGGATTCGGATGACCGCGTCCTCGCCGTGGATGGTGGGCATGATGCTCACGCGGAAATCAATGGCCCGGCCGCGCACCTTCAGCTTGAAGCGGCCGTCCTGCGGCTTGCGCTTCTCGGCGATGTCCAGCTCGGACATGACCTTCACGCGGCTGATGATGGGCGAGGCGAAGCGGCGGTCAATGGGCTCGGCGGCGGCGTAGAGGCTGCCGTCAATGCGGTACTTGATCTGGAAGCCCGCGCCCGTCGTCTCCATATGGATGTCCGAGGCCCGGCGCTGCAGCGCGTTGAAGATCGTCGTGTCCACGAGACGGATGATGGGCGCCTCGTCCTTGTCCGTGAGGCGCTCGAGGTCCAGCACATCGTCATCAATGTCCTCTTCCCGGAGCACCTGGACCTTGAGGGCCTCCCCGGCCTCGTCCAGCACCTTCTGGCCGCTTTCGCTCTTCTTGAGCACTTCCTGGATCTGGGCCTGGGGGGCGCCGGCGAACTGGAGCGGACGCTTGAGCTGGCGGCGCAGCAGGTCCTGGAGGTGCACATCCAGGGGATCGGCCAGGGCCAGCACGAGGCGGCCCGCCTCCTCCCGCACGGGCACGAAGTGGTGCTTCAGCATCAGATCCAGGGGGATGGACTGGAACAAGGCGAAGTCCACGGGCTCCGTGGTCAGGTCCAGGGCGGGGTAGAGATCCCGCACCGGGTGGAGGACGAGGGTGCGGTCCTCGGGGAGGACTTCCCTGGACAGGTCGGGATTCTGCTGAGGCATGCCTTCAATCCTATGGGAGAACGGGCGGGGGCGGCGGCCCTCCTTTAATGCGGCGTTGACCCTGTCAGGGGCCACGCCGCACAATGGAGCGTTCGGGAGAAGCCATGCGCGGCTATGTGCCTATTTTGCTGCTGCTTCTGATCGCGATGGCTCTGCCTCTCGCGGTCTGGACTTTGTCGCGCCTGCTTCGGCCCCGCTTTCCCAGCGCCGCCAAGTCCAGTCCTTACGAGTGCGGCATCACGCCCACCAGCGAGGCGCGGGAGAAGTTCTCCGTGCGCTACTACCTGGTGGCGGTGCTCTTCCTCGTCTTCGATGTGGAGACGGTCTTCCTGACCCCCTGGGCGCTCCAGTCCAAGGAACTGGGCCTGTTCGGCCTCGTGGAGATCGGCCTCTTCCTCTTCCTGCTCCTCTTCGGCTACGGATACATCTGGTCGAAGGGCGCGCTCACCTGGGAGTGATGACATGTCACACCTGAACCAGCCCACCGCGCTCGAGCATGTGCTCATCACCACCAAGGTGGAGAAGGTCATCAACTGGGCCCGCGCGTCCAGCGTCTGGCCCATGACCTTCGGCCTCGCCTGCTGCGCCATCGAGATGATGGCCGCCGGCGCCTCCAAGTTCGACATGGACCGCTTCGGCGCGGGCATCTTCCGCGCCACGCCGCGCCAGGCGGATCTGATGATCGTGGCCGGCACCGTCACCTACAAGATGGCGCCCGTCATCAAGCAGCTCTACGACCAGATGCCCGAGCCCAAGTGGGTCATCGCCATGGGTTCCTGCGCCACCGCCGGTGGCCCCTTCGACAGCTACCACACCATCCAGGGCGTGGATAAGGTCGTGCCGGTGGATGTCTACATCCCCGGTTGCCCGCCGCGCCCCGAAGGCCTGCTCTACGGCTTCCTGAAATTGCAGGACAAGATCATGACTTCCAGCATGGCCGACCGCTACGCGGAGATCTTCGAGGCGGTGGGCTGATGGCGGTCACCAAGGTCTGGATCGAGGACGGCTGCATCGTCTGCAACGCCTGCGAGGCGGAATGCGCGGATGTGTTCCATGTGACCGCGGAAACCTGCATGATCCGCGGCGAGGCCCGTCAGGACGGCGTGGAGGATGAGAACCGCGCCGCGAAGAGCCCGCTCAAGGTGGAGATCGGATCGAGCCTGGAGGCCGCCATCAAGGCCGCCGCCGCGGGCTGCCCCGTCACCGTCATCAAGTTCGAGGCCGTCGCCTCCGCCGCGGCTCCCGCGCCGACCGCCAAGGCGGGCGAGGATGTGGACGCCGCGGTGGAGCATGCCCTGGGCCTGGATGCCGGGGCCGCCGCCGTGACTCCCACCGAAGAGGGCGGCCTGCCCGCCACCACCGGCTATGTGTGGGACCTCAAGGCCGCGCCGAACCGCCAGATCGCCCTGCCCAAGACCGCGCCGCTGCCCTCCTACAAGGCCTTCGTGGCCGAGCAGGAAGCCGCCAAGGTGGCGGATGAGGCCAAGTGGCAGAAGCAGCTCGCCGACTTCGAGACCGCCAAGGCCAAGGCCGCCGAGGAAGGCAAGCCGGAGCCCAAGGCGCCGGTCCGCGCCGTGCCCGCCAAGAACGACACCGACATGGTCTTCCCCGCGCCCACCGAGGCCCAGGCGCCGGAGCTGAAGCGGCTCATGGAAGCCCTCGGCGACAAGGTCGAGGAGGCCTTCGAGCAGGCGGGCGAGCTGACCTGCCAGGTGAAGAAGGAAGCCATCCTCGAAGCCCTGCGCCTTTGCCGCGACGACCAGTCGCTCAAGTTCGAGATGCTCGCGGACGAGACGGCCACGCACTATCCGGCGGCCAGCGGCTACGCCTTCTCCGTCGTCTACCACCTCACCAGCGTCTCCCGCTCGCGGCGCCTGCGTCTGCGCATCCTCGTGCCCGAAGGCTTCGAGCCCGAGAGCGCCGAGCAGGTCTACCCGACGGCGAACTGGCTGGAGCGCGAGATCTTCGATATGTTCGGCATCCGCTTCCAGAACCACACCGACATGGTCCGCATCCTCTGCCCGGATGATTGGGAAGGCCACGCGCTCCGCAAGGACTATCCAACGCTCGGCCTCGGCCAGCGCGAGATCTCCTTCCGGGAGGATCGCGGCGGCATGCTGATGAAACTCGCCATGGAAGCCGCCGGCAACCTCGGCATCAATCTCACCGTCCCCAAGGCCGAGTAGGAGCGCGCGGTGTTCAAGAACGAGGAAATGGAAATCAACCTGGGACCGCAGCACCCCTCCACCCACGGGGTGCTCCGGGTGAAGCTGCGGCTCGATGGCGAGACCATCAAGCACTGCTATCCGGTCATCGGGTACCTGCATCGCGGCGTCGAGAAGATCTGCGAGAACAAGACCTTCTTCCAGGGCCAGGTGTGGACCGACCGCATGGACTATGTGGCCGCCGTCAGCAACAACCTCGGCTGGGCCGAGGCCGTGGAGAAGCTGCTGGGCATCTCCGTGCCACGCCGCGCCAAGTACATCCGCACGCTGCTCACGGAGCTGAACCGCATCAGCTCGCACCTGCTCTGGCTGGGCACCCACGCCATGGACATCGGCGCCATGACGGTGTTCCTCTACGCCTTCCGCGAACGCGAAGAGATCCTGGATGTCTTCGAATCCTTCTGCGGCGCGCGGCTCACCACCACGGCCTTCCGCATCGGCGGCCTGCGGGACGATGTGCCCCCGGGCTTCGAGGCCAAGGTCCAGGCCTTCCTCGATCGCTTCCTGCCTTGCATGGATGAGTACGAGGATCTGCTCACCGAGAACCGCATCTGGAAGAAGCGCACCATCGGCGTCGCCCCCATCTCCGCGGAAGAGTGCCTCGCCATGGGCGTGACGGGCCCCGTGCTCCGCGCCGCGGGCGTGCCCTACGACATCCGCAAGGCCTTCCCCTACGCGGCCTACGACGAGATGCAATTCGACATCCCGACGCGCATGGAAGCCGACACCTACGCCCGCTACCTCGTCCGCCTCGACGAGATGCGCCAGAGCCACCGCATCGTCCAGCAATGCCTCGACGGGATGCCGGAAGGCGAAGTCATGGCCAAGCTGCCCAAGATCCTCAAGTCCGAGGTGAACGAGGTCTACCACCCCATCGAGGCCCCCAAGGGCGAGCTGGGCTACTACCTCGTCGGCGAGAAGGGTGCGGCGAACCCCTACCGCTTCCATGTGCGCGGCCCTTCCTTCGTGAACCTGCAGGCGCTGCCCAAGATGACCGAAGGCAAGCTGCTGGCGGATGTGATCGCGGCCATCGGCACGCTGGATGTCGTGCTCGGCGAAGTGGACAGGTAAGGAAGCACCATGCAGATGACGCTGACCCAGACCCTCCTGATCGCGCTGATCCAGATCATCGCGGTCCTCGCCTTCATTTTCGTCGTCGTGCCCATGCTCACCTTCGCCGAGCGCAAGGTGATCGGCTATGTGCAGGTGCGCCTCGGCGCCACCCGCATCGCCGGTGGCCGTCGTGGCCTCACCGGCGCCGTGAACAAGTTCATGTGGTGGATGGGCCACTTCCCCGTCCTGAGCTTCTTCCGCGGCCTGCCGACCTTCATGGCGGACGGCCTGAAGCTGGTGACGAAGGAGGACATCATGCCGGCCAAGGCCGACAAGTTCGTCTTCTGGCTCGCCCCGATCATCTGCATGGTCCCGGCCTTCGCGGTCTTCGCCGCCGTCACCTTCTACCCCGGCGTGCTGGGCGTGTTCCCC
>CAZKIM010000004.1:23382-31232 GCA_964552855.1 uncultured Solibacteraceae bacterium | reverse complement strand
TTCATCGGCTTCTTCGCCTACCTCACCTGCGGCTTCGCCGAGACGAACCGCGTGCCCTTCGACCTCGCCGAGGCGGAGAGCGAATTGGTGAGCGGCTTCCACACCGAGTACACGGGCATGAAGTTCGGTTGGTTCTTCCTCTCCGAGTACACGAACATGATCGTCGTCTCGGCGCTGGCGACGGCCTTCTTCCTGGGCGGTCATTACCTTCTGCCCTTCGGCCTCCAGCAGTTCGTTCCGGCCTCCTGGGGCTGGTTCGCCCAGCCGCACCTGATCTTCTTCATCGGCAAGATCTTCTTCCTGCTCTTCGTCTTCCTGTGGGTGCGCGCGACGCTGCCCCGCTACCGCTACGACCAGCTCATGAGCGTGGGCTGGAAGTACTTCATCCCGCTCACGCTGGTGAATCTCTTCATCGCCGGCGCCGTGCGCTTCTTGGCGTAGGAGCGAGCATGAGCATCCTCTCCACCCTCTTCCCCTACGACATCTACAAGGGTCTGAAGCTCACGGGCCGCTATTTCGGCCGCAACTTCTTCAGCGCGAACCGCAAGAAGGTGCGCGCCAACCTGAAGCACATCACGGTGGAATACCCGGAAGTGCCGGTCCACCTCCAGCCCCGGTTCCGCGGGCGGCTCCAGATGCTGCGCGACGAGCAGGGCGAGATCAAGTGCATCTGCTGCCTCGCCTGCGAGCGCATCTGCCCGACGCAGGTCATCACCATCGAGAAGGACCGCAAGGACGGCCGCAAGCTGCCCTTCCCGAAGCGGTACACCTTCGAGATGGAGCGCTGCATCTTCTGCGAGTTCTGCGTGGAAGCCTGCGCCTACGACTCCATCATCCTGAACCACCAGTTCGAGCTGGCCGCCTACAACCGCGAGGATTTCTCCCACGGCACCGAAGGCGCGTTCCAGAACATGTTCAAGCCCACGCCCGTCGGAACCTTCTCGGTCGCGGCCGACGACGACGCCAACGCGCCCCACTACTGAGAAGCGGAAGGACGCCATGGACCAGTTCCTCGCCAGCATCGGCCAGCACCTCTTCGTGATCTTCGGGCTCCTGGCCTGCGCCGCCGCCGCGGTGATGATCTTCTCCCGCAGCGCGGTCCACAGCGTGCTCGCCTTCCTCTTCGCCATGCTCTGCGTGTCGGTCTGCTACTTCGCGCAGCAGGCGGAGTTCCTCGGCGTGGCCCAGCTGCTGGTCTACGCCGGCGGCATCGTCGTGCTCTTCCTCTTCGTCGTCATGCTCGTGGAGCTGAGCAAGTTCAAGGAGAAGGGGCTCTTCCAGGCCCAGGCCAAGTTCGCGGTGCCGCTCGTGCTCGCGGCCTTCGGGATCTTCGCCTTCTTCTTCCGCCAGGCGCTCTTCGGCGCGCCTTCCAAGGCCGCGCTGACGCTCCCCGCCGAGATCTCCGGCGGCCTGGATGTGGCGGCCAACAACGCCCAGGCCGTGAGTCGCGGGCTCTTCTCGGGCTGGCTGCTGCCCTTCGAGATCCTGTCCGTGATCCTGCTGGTGGCCCTCGTGGGCGCCATCGTCCTCGCTAAAGCGGAGCGTGCCTGATGGCTTCCCCGAACGCGGTCCTCCTCATTTCCTTCCTGCTCTTCGCCATCGGCATCGCGGGCGTGCTCATCCGCCGCAACGCCCTTGTGATCCTCATGTGCATCGAGCTCATGCTCAACGCCGCGAACCTGAACTTCGTCTCCATGGCCCGCCACAGCGGCACCGTGGGCGGCCATTCCATCGCCCTCCTGGTGATGGGTTACGCCGCCGCGGAAGTCGCCGTGGGCCTCGCCCTCGTCGTCGCGCTCTACCGCAAGCGCGACACGATCAAGGTGGACGACATCAACCTGCTGAAGGGCTGAGCCGAATGGAACCCGCGATGCACGCCGCTTCGACCCCCACGGGCCTCCTCTGGCTCGTGGCCTTCCTGCCGCTCTTCGGCTTCCTCATCAACGGCCTCACGGGCCGGAAGCTGAAGAACAACAAGGTGGTGGACCTCTTCGCCCTCGGCACCGTGGGCGCGTCCTTCCTCATCTCCTGCTTCCTGTTCATCAAGCTGATGGGCATGGAGGAAGGCGCCCGCAGCCTGCACCAGGTGCTCTGGACCTGGATGGCCCCCGGCGCGGCGGCGGTGAACGGCGGGACGACCCACGCGCCCATCGCGTGGGCCTACAAGTTCGACGCCCTGAGCGGCGCGATGGCGCTCCTCGTCACCGGCGCGGGCTTCCTCATCCACCTCTTCAGCACCGGCTACATGGGCGAGGAGCGGAACGACGGCCGCTACTACCGCTTCATGGCCTACATGAACCTCTTCGTGTTCAGCATGCTCAACCTGGTGCTGGGCGCGAATGTCCTGATGATGTTCCTGGGCTGGGAAGGCGTCGGCCTATGCTCCTACCTGCTCATCGGTTTCTATTTCGACAAGGACTACGCCGCCCAGGCCGCGAAGAAGGCCTTCGTGTTCAACCGCGTGGGCGACATGGGTTTCATGGTGGGCTTCTTCCTGCTCTTCATGATCTTCGGCAGCCTGGACTACGGCACGATGATGGGGGCCGTCCACGGCGTGAGCGCCGCGAAGACGATCACGCTCTTCGGCCATTCCGCCGCGCCCTCCTTCTGGTTCAACCTCGCGGGCATCTGCCTCTTCCTCGGCGCCTGCGGCAAGTCCGCCCAGATTCCCCTCTATGTGTGGTTGCCGGACGCCATGGCCGGTCCGACGCCGGTCAGCGCCCTGATCCACGCCGCGACGATGGTCACCTCGGGCCTCTACATGATCACGCGTCTGAACTTCGTGTTCGTGCAGGCGCCGATGGCTCTCGAAGTGGTGCTCGTCATCGGCTCGCTCACGGCGATCCTCGCGGCGAGCATGGGTCTCGCCCAGTACGACATCAAGAAGGTGCTCGCCTACTCCACCGTGTCCCAGCTCGGCTACATGTTCATGGGCATGGGCGCGGGCGCGTTCACGGCCGGCATGTTCCATGTGTTCACCCACGCCTTCTTCAAGGCCACGCTCTTCCTCGGCTCCGGCGCGGTCATCGTCGCCTGCCACCACGAGCAGGACATGCGGAACATGGGCGGCCTGCGCAAGCTGATGCCCATCACCTTCGCGGCCATGATGGCGGCCACCCTCGCCATCGCCGGCGTGCCGCCCTTCAGCGGCTTCTTCAGCAAGGACGAGATCCTCTGGCGCGTCTTCGAGCAGTGGTACGCGGGCGGCACCTACGCGGGGTCGAGCCTCTACCTGATCTGCTGGATCCTCGGCATGCTCGGCGCCTTCATGACCGCCTTCTACATGATGCGGCTCATGGTGATGACCTTCTTCGGCGACTACCGCGGCGCGGGCAACGATCCGCACCATCACGCGGTCGCCTCCGAGGCCCACGGCCATGACGCGCATGACGATCACCACGGTCACGACGATCACGGTCATGACGATCACGGTCACGGCCCGAAGGAAGTGGCCTGGAACATGTGGCTGCCCGTGTCCATCCTCGGCGCCCTCGCCGTCGTCGGCGGCTTCCTGAACCTGCCCCACAGCCTGGGCGGCCACGACCTCTTCTCCAAGTGGCTGGAGCCCTTGCTCTACCGCGCGCCCGAGCCCGCGGGCCACGCGTCGAACCTCGAATACGGCCTGATGATCTTCTCTGGCCTGATCTGGGCGCCCGCCGCGATGTTCCTCGCCTGGCGCTTCTATGGCGCGGACGCCTCCTGGAGCGTGCCCAGGGCCTTTGTCGCGCGCTTCCCCCGCCTCTTCGCGCTCGTCCATAACAAGTACTTCGTGGACGAGGCCTATCAGGCCGGCATCATCAATCCCGTGGTGAAGGGTTCCATCGGCCTCTGGAAGTTCGATTCCGGCGTGGTGGATGGTCTCGTGAACCTCACCGCGTGGCTGGTGCGCCAGCTCTCGGGGGCCTTCAAGCGGCTCCAGAGCGGCCGGGTCCAGAACTACGCCTTCTTGATGTTCCTCGGCTTCCTGGCCATCGCCCTCTGGAAGTACCTGGCCTAGGCCGGAATCGGAGTCCCCCTGATGAGCGCCTTCGCGAATCCCATGACGCTGCTGCTGGCGACCTTTCTGCCCCTGATCGGGGCGCTGGTCCTGCTGCTCGTCCCCAAAGAGAACAAGACCGCCTTCAAGCAGATCGCCTTCTGGTCCATGACGCTCAGCTTCGTCATCGGCCTCTCGTTCTGGTTCGGCTACGACCGCTCCAGCGACGCGGTGCAGTGGGCGAAGGCCTGGGACTGGATGCCATCCATGGGCATCAAGTTCAGCGTCGGCATGGACGGCATCAGCCTGCTGCTCTGGCTGCTGACGGCCTTCCTCGGCCCGATTTCCGCGCTCTGCTCCTTCGAGGCCATCGCGGACCGGGAGAAGGAGTACTACGCCTGGCTGCTGGTGCTCCAGACCTCCATGCTCGGCGTCTTCATCGCCCAGGACATGTTCCTGTTCTACATCTTCTGGGAAGTGATGCTGGTACCGATGTACTTCCTCATCGCCATCTGGGGCGGGCCGCAGAAGCTCTACGCCGCCATCAAGCTCTTCCTGTACACGCTCGCGGGCTCGCTGCTCATGCTGGTGGCGATCCTCGCCATCTACTTCCTCCAGCACAAGCATTCCGGGCACTACGACTTCAGCATCGCCTCCTTCCAGGCCATGGCGCCGGTGATCGCGGCCCAGGGCAAGAGCTTCGGCCTGCTGCTGGCGCTGGCCTTCTTCGTCGCCTTCGCCATCAAGGTGCCGATGTTCCCCTTCCACACCTGGCTGCCGGACGCCCATGTGCAAGCGCCCACGGCTGGTTCCGTCATCCTCGCCGGCGTGCTGCTGAAGATGGGCACCTACGGCTTCGTGCGTTTCCTGCTGCCGATCTTCCCGGACGCGGTGCGCACGCTCATGCCCTGGGTGGTGGCGCTCGCGCTCATCGGCATCATCTATGGCGCGCTGGTCGCCATGGTGCAGGCGGACATGAAAAAGCTCGTGGCCTATTCCTCCGTGAGCCACCTGGGCATGTGCGTGCTGGGCATGTTCGCCCTCAACGCCTACGGCATGAAGGGCTCGCTCTTCCAGATGATCAACCACGGCATCTCGACTCCGGGACTGTTCCTTTGCGTGGCCGTGGTCTACGACCGCCGCCACACCCGCCAGATCGCGGACTTCGGCGGACTGATGAAGACGATGCCGGTCTATTCCACGGTCTTCATCATCATGATGCTCAGCTCCGTCGGCCTGCCGCTCCTCAACGGCTTCATCGGCGAAGTGCTCTGCCTCTGGGGCGCCTTCCAGGCCTTCCCCTGGGTCGGCGCCGCCGCCACCATCGCCATCGTGCTGGGCGCGGCCTACATGCTCTGGATGCTCCAGCGGGTGCTCTTCGGCGAGGTTTCGGAAGCGAACGCCAAGATGGAGGACATGAACCGCCGCGAGCTGGCGACCTTCATCCCGCTCATCGCCGCCGCCGTGTGGATCGGCCTCTACCCCCAGCCCTTCATGAGGGTCATGGACGCGCCGGTCGCCAAGCTCCTCAAGCAGGCGAACCCGGGCCAGGTCGAGGCGCCCGCGCTGGAGTTCGCCTCCGCGCCTGAAGCCGCCAACGAAGGAGCGCGCCGATGAACACCTTCGCCCAAGGCCTCATGGATTCGCTCCTCCAGGGCGTGCCGCTCATCGCGCCGCAGATCCTGCTCGTCGTCATCGCCACGCTCATGCTCTGGCCCGGCAACCTCCTCTTCAAGGGCGAGAAGCACAAGTGGGCCCCGGTGACCTTCGTGGCGCTGCTGCTCGCGGGCGCCTTCGTCTACCTCGGCAAGCCCGGGGAAGGCTTCAACGGCATGTACCGCGTGGATGGACTCGCGAAGGGCTTCCAGGCCCTCGTCCTCCTTTCCGCGCTGGCGACGGTCGCGCTCTCCCAGCGGGTGCTCAACGCCGTGCGCGAGCAGACGGTGGAGTACTATGCGCTGATCCTCTTCGCCACGGCGGGCATGCTCTTCCTCTGCGGCGCGACGGACCTCGTCAGCGTCTACTTCTCCATGGAGTTGATGGCGCTCTGCTCCTACATCCTCGTCGGGTACTTCCGCTCCCAGAAGCGCGGCGTCGAGGCCGGCATGAAGTACTACCTGCTCGGCGCCTTCAGCTCGGCCATCTTCATCTACGGCGTGAGCCTGTTGTTCATGGCCAGCGGCGGTCTCGTGACGAACCTCGCCGAGCTGGGCCAGAAGCTGCCGCTGGTGCCCCAAGCCAACAGCCTGCTGGTTTTCGGCGGCGTGCTCTTCATCCTCGTCGGCATGTGCTTCAAGGTGTCCGCCGCGCCGTTCCACCAGTGGAGCCCGGATGTGTATGAGGGCGCGCCCACGCCCATCACGGCCTTCATGGCGACGGCCGCCAAGGCCGCGGCGCTGGCCGCCTTCCTCCGCGTCTTCGGCACGGCCTTCCATGGCCTGATGGACCAGTGGCGCCTGCCCCTGGAGTTCGTCGCGGCCCTGAGCATGATCCTCGGCAATGTGGCCGCGATCCGGCAGCAGAGCATGAAGCGCATGCTGGCCTACTCGGGCATCGCCCATGTGGGCTACATGCTCATGGGCGTGCTGGCCGCGGACACGGCCGCTGGCGTCCAAGCCGTGTGGCTCTACACCTTCGTCTACCTGTTCATGAGCATGGGCGCCTTCGCCATCGTCATCCACATCCAGAAGGGCGGCGTCGGCGAGCGCATTGACGACCTCCGCGGGCTGGGCAAGAAGCGGCCCGCGCTGGCCTTCGCCATGCTCATCTTCATGTTCAGCATGGCGGGCATTCCGCCGCTCGCCGGCTTCTTCACCAAGTTCTACCTCTTCAACATCGCCGTGCAGAACGGCCTCATCGGGCTCGTGGTGATCGCGGTCCTGACGAGCGCCGTGAGCGCCTTCTACTACCTCTGGGTCATCCGCCAGATGTACTTCCACGAAGGCGGCGCGGAGGTCGAGGCTCCGGGCATGGCGGTCACCACGGTCGTCACCCTCGGCTGCGCCATCACGCTGCTGGCCACGGCCTTCGGTCCCAAGTTGTTGGAGTTGGCGGGCCGCATCGGCTGGCTCTGAACCTGAAAGCTAGACTGGAAGGCGCGGGACTCGCTCCCGCGCCTTTGTCGTGAAAGGCCCCCATGATCCTGAGGCGCATCAAGAAGGCCGCCGTCCGTGACGCGGATCCGGAGGAGCGGAGCCTATGGGCGGACCTGCTCGCGCTGGGCATGGTCTTCCCCATCGCCATCGTCGCCGGGCTCTTCCTGGGCCGCTGGATCGGCGGCAAGTTCGGTCATGCGGACCTGGGGCAGTGGATCGGCCTCGCCTGGGGCGTGGCTGCGGGCTTCTGGGAACTGTTCAAGACCTCCCAGAAGCTGGACCGCTTCGAGGCGGCTTCAGCCAAGGATGCCAAGGAGACGGAGGCCGCCCGCAAGGCCGCTCCGCTGGGAGATGGGGACGAGGACGGCCATGATCCCCGGCCCTGAGGCCCATCTCCGCCGCATTCACCGGTCCATGGCGGGCCTCGCGCTGGTCGGCGTCCTGGGGTGGGGCCTCGCCCGCGCCTGGGCGGCCGGGCTGGCCTTCGGCGTCGGCGCGGCCGCCTCCTTCGCGTTCTGGTGGCTGCATGTGCTGCTGGTGAAGCGGATGCTCACCCCCGGAAACCCCGGGCGGGCGGGCTATGTCCTCCTCAGCACTGGAAAGCTGGCGTTGATCGCGGCGGCGCTCGCTGGAATAATAAATCGTTTCCCCGAGGAGGGGATCCCGTTCGCCACGGGCCTCCTGCTCTCCGTCGGCGCGATCCTGCTGGAAGCCGTGTTTCTCGCCTTGAGAAAGGTTGAGCCCGCACCCCCAGGCCCGCCCGAAGGCTCCAACCCAGG
>CAZKIM010000004.1:10259-23282 GCA_964552855.1 uncultured Solibacteraceae bacterium | reverse complement strand
CCCAGGTTCCACCGAAGACTAGAGGACTGCGACCCATGGAACATCACATCTCGCTGCTCGCCGCCTGGCTGACGGATGTGTTTGGCTTGCACCGCCATCTCTGGGCCGGGTTCGACGCGGGCGTGGCGATGTCCTGGCTGGAGCGCTACGACCACCTCTTCAGCGCCTCCCTGGCGGCCCTGCTCACGCTCGCCGTCTGCTTCGCCGTGAAGCGCAAGCTGGCCCGCGTGCCCGCGCCGCTCCAGGCCTCCATGGAAGCCATCCTCAAGGGCCTGCAGGGGATCATTGACGACAACATCGCGCACCACGGCGAGAAGTACCTGCCGCTGGTGGGCACGCTCGCGCTCTTCATCTTCTTCTGCAACCTCTTCGGCATGGTGCCGGGCCTCGCCCCCGCCACGACCAATTGGAATGTGACCCTCGGCTGCGCCCTCGTCGTGTTCTTCCACTACAACTGGGAGGGCATCAAGGCCCACGGCCCCGTGAAGTACTTCTGGAACTTCCGCGGCCCCGTGTGGTGGCTGATCCCGCTCATCATGCCCCTGGAGCTGCTGGGCCTGGTGGCGCGCATCCTGAGCCACAGTGTCCGTCTCTTCGGCAACATGAGCGGCGAGCATGTGGTCTCGGGCCTGCTCTTCGCGGCGCTGCCGATCCTCCTGCCCGTGCCGGGCATGGTGCTGAGCCTCTTCGCCGTCCTCATCCAGACCTTCGTGTTCGTGCTGCTGACGGTGATCTACCTGTCCTCCGCCGTCGCCCACGAGCATTAATCCTCAAGCCAGCTTTTCCTTTCCACCTTGCGCCTCCAGGCGCTCCCAACCCTAGAGGTTCCCATGAAGAAGTTCCTGAAAACCGCGGCTCTCTTCACCGCCTCCGTCGTCGCCTTCGCCCAGGAGCCCGCCGCGGCCGTCGCGGCCAAGGGCTTTGACGGTCACTACCTCGCGCATGTCGCCCTCGGCCTCGCGGCCCTCGGCGGCGGCATCGGCATGGGTAAGGCCATCGCCTCCGCGTGCGAAGGCATCGCCCGCAATCCCCAGGCCGCCGGCAACATCCGCACGAACATGATCATCGGTCTCGCCCTCATCGAGTCCCTGGTCATCTACGCCTTCGCGCTGGCCTTCGCCATCAAGTAGGCTGTTCGCGGTTCAAAAGCGGGGCCCCGACTTGGGGCCCCGCTTTTTTCATGGGCGGCTATGATGGGAGTCCCCATGGTCACGGCTCCCGCCTTTCCGCTCCCGCCCGAGGTGACCCAGGTCGTCCTGGGCGGCGGTTCCAGCATTGATCTGGAGGGCCTGCGCTGCGGGTCGGCGGGGGAGGCCCGCGACTTCGCCCTGGCCTACGGGTATGACCTCTCCATCCCGGTGCAGGCCCATCAGGTGCGGCGCGTCCACCAGGAGGCCTTGGCCTTCCTCCAGACCGTGGTGCTGGAGCCGGGCGACCCCCACCCGCCGGAAGAGGTTTCCCGCTGCGAGGATCCGCTCCAGCTCCTCGTCTGGGCCTCGGCGCGTCCGCGCGACGCGCGGGCGGCCTGGTCCTGCGCGGTGCTGCGGGTCATGCACACGCTCTTCCACCTGGATCACGATGTGAACCTGCGCTTCCTGCCGGAGATCCAGGCCCAGGTCTTCGCGCCCTACGACCGCCACCTCGTGCTGGAAGGCGGCCACTGGAAGCTGCGCGGCGCCTACGAGGTGGAGCTGGCGGGGGTGGAGAAGAAGGAGCAGAAGGACCGCGCCTCCATGCTGCTCAAGCTGCTCCACAAGCCGGAGAATGTGGCGGAGACCATCTACGACCACATCGGCATCCGTTTCGTCGCCCAGGACCGGTTGGGGGTGCTTCAGGTGATCCGGTTCCTGCTGGATCACCACGCCCTCCTGCCCACCCACATCAAGCCCTCCCGTTCCCGGAACCGGATGATTGACCTGGACGCCTTGAAGGCGTGGATGGGCGGGCTGCCTCCGGCCTTCGAATTGGCGGCGCTGGAACCGGCGGACCGGGCGGCCCTGAACCGGCGCCTGGCGCTCCGGGACGAGGGCGTCTGGGAAAACCCCTTCACGGCCCAGAATTACGCCGCCGTCCAGTTCACGGCCCGGACCCTGATCCGGCTGGCCAGCCCGGCGGCGGGGGCCCTGGAGACGGTCCAGGCCCGCCTCAAGGCGCTGGGTCATCCGGAACTCATGTCCGGGGTGGGACTTGCCGACTTGCTCCAAGAGCAGGAACAATTGACTTTCTTCTTTGCCCACGAGGTCCAGGTCATGGAGGAATCCGGCTTCCGGAATTCCCAGTCAGGTCCAGCCAGCCACGCCGAGTACAAGCTTCGGCAGCGGGAAGCCGCCCGCCGCCGGGTTCTTCAAGGTATCCTCTAGCCAAAACGCCAGTCCGGGAGACCCCCATGCTCAACATCCAGACCCGCCAAGAAGGCAGCGCCTCGGTGGTGACGATCCAGGGCAAGGTCAATTTCGAAGTGACGGCCCAGCTCCGGGATGTCATTCGCGAAACCGTCGCGACCCAGCAGCCCAAGCTCCTCGTGATCAACCTGGACGGCGTCAGCTTCATTGACTCCTCGGGCCTCGGCCTTCTCGTCGCCGCGCGCAACAGCGTGGACAAGAGCGGCGGCAAGCTGCACCTCGCCTGCCTGCCCCCGGCGGTGAAGAAGACCTTCGACCAGACGAACCTCACCAACTACTTCTCCATCTTCGCCACCGAGCAGGACGCCCTCCGGGGCGCTTGAGCAGAGGCCTCTGAAGGGCGGGGGGCCGCATGGCGAAAGGCGTCGTGCTGGTGGTGGATGACGAGGCCCCGATCCGGGACATCCTCGGCTTCTACCTGAAGCGCGCGGGCTACCATGTGCTGATGGCCAGCAACGGCCGTCACGCGCTGGAAGAAATGACGCGGCTCCAGCCGGATCTCATCATCTCCGACTTGAAGATGCCCGAGATGGGCGGCGACGAGCTGTGCAAGCGCGTGAAGGCCGATCCCATCCTGAAGGACGCCTACTTCATCATCGTCAGCGCGCTCGATGGCACCGCCTCCAAGATCGGCGGCCTCAACCTAGGCGCGGACGACATGATCAGCAAGCCCTTCCACGCCCAGGAAGTGCTCGCGAAGATTGACAGCGCCTTCCGCCTCATCGCCATGCAGAAGGAGATCCGTCTGAAGAACCGGGAGCTCACCTCCTTCCAGGAACGCATGGAAGGCGAGCTGTCCCTCGCCGCCGCGCTCCAGCTCGGCCTGCTGCCGCAGTTGCCCGGACAGGCGCCGGGCGTGCGGTGGAGCCACCGCTACCTTCCGGCGGAGGGCATCGGCGGCGACATCTACGCCCTCGCGCCCGCGCCGGATGGCGGCACGGCCATCATGATCGCGGATGTGAGCGGGCACGGCGTGACCGCGGCTCTCATCAGCGCCATGGTGAAGACCAGCTTCGAAAGCCAGGTGCGCGGCGGCGGCGGCCCACTGGCTTGGGTCGAGGGCATGAACCGCGACCTCACCCGCTCCATCCTCGCCGAGCAGTTCGCCACGGCCTGGGTCGGTCATCTGGAGCCGGAATCGGGGCGCCTGCGCTATGTGGTGGCGGGCCACACGAGCCCCTTCCGCATCCACTCCGGCGCGGAAGGCGGGCTGCGGCGGCCCGAATACCTTCAAGGCAAGGGCTTCATGTTGGGCCTGGATGAAAGCCTGCCCTTCACCGAGCAGGAATCCGAACTGCCCGCGGGCGACCGTCTCGTGCTCTACACCGATGGCCTGGTGGAGGCCGAGCGGGATGACCGCGAGATGCTCGGCGAGGAAGGCCTGCTCCGCATCTGCGCTGAGCTCCCCGCCAACGCCGATCAGGCCGCCGGCCACATCATCACCCGCGTGAAGGCCTTCAACGGCGAATCGCCCTTCCGCGACGATGTGACGCTCGTCGTGCTGGATCGGGTGGGATAGGTTAGGCGGTCGTCTTCGCTTTCAGCAACCTCGGCCCCAGTTCCGCCACCAGCGTGGCGGTGACGATGAGGACCGCGCCGGCGATCTGCCAGGGACCGAGGCGTTCGCGGATGCCCGGGATGAGGCCGGACACCGCCAGCAGCGCGGCGAAGACGGGCTCCAGGCTGAACAGGATCGCCGCTTCCGTCGCGGTCACCTTGGCCTGCATGGTGCTCTGCACCCACAGGGCGAGCGTCGTGGCGAGGAAACCCAGGTAGGCGAGCGCGATCCAGATGCCCGGCGAGCGCAGCGAAGCTCCCGCGCCGCGGAAGCCGCCAGGACTGAAGGCCGCCACCGCCATCATCACGACGGCCGTGAAAGCCACCTGCACGAAGGCGAGCACCCACCCGCTGGAGCGGCGGCTGAAGCGGGAGGTCATCACGATGTGGACGCCCACGAGCATCGCGTTGAGCAGCGTCTCCGTGTCGCCCCGGTTCCACCCGGCGAGGCCCAGCCCCGGCTGGTAGACGAGGAAGCTCAAGCCCAGGAGCGCGATGGCCGCGCCCACCGCGTGGGAGCCCTTGAGGCGATCCCCGGCGAAGGTCGCCGCGATCGGCGTGAAGACCACATAGAGGCCGGTGATGAAGCCCGATTTGGTGGTGGTGGTGAAGCGCAGACCGTCCGTCTGCAGCCAGAAGAGCGTGGAGAGCAGCAGGCCGAGCCAGAGCCCATCCTTCACTTCGCGAGCTTGCGGCTTGATCCGCAGCGCCACGAGGAAGACCGCGAGCCCCGCCGTGCCGAGCAGGAAGCGGTAGGCGAGCAGCGCCTCCACGCCCATTCCGGTGTTGAGCGCGAACTTCACCGCGCCGAAGGTGCCGCCCCAGATGAAGGCCGTGCCGCCCAGGGCGGCGACGGCGACGGCATGGGACGCTTTGCGCATCCCCGGAGTTTAACGGGCCCCGGACCTCGGGCCCCGGGCTACGGGAACTACTTCAAGACCGCGTAGACCGGAATCTCGAGGCTGGGGCGTTGGGGGTCGTCGGTGAGGATCGTCGCCTTCTCGCTGTAGCGGCCGGGACGGGCCTTGGCGGAGAAGACGATGACGAGCTTCTGCTTCGAGGCCGCGGCGGCGCCCACGCCTTCCACCTGGAGCAGCGGATTCGTGGAGGTGGCGTTGGTCACGCGGAAGGGCTTGCCGCTCGCCTGGGTGAGGGTCAGCTCCATGCGCAGGGCCGCGCCAGCCTTGGCTTCGCTCCAGGCCACGGCGGGGGGATCGGGAATGATGGACGGCTTCACCTGCCACTGCACATTCACGCGGAACACGGGCAGGCGCGGGTTGCTCGTGTGGACGGTCACCACCTCGATGCCCATGTCCTGGCCTTTGGGGATCTCGGTGCCCGCGAGTTTCAGATCCAGCACGGCGTCCTTGCCTTCGGCGCGGGTGGCGAGATGGAGGTAGGGCGCGCCGGGGGCCTGGGCGCCCGTGAGCTGCACCGGGTTGCCGTCGGTGCTGACGAAGCGGATGCTGTCGCTGGCGGAGCCGGTGCGGTCCACCTGGTCGAAGAAGACATTGTCCTTGCTGGGCTGGATGGGCTGGACCACTTCGGCGTCGAAGGTGAGCGTGGTCTCGGGCGCGGCGGGATCGTTGGACACGACGACGATGGATTTGCGCACGATGCCGCGCTGGCCCTTGGGGTCGAAGGTGGCTTCGATCTGCGTGCTCTCGCCGGGCTTCACGGACCACTGGCCGGTCACAGTGGAAGTGCAGCCGCAGGCCGGGCGCACATTGGTGATGCTGAGGATGGCGTTGCCGGTGTTGGTCACCTTGTAGAGGTGGCTCACCTTCTTGTCCGGGCTGATGCGGCCGAAGTCGAAATGGGTGGCGTCGAAGGCGATCTTCGGCGCTTGGGCGAGCATCAGCGCGGGCAACAGGAAGGGCAGGGCGCGGCGGATCATGGAGTGGTTCCTCTCTCGTTTCGTGAGCCAATTATCGCAGGAGTTCCTGGACCGCGGACCACGCGGTTTCCGGCTCCAGCCCATCCAGGCAGGGGTGTCCTTCCACCGTGCAGATGGGTTTGAAGCAGGGCGCGCAGGGCACGCCGTCTCGCTTGAGCACGCGGACGCGCGGCCCCCACGGCGCGGAGCCGCCGGGATCCGTCGCGCCGTACAGCGCCACGATGGGCGTGCCGCAGGCCGCCGCGAGGTGGCTGAGGCCCGAGTCGTTGCCGATGGCCGCGGTGGCGCCCCGGAGCCAGGCCGCGGCTTCCTTGAGGGAAGTCCGTCCCGCGAGATCCAGGCCTTCCGCGCCCGCCACCTCCGCGCAGAAGCCTGCCTCTTCCGGCGAGCCCAGCACGACGACCTCGAACCCTTCGGCGCGGGCCTTCAACGCCAGCGCGCGGAAATGACGGACCGGCCAACTCTTGGAGGGCCAAGTGCTGCCGGGCATGAGGCAGACATAGCGGCCGCGGGGCGCGTCCACGCGAAGGCCGGGATCGTAGTCGGCGAAGGGCATCGGCCCGGCGTTCGGAAAGGCCTGCCTCAACACCGCGCCATAGCGGAGGAGGAAGGGGCCTTCCGCGTTCCAGAACGGCCCGCTGACCGTGTTGAAGAGACCGGCGAGGCTTTCATCCACGCCGATGCGCTCCGGCACCCGCGCGAGGAAGGCGGCGAGCGCCGGGCGCAGGCTTTTGGGGAAATGGACGCTGCGGATCGCCTTCGCGTCTTTCAGGACGCGGGCCAGGGCGAGCACGCCGGGCTTGCCGTCATCGAAGCGGACGCCGTCGCACAGGTCGGTGTTCTCCACCAGCGACACGGTGGCTTTCGGTCCCCACACGACGAGCGGCCCCGCGCCCGCGGCCTTCAGGAACCGCAGGATCGGCATCTGCATCGCCGCGTCGCCGACGAAGCGGGGGAAGCGCACCCAGGTGGCGCCGGTGGGCAGCGCGGTCATCGGAAAGCCTCCAGCGCGCGAAGGACTTCGGCGGGATCGAGACGATCCATGCCGTCCGCGAGATCGTCCTCAGGCGCGGGGTATTGAAGCGCGAGAACGCGGTCGCCCAGCGGCTTCCAGCGGTCGGGGCCGTGGGCGGCGCGGCGGCCCATGAGGCAGAGGGTGGGCACGCCCAGCGCGGCGGCGAGATGGGCCGGGCCGGTGCTCGGCGAAAGCACCGCGCCGCAGGCGGCGAGGCGCGCCATGAGACGGCGGATGTCGCCGACGGGAACTTCCGCCTGCTCCAGCGGCGCGAGTACCACGGCGGACCATCCGCCCGCGCGCAGCGCCGCGCGCGCGCGCGCCCACCACTCGGAGGACGGCGCCGCGCCCGCGCCGCTGCCGCGCAAGACGATGCCGAGACGGGGACGCGGCCAGGCGTCGAGATCCGCCGTGCCCATCGCGCGCTCTTCGGGCGTGAGCGCGAGGCGGGGCAGGGGCGTCGCGCCGCCCGCCCAGCCGAACGGCGAAAGGAAATCCAGCGCGTGCTGGGCCTCGTGGCGACCCGTCCCGGTCCTTCCCTTCCAGAGCCGGTGCGTCGCCGCGAAAGTCTGCGCGAGACCCCGGGCGCGGCCCACGCGCACCTTCACGCCCGCAGCCCGGGCGGCGGGAAGCACTTCCCGATCCCGGTGGCCCAAGTTGAGCACCGCGTCGGGACGGAGGCTCCGCATGAGCGCCACCAGGTCCTGTCCCCGTGCGCGGAGGTGGATGCCCGCGACGCCAGGCACCTGCTCCAGCACCGGCGCGGTGGCGGGCGCCACGAGCCAGTGGATCTCGGCGGTCGGCTCGCGCTCCAGGATCCGCGCCATCACCGGCAGGGAGACCACGAGGTCGCCCAGGGCATCGGTCCGGCTCAGGAGAAAGCGCATCCGGCCATGGTCCGGCCCGGGGCGGGAGCGCGTCAATCCATGTCATTTCGCATAAACCGCTCAAGCCGCTCAATCCGCCATACTGTCCTCGATGCCATCCCCCGCCCATCACATCCTGCTGCTCGAGGACGAGCAGGGCCTCCGCGAAGTGCTGGACCTGACCTTGGCCCAGCAGGGCTTCCGCTGCACGGCCGTCGCGGGCCTGAAGGAAGCCCGCGCCGCGCTGGAAGCGGGCGGCTACGACGGGGTGCTCAGCGATCTGCGGCTCAAGGACGGCTCGGGTATCGAGCTGCTCACCTGGATGAAGGAGCGCGGCCTCGCGCTGCCCGTGGTCATCATGACGGCCTACGCGACGACGGAGACCACCGTGCAGGCGCTGAATCTCGGCGCCGTGGACTTCATCACCAAGCCCTTCCGCAACGAAGATCTCATCGCCACGCTCAAGGGCCTGCTCGCGGAAACGGAGACGCCGACGACGGAGGGCGAACCCGAACTCGTGGGCGAACTCGTCGGCGTGGGGCAGACCATGCGCAAGATCCAGGCGCTGGTCGGCAAGGTGGCCCGCGCCGATTCGACGGTGCTGCTCACGGGCGAAAGCGGCACGGGCAAGGAAGTCGTCGCGCGGCTCATCCACCGCTACTCGGATCGCGGCACGGGTCCCTTCGTCGCCGTGAACTGCGGCGCGCTGCCGGAGAACCTGCTGGAGAGCGAGCTCTTCGGTTTCGAGAAGGGCGCCTTCACCGGCGCGACGGCCACCAAGCGCGGCCTCTTCGAAGAGGCGGAAGGCGGCATCCTCTTCCTGGATGAGATCGGCGAGATGCCCTTGCCGCTCCAGGTAAAGCTGCTGCGCGCGTTGCAGGAGCGCAAAGTTCGCCGCCTGGGTTCGGCGGAGGAGCGGCCCGTGGACGCCCGGGTCATCGCTGCCACCAACAAGCAGCTCCGCGAGCGGGCGGAGCAGGGCGCGTTCCGGGAAGACCTCTTCTACCGCCTCAACATCCTCCACATCGAATTGCCCTCCTTGCGGGAGCGATCGGAAGACCTGGGCGTGCTGGCGGACCACTTCATCCGCCGCGCCTGCGAGCGCCTGGGCAAGGCGCCCATGCCGCTCCATCCCGACGCGCTGGAGGCGCTGCGCGCCTACCGCTGGCCGGGCAATGTGCGCGAACTGGAAAACCTCATGGAGCGCTGCGTGGCGCTGAACCCTGGCGGCCCCGTCACCCGCGACCTGTTCCCGGAAGTGGTGCTTTCCGGCGGCCCGCAGCCGCCCCAGCTGACGCTGGTGCTCCCGGCCGAAGGCGTGGATCTGGAAGCCTGGATGCAGGCGCTCAAAGGCCATTTCCTCCGGCGGGCGCTGGAGGAGGCGGGCGGCGTGAAGACCAAGGCCTGCCGTCGCCTGGGCATGAGCTTCCGCGCCTACCGCTACTGGCTCCAGGAACTCGGTGGCGTGGAGGCTCAGCCCGCGGCCTTCCCCCGGCCGGAGGCCTTCCCGCCCAAGCCAGACCCCGAGGGAACGGAAGGTCCGGGCGAGGCATAGCAGATAGGGCTAGGCCCCTTTGGATCGTTGAATTCCCAGCGATTTCTGGCACACTGGAGCGCTTGGGTGGCTGTCGCTGGCGGCTGCCGCTCCCTTCCCTCGGAACACGCCATGACCCGCCGCCAAAAGGGCTTCAGCCTCCTCGAACTGCTCGTCGCCATGATGATCCTGGCGGTGCTGGGCACGCTCGGCTTCCAGCAGTATCGGAAGCATTCGGCCCACGCCCGCTACATCAAGGCCCAGGACGACATGCAGGTGGTGGCCGATGGCCTGGCCCAGTACTACCTCAAGCACGGCAAGTACCCCGACTTCTCCAACTTCGGCGCCATGGTGGATCAGAACTCTCCGCTGGTGAAAGAGAGCCTGGTCAAAACGAACATGTCCGCCGACGATCCCTTCGGCCAGCCCTACCAGGGCCAGTCGAACCCCCACACCTACTCCCTCACCTGCCAGGGCGATCCGGGCAACCCGTCCGACTTCGGCCCCTTCACGCTGACGCCGGATCAGGGCCTCAGCACCAACGGCGCCCAGCCGAACGCCCCCGCGGCCGGTGACAAGGCCGCTGGCGCGCCCGCGCCCAAGGGCAAGTAAGGTCGCGCCGTGATTGACCGCCACAAGCTGCCCCAAGAGGGCCTTCGCCTCAAAGGCGCCCTGAGCGAGCTGGCGCTGGAGGGCGAGGACCGGGTGCTGGACGCGGCCTACGAAGTGTTCCTCCTGCCTTCCGGCCCCGACCTCTTCATTGATGTCCAGGGCAAGGGCATGTGGCAGGGCGCCTGCTCCCGCTGCCTCGCGCCGCTGGATCGGCCCATGGCCGTCACCGCCCAGTACCTCGCCAGTTCGGACCCGGATCTGGCGCGGCGCGGCGAGCACACCCTGGGCACCCAGGACCTGGATGTGGTCTTCATGCCCGAGGACGAACTGGACGAGAACGACCTCGCCCGGGAGCAGTTCGAGCTTCAGTCGCCCCGGCATCCGCTTTGCCAGGACGACTGCCGTGGGCTCTGCCCCGCCTGCGGCAAGAACTGGAACAAGGGGCCCTGCGCTTGCCCCTCGGAGGCTCTCAAGCCCGAAAGCGCCCTGGCCCGCGCCCTCAAAGGCGTTCGGCTGGACCTCGAATCCTGAACGCCTGTAAACTTTCCAATCGGAGCCTGCCATGCCGAATCCCAAGCGCCGCCACTCCAAGGCCCGCCGCGACCGCCGTCGCACCCACGATTCCCTCGACGCCATGAGCTCGACCAACTGCGCCAACTGCGGCGTGGCGAAGCTGCCCCACCGCGTGTGCCCCTCCTGCGGCCACTACCGCGGCAAGCAGGCCGTCCGGGTCGCCGCGAACTAAGGCGTCCCCTTGGGCACTTGCCGCATTGCGTTGGACGCGATGGGGGGCGACCACGCTCCCCAGGCGACCCTTGAAGGCGCGCGCCAGGCCCTTGAACAGTGGCCGGATCTGAAGCTTCTGCTGGTGGGCGATGAAGCCCGCCTGCGGGAGGGCCTCGTCCAGCATGGGCTGACCGGGCCGCTGGAGTCGCGTTTCGAGCTGGTCCATGCGGGTTCCGTCGTGGATTTCCACGACGAGCCCATGGCCATCCTGAAAGAGAAGAAGGACAGCTCCATCCGCCTCGCCGCCCAGGCCGTGCGCGAAGGGCGGGCCGACGGCATGGTGAGCATGGGCCACACCGGCGCCGCGATGGTGGCGAGCACGCTCGTCATCGGCAAGCTTCCGGGCGTGGAGCGGCCGGGCCTCGCGAGCCTCATGCCCAACCTCACGGGGAAGCCCACGGTGTTCATCGAGGTGGGCGCCAACATTGATTCCCGGCCCGAGCACCTCGCCTGCTTCGCCCTCATGGGCGCGGTCTTCGCGGAGCAGGTGCTGGGCGTCGCCAAGCCCAAGGTCGGCGTGCTGAGCGTCGGCGAAGAGGATTCCAAGGGCACCACCGTCACGCTGGAAGCCGCCGCGCTCCTGCGGGACATGGACCTCAACTTCCTCGGCAACGCCGAAGGTCGCGACATCTGGAACGGCCGCTTCGATGTGATCGCCTGCGATGGCTTCGTCGGCAATGTGGTCCTGAAGAGCGCTGAAGGCATGGCGAAGATGGTCGGCCAGGGCCTCAAGGGCGCGATCATGTCGTCGCTCCGCGCGAAGATCGGCGGCTGGCTCGTGAAGCCCGCCCTCGGCGAGTTCTTCAAGCAGCTGGACTACCGCGAATACGGCGGCCTGCCGCTGCTGGGCATCCAGGGCGTCTCCGTCATCGGGCACGGCAGCAGCAACGGCCACGCGGTGAAGAACGGCATCGGCGCCGCCATCCGCGCGGTGGATGGTCGCCTCCACGAACGCATCCAGGCCCGCCTCGCGCAGATGGCGCCGAAGGCCTGATGTCCCGGCCTCTGGTCCGTTGGCTGGCGCTGAACGGGCTCGCGCACCTGGCGCTGCTGCTCTGGCTGGGCGCGCAGGGGCGACCCGTGGAATGGGCCTGGCTGCTCGCGTGGCCGCTGCTCGGCTGGCTGTTGTGGGAGCCTTTCGTTCTCGTGCCCCTGGCGAAGCGGCCGAAGCTCCTCGCTGCCTTCGGCGCGGCTTGGGGGGTGTGGCTCTGCTTCTGCATCGGCTACCGCTTCTACCAGGGCGCCTACCCGGATCACGGCACCGTGGAATTCGCGCTGTCCGAGCCGCGCTACGGATGGCTGCTCTTCAAGGAGCGCTTCGGCCTCGGCATGGCGCTCGCCTTCACCGCCTGCGCCGTCGCGGGCGCCTTCGCGCTTAAAGCACTGAAGGTCGCGCCGTTGAAATTCCGGTGGTGGAAGCTGCTCGGTGCGGTGCTGGTGCTCGCGGGGCTCAACCGCTTCGTCCCCGCCACGCGCCTCCAGCCACCCGACACCGCGCTGCTGATGATGGCGACGCAGGTGCGCGCGCGACGCATCGGCGCGGGCGGGCTGCGCCGCGCGCTGGCGCGGGAGAAGACGCCCCAGGGGTCGCCGCCCGCCTTTCAGGTGTTGGTGCTCGTCCATGAAAGCCTGAACAGCGACGCCTTCGATTCGGGTCTCATGCCGAAACTCGCGGCGCGGATGCGCGCGGGCCAGGCCTTCGCCTTCACCGGCGCCTACGCGCCCGCGCCCATGACCGATGTGGCGCTGCCGAGCCTCTTCTCCGGGGTGGATCCGGTGCAGGGCAGCGCGCGCTATCACCACGAGCCGTTGCTCTGGCACCGCGCCCAGGCCCACGGCATGGCGACGGCGCTCTTCTCGGTTCAGCGCTTCGACTACTACGGTTTTCCGGACTTCCTGCTGGCGGATGGGCTGGATCGCTACGAGACCCAGGATCTCGCCGGACCGCCGCTCGAAGCCAATCCCCATCCCCCCACGCTGGTGAACGACGCCGCCGCGGACGACGCCGCGCTGGTGCCGTGGCTGCGCTCCTGGCTGGATCAGGAGCGCGGCAAGCCCACCTTCACCGTCCTCCATTTCGGCGCGACCCACGCGCCCTACTTCCAGAAGCCCGGCTTCACGCCCTTCACCGCCGCCGATGTGGCGCGCCTGCGTCCGGGCGCCACGCCTTCCCGCCGCGAAGATCTCGCCCGCTACTGGAACGCCATCCGCTACCTGGACGAAGTGCAGGACCAGATCCTCCAGGAATACGCCCGTCGCGGCCTGCTGGATCACACGCTCGTCCTCTCCACTTCCGATCACGGCGAGAACTTCCAAGGCCCGGCGTTGGGGCGGTTGGAGGATGTGCGCCCGCA
>CAZKIM010000004.1:7876-10159 GCA_964552855.1 uncultured Solibacteraceae bacterium | reverse complement strand
ATGCAGGAGGCCGTGCCCGTGGGCGTCGGCGCCATGGCCGCGATCCTCGGCATGAGCGCCGCCGATGTGGAAGCGAGCTGCGCGGAAGCGCAAGCCTCCACCGGCAAGATCGTCGTGCCCGCCAACTTCAACGGCCCCGGCCAGATCGTCATCGCGGGCCACGCCGAGGCCGTGGACGCCGCCATGGAAGCGGCGAAAGGAAGAGGCGGACGCAAGATGATGAAGCTGCCCGTGAGCGCGCCCTTCCACTCGCCGCTCATGCAGCCCGCGCAGGCGCGCATGTTGCCCGTGCTCGGCGCGCTCGCCTTCAAGGCGCCGGTGTGCCCGCTCGTGAACAATGTGGATGCCGCGCTGGTGCGCGACCCCGAAGCGCTCCGCGATGGTCTCGTCCGTCAGATCCCCGGCGCCGTGCGCTGGGAAGCGACCATGGACCTCCTGCTGAAAGAGGGCGTCACCCGCTTCCTCGAACTCGGCCCCGGCAAAGTCCTCAGCGGCCTCGCCAAACGCCAAGCCAAGGAACGCGGCCTCGAAGTCGAGGCGATCTCCATCAGCGCGCCGGAGGACCTGGCGCAACTGGGTTAACTTCATGACTAGTCGGTTTCACGCAATCGCGGGTCCATCCACCTCTCAGAAGGTTCGCCGGTGTTTGTATCCTTTTTGGGTGTTTGGGTTGGTGACTCTGATTGACTCCCTGCACCTTGGACAAGCGAAGTGGTGGCACTGGCCACCTTCTCAAGAATCCCTCGTCACTTGGGGGATCTTTAGCTTTGTGATGGGAGTGATCGGCTACTTTGGCGATGTTCGTTCCCAGGTGGTGGGTCTGAACTATGAGTCACCGACGCTAGTGATCCACCGGGAGGTGCAGACGATTCCGTTTTTCGGGCGGTTCTTTCAGCCCCTCTCCTATTCCATTCCCGAAAGCCGAATAACTTTGACTTCAAGGGGGCTCCTCCTCTCAATGCCGAAGCAAGACGCCGAATTTAAATGGAACGATGAACGCACCATGCACTTCCCTGATGCAGCCAGGCCAGCGCTGGAGGCATGGTTGGCGCAACTGGGTCAACCACCGATGAACACCGATGGACAACGATAAAAAGCGGGTTCACCACGGAGACACAGAGGACACGGAGGGGGCCAGGCAAATCGTCGGTCAGGACTGGGCATGAAGCGGAGGGGGCGCCTTCACACGCTTGCGCGTGCAGCGCCCCCTCCGCTTCATGCCACCTTCGCGCTGGGCGCGAAGGCCGCCGCATCGCGGCGGGTCCTGACCTGGTGCGTCGGCGCTCCTCTGCGTCCTTCGCGCCTCTGCGGTGAATGCTTTTCTCCGTGTCTCCGTGTCTCCGTGGTGAACGCTTTTCTTTAAGGTGACCCCATGATCCCGTTCCAGACTCCGCCTTCGATTCCCGCACCCACGCCCGCGGATCGCGAGATCTCCTTCCCCGGCTTCAACGGCGTTCCGCTCAAAGCCAGCGTGCGGGACGCGAAGGGCTCGTCTTACTTCGCCGTGATGGTGGCGGGCTCAGGGCCGACCGACCGCAACTGGTCGAACCCGCTGCTGCCTTTCCCTAGTCACGGTGGGCGCGACTTCGCGGCGTGGCTCGCGTCTCAAGGCGTGGGCTCGCTGCGCTACGACAAGCGCTTCATCGGCTCGAAGGATCCGAAGCTCGACATCTCGCTGGATGCCCAAGTGGGCGACATCAAGGCCGCGATTCAAGCGGCCCGCGCGCTGCCGGAGGCGAAGGGCAGGAAGCTCCTGCTCGTCGGCCACAGCGAGGGCGCGCTCCTGAGCCTGCTCGCGGCGTCTGGCGCCGACGCGGCGCTGCTCATCGGCCTGCCGCCCAAGCCCATGGGCGCGCTCATCACCGAACAGATCACCCGGCAATTCGAGGGCGCGCCCGAGGCGATGAAGACCGCGAACCTCGACTACCTCCGCAGCGTGCTGGACGCCATCCGCCAAGGCGGGGACGCGCCCAAGGCGGGCGACGCCGTGCTGCCCGCGCTGTCGCGCCTCGGCGCGTCGCTCATGGCGCCTGAATCCCTCAGCTTCGTCCGCGGCACGCTGGATCTCGATCCCTGGCAGCTCGCCGAACGCTGTCCCGTGCCGGTGGCCGTGGTCTACGGTGAAGAGGATGAACAGGCCTTCCCGCCGGACAAAGCGCCCGACGCGTTTCACGGCGCCTTCATCCTCATCCCGCAGGCCAACCACTTGCTCAAGCGCGAGACGCGCGACAAGGCCACGCTCACCGCGCCCCTCGCGATCAGCGCCTACGGCGACGACACGCC
>CAZKIM010000004.1:1242-7776 GCA_964552855.1 uncultured Solibacteraceae bacterium | reverse complement strand
GGCGCGGCGAGCATCCTCGTTCCACATCACCTACGGGAGGTTCCATGCGCGCACGCACCGCCCTCGCCTTCATTTGCCTTTCCGCCGCTCCGCTCTTCGCCCAGACCTTCGAACAGGCCGTCGCCCAACTCAAGGCGCGGGTCGTGAAAGAAGGCGGCTCGGGCCTCGTCGTCATGGCCGAACGCACGGATGTGTTCCAGGTGAAGTTCCGCGTGCAAGCCGTGGGCGCGACCTTTCAGGACATCGCGGTGAAGCCCTGGGACAACCGCCACGAAGCGATCTTCTCCTACTCCGGCAAAGCCACGGACGCCGTGGATGGCGGCGGCCGCCTCAACGAAGAGCCCAATGTCATCCTCTTCGAAGTGTGGGGCCCCGACTTCAAACCCAAGGTGACGCTCAAACTCCCCCGCCGCGGCGAGAAGGCCGAAGTGGGCACCATCTATTTCGGCGAGAAAAAAGGCGCGGCCGAATAGCCGCGCCTTCTTGTGTCCCACAGCCTTCGGTTCACGCGGGAGAAATATTACCTGCGAGGGGGAATGTCACCACCCTGGCCAGGGTCTGGATCAACTGTGAGACTCGCACTCTGTGCCACACTTGTCAGGCTCTCCGTGCGAAGGATGGTCGGTGGGTACTTATTCCCGCTGCCGGGGTCAGGAGACACCACCTCCAAGGCCACGCTCTGAGCGAGGTCCAAGCGGTGCAGGGATTGTCCCGGAGCGAGGCTGACCTGAAGCTCGGTTCCCGCGGGCAACACCCACTGGCGCGAGATGAACTCAGTGGATGGGTCTGGCGTGATAGCGAGCCTCGTGCGGTCGCGCAGTGTGACGCGAGTATGGGTGGCATCAAGCGTTAGCAAGGTCATGCTGCCCCCACCACCCGCGGGCGTGAGCAGCAGCTCTGCGCCTGGTTTCAGCGCGATGGGCGTGCCCGCCGCTAGCGTGGCCGTGAGGCTGAGGCAGGGCAACGCGACAAGCGCGCGGGAGAGCAGCTTCATGAAGGCTCCTTGGGAAACGAACAGTTTATCGGGGGGGGGTGAAGGCAAGCAAGACGGATCTCGAAGGGACAAACAAAAGCGCGCCCAGGGGGCGCGCTTTTCGGGCTTTGTAGTGAGATTTACATCCCGGGTGGGTACTTGTCACCGCCCCCAGGATCAGGATCGGCGCTCAGGTCCACGCCGCTCACTTCTGAACCCGTGCCGGAATAGGAGAGGCTCACGGTTCCATCGCCGTTCATGGACAGTGCCCACCCGTTGCCGGCGCTAAGGATGTAGGTGGTGCCTTGGTTGAGATGCTTCCACTGGCGTTTGGCCATTACTGGTCTCCTAAGGATGGATAAAGGAATTACGGATCATCGTAGCGAGAAACGGGCGCGCAAGGATCCCAGTTCTGGGCGGATTTCGGCGGCATCATGTTTGGGATCCCGGATGGCCCGTTCCACAAGATCCCGCGCTGTGGCGTGGTCGCCTCGAAGGAAGGTGGCCCAGGCCTGGGCACGCAGCAGGAACGGATTGCCAGGAATAAGTGCGGCGGCCTTCGTAAGGGTGGCTTCGCCCTCCTCCTTCTGGTGCAGGCGTAGCAGACATTCGGCCTGACCGGCTAGTTCCGGCCCCTGCTTGTTCCGGTCCTGGGAAGCGAGCGAGTGGGCAAAAGCCATCTGATACCCATGCAGAGCCTGCTTGAGATCACCGTCCAGACGATCACATTCGGCGAGGTAGAACTCCGCTTGCCCTTGGCCGTAGGGGGAAGCAAGCGCAGTGGCCTTGTCAAGGGAGCTCTGAAACCAAGGGCGGGCTTCCCCGGGTTGGCCTTCGACCATGGCATTGATGCCCAGGTTGCGGAGGCCGCTCATCACGCCGTAGGCGTCACCGTTCTTCTCGCGCAGGGCAAGAGACCGCTCCAGGGCCGAGTGGGCCTCCAAGGTCTTGAATTCGCTGAAAAGGACGATACCTAGGTTGTTCAGGCCCAGTGCCTCGTTGCTTTCGCTGCCAACCTGGCGGGCTGTGTCCACCACGGCCTGGTAGCGGGTCGCAGCCTCATGAAGGTCGCCCTTGGCCAAGGCGAGGTTGCCGAGGTTCGTCAGAACCTGGCCGCGCATGACCAGATCCTGGGCCTTGTCTGCGGCGACCAATGCATCCGCATAGTGTTTGTCGGCGAGATCTGTGAGTCCTTGGGCCTCAGCCACTAGCCCAAGACCATTGGAGCAGTACGCCTGACTAGCCTGGTCGCCTCTCGCCGTTGCCACCTGAAGGCCCTGTTCGAAATAGGTTCCTGCTGTGCGGTAGTCTCGGTGGAGCCTCGATTGATTGGCCAGGAACTGGATCACATTTGCTTCTTCTTGGGCATTCCCAGATTTTCTTGCTGCGACAAGGGCCCAGCGCAGAGCCTCGTCTGCCGAAGGCCCTGCAAGCTGTGTAAGCGCGAAACTGTAGGCGGTTACGGGATTGGGCCATTCGGGGGTGGCATAGGCGGCCTGCTTCAGAAGGGGTTCGGCCTCTTTGTAATGCCCGCGACGATAGGCTTCTACGCCCTGGGAGTAGGCCGCGAAGGCCTCGGGCGGGATCGTGTAGGGATCTTGCGGAGCCTTTTTGGCGAAGGGGTCCACGGCCTTGCGGAGGCTCCGGCTCGCGGCCTGGGCCAGGGGGATGGCGTCGAGCATCGTTTCGGAAACCTGCGGCGCGTCGGTCTCGCCATGGGTGCGGTCGCGGCCTTTCGCGTCGCGGAGGAGGAAGGCTAGGCGGTCCTTTCCGCCTTTGCGGTCCACGACGCCGGACAGGATCAGGTCGGCGCCGAGGGCTTTGGCGAGGCGGAGCTGGTCGTCGGGCGCGGCATTGGCCGGGTCGAGTTTGAGCGCGTGAGCCGCTTGGGCGATGGCATCGGCGCTGAGCACTTCGAGCTTCGGCTCCGTGCGCAAGCGCGAACCGACGAGATCCGCCAAGCCCAGCTCGGTCTGGGCGTTGAGCATCGGCACGCCGGTGTTGTTCTTGAAGCCCATCACCGCCAGCCGCGCGGGGCGGCCCTTCACGAGGCCCGCGATCACGCCGCGGCTGTAGAGCCAGAGGCCCGTCCCGCCGAGGAGCAGCGCGAGCGCCGCGCTGAGGCCGGACCACCACAGCGCGCCGTGGGGGGCGAGCAGGCGGCGCAGGGCTTCGGCGGTTTCGGAGGCGGTGGGGCGCGCCTTCGGCTCGCGCAGAAGGAGGCGGTCAATGAGCGCGCGGAAGGCTTTGGGCGCGCGCGAGCGGGGCAGCGGCTCGCGGACGCCATCCACCACCGCGTCCAGCGCGTCGCGGCCTTCGCCCTTGAAGGCGCGTTCGCCGGTGAGCATCTCCTGGGCGAGGAGGCCGAGGTTGAACTGGTCGCTGGGTGGGCCGACGGATCGCGCGAGGGATTGCTCGGGGCTCGTGTAGCCGAGCGTGCCCATGAACGAACCGACGCGGGTGAGGGAGCGGCCCGAGCCGGATAGCCGGTTCCCTTCGTGCTTGGCCTGGGTTTCAATGTCGTCCGGGTCCAACTCCAACCGCGTCGTCTCGCCCGTCTTCGGCTTGGGCTCTTCGGTCGGCGCGTCCGCGAACCGCACGAGGCCGAAGTCCAGGATCTTCACGCGGCCATTCGGCGTGATCATGAGGTTGCTGGGCTTGAGATCGCGGTGGACGAGATTCTTCGCATGGGCCGCGGAGAGGGCCTCCGCCGTCTGCCGCAGCAGCTCCGCGGCCTCGCGCCAGGGTAGGGGGCCGCGATCCAGGCGCGCGCGGAGCGTCTCACCTTCGATCCACTCCATGGCGATGAAGGACCCCTGGGGCGTGTCCGCCAGCTCGTAGACCTGGCAGATGCCCGGGTGATTGAGCTGGGCGAGGGCCAGGGCCTCGCGACGGAAGCGTTCCTGGGCCGCGTCGCCCGCGGCGCCGGAGCGGATGCGCTTGAGGGCCACCCCCCGTTCCAGGCTCGTGTCGAAGGCCTCGTAGATGTCGCCCATGCCGCCTTCGCCGGCGAGGCCGACGATCCGGTAGCGGCCCAGAATCGTGCCGGGGGCGAGGGGGATGCGCGTGCTCATGGGTGGCCCCAGGCTACCGCTACACTGGGGGTTCTGGCAGGAGGTTCCATGTTCAATCTCAGCGGCCGTGTCGCCCTCGTCACCGGCGCATCCCAGGGTATCGGCGAAGCCATCGCCAAGGCGCTGGCCAAGCAGGGCGCGCTCGTCGTCTGCGCCGCGCGCACGGAAGGAAAGCTGAACGCGGTGGTGGAGGCCATCCGTTCCGAAGGCGGGAAGGCCGATGTGGTCGTCATGGACCTGTCCAGCACGGAATCGGTGAAGGCCGCCGTCGCGACGACCGTGGAGCGCCACGGCGCCATCCACTGCCTCATCAACAACGCGGGCATCACCCGCGACAAGCTGCTCATCCAGATGAAGGAAGACGACTGGGATGCGGTGCTCAACACGAACCTGAAGGGCGCCTACACGGCCATCCAGGCGGCGACGAAGCCGATGATGAAGCAGCGCTTCGGCCGCATCGTCAACATCGCGAGCGTCGTGGGCCAGATGGGCAACGCGGGCCAGGCGAACTATGTGGCCGCCAAAGCCGGGCTCATCGGCCTCACCAAGTCCGTCGCCCGCGAGCTGGCTTCCCGCAATGTGACCGCCAACGCCGTCACGCCGGGCTACATCGAGACGGACATGACCGCGAGCCTGCCGGACGATGTGAAGGCCGAGTTCACCAAGCAGATCCCGCTCGGCCGCATGGGCTCGCCCGGCGACATCGCATCGGCCGTGGCCTTCCTCTGCAGCGACGAGGCGGGTTATGTGACGGGCCAGGTGCTGAGCGTAAACGGCGGCATGTTGATGCCGTAGCCGGACCGGAGGCTGGAGGATGATCGAGCGCCTCATCGCGCGGATGAAGGGCTGGGGTCCGGGCGTGCTCTGGCCCTGGGCTCTGCTGCTGCTGGGCCTGCTCACCTACACCGGCGTTTCGTCCTGGTGGATGCGGGCCTGCCTCTGGTTCGGGCTCTTCGTCCTGCTGGTGCGCGCGATCCGCTGGTCCTGGCAGAAGCTCGTCTTCAAGGTGTCGCGGCGGGTGTGGGCCATCGTCGTGCTGCTCACGGTGCTGCCCGTGGTGGCGCTCCATGTGTTCTTCCTGTCGCTCGGCTACTTCACGCTGGGCGGCCAGGTGAGCCGTACCGTTCAAGGCAACCTCGCCGGGCTCCGCGCCGCGCTGACGAAGGCCGCGGCCGAACCGGAGGATGACGCCGCCCTTCAGCAGCTCCACCTGCTTGGCGACGCGTGGATCGCGCGGACGGATCAACTCCCCAAGGGCATCAAGCCCGGCTTCGCGGACATCGTGCAGGACACGAGCCCCGCCACCGGCAAGCCCGCCGTGCTGCTTCGCGCCGTCACGCAGGAGGGCGCGCGCTTCCGCCTGCTCACGCTTTCGCTCAGCGGCCTCACGGATCAGAGCGCGAGCCTGTGGGGCGGTCGCACCGAGTTTCGCCTTTCCTGGGAAAGCGACGAGGATGTGCCGGGCGTCCAGGTGGATTCCGGCCGCCCCGTGAAGCGCGAAGGCCAGGAAGTGCTGGCCTGGTCCACGGGCGAGGAGCCTCAGGGCGGCGGCCTCTTCCATCCCTTTCCCCTTCCGGCCACGAGCCTGCGCGCGACGGATTGGGCGACGGACAAGCCCATGGTCTTCACGCTCACGCCCCGCACGAACCTTTCCGTGCTCTTCGGCGGCTACGGATTCGGCGACGACGAGCGCGGCAACCTCGCGGTCAAGAACATCTTCGTGATGATGGGCATCGCCGCGCTGCTGATCGTGATGATCGTGTTCCAGATGATGGCGATGATCCTCGGCGTGCGCCTCGCGTGGACGCTCGGCGGTTCCGTGGATGACCTCCACACGGGCGTCGGCCGCCTCGCCAAGGGCGATTTCGCCGCGCGCGTGCGCCCGCGCAGCCGCGATCAGGTGGGCGTGCTGGCGCGCAACTTCAATGACATGGCCGTGCAGCTCCAAGCTTCGCTGGATGAGCGTGAGAAGCGCATGGCCCTGGAGGAGGAGCTGCGCATCGCGCGCGAGGTGCAGATGCGCCTGCTGCCGGATCTCGCCGCGATGGACCTGCCCGCCAAGGTGGAAGCGACGATCCTCCCCGCGAAGGAAGTGGCCGGCGACTATTACGACCTTTTCCCGCTGCCCGATGGCCGCCTCGCCTTCCTCGTCGCCGATGTGAGCGGCAAGGGCACCTCCGCCGCCTTCTACGCCGCGGAAGTGAAGGGCATGAGCGCCGCGCTGGACAAGGCCGCGCTGAGCCCCGCCGAGATCGCGGAGCGCCTCAACGAGCTGTGGACGAAGGCGCACCAGCGCAAGGTCTTCCTCACCCTCGTCTATGGCGTCTTTGATCCATCGGATGGGCGCTTCGCCCTCGTGCGCTGCGGCCACCCCGAACCCCTGCTTCGCCGCGCGGACGGTCGCGTGGAGCGGTTGAAAGCCCCGGGTCTCGGCATCGGCCTCAGCCTCGCCCAATTCGCCGCCAACCTCGAAACGAGCGAGGGCGA
>CAZKIM010000004.1:0-1142 GCA_964552855.1 uncultured Solibacteraceae bacterium | reverse complement strand
TCGGCCTCGACGGCGAGGCGCGCGGCGAAGGCGGCGAGGCGCTTCTCCATGGCGGGCGCGAGGTGGCGTGCGGCGGCGGCGAGGCGGGGGCGGTCAGCCTCGCCGGTGCGCGCGCCCATTTGCGCGAGGCGGTGGCGCAGCGCCGTGAAGCGCGTCGCCGAGACTTCGAGGCGGCGTTTCGGGTGCGCGCCTTCCATCCGCGCGGTGAGCATCGCGAGGCGTCCGCGCAGCTCCTTGATCCGCTCGGGCACGGCGCGCATGCCGGGGCTGTCTTTGAGGAGGTTGAGCGTCGTCGCGAGACCATCCACCCGCCACTGGGCGCGGAAGGCGAGGCGGTCGGTGCGACTCTTGAGCGCCTGAAGCAGCGCCGCGCGATCGGGCGTGGAGAGTTCCGCGGCCTGGCTGGGCGTGGCGGCGCGCAAATCCGAAGCCAGATCCACCAGCGTCGTATCAATCTCGTGGCCCACGCCCGTGACGACCGGCACACGGCTCGCCGCCACCGCGCGCACGAGGACGGGGTCGTTGAAGCCCCACAGATCCTCCAGGCTGCCGCCGCCGCGCACCATCAGGATGAGGTCGCAGCCGAGGCCCGGTTCCTGCAATGCCTGGAGCGCGCGCAGGTTTTCCGGTACGCAGCGTTCGCCCTGGGCCGCGGCGGGCGCGATGAGGATGTCCAGGCCCGGCGCGCGGCGGTGCGTGACGCGCAACACATCCTGCAAGGCCGCGCCGCCCAGCGCCGCCACGACGCCGATGCGCCTGGGGAACTTGGGCAGTGCGCGTTTGGGACGATCGAAGACGCCTTCGGCGCGAAGCTGGGCTTCTAACTCGCGCAGACGCTGCTGGAGATCGCCCACGCCCGCCAGTTCGCAGTGGGTGATGGCCAGCGTGAGGCTGCCGCCCGCCACATAGAGGTTGAGGCTGCCCTTCACGATGACGCGCTGGCCATCCTTGGGCGCGTGCTTCAGTAGCCGCTGCTGGCTGGCCCACACCGCGCAGTTCAGCAAAGCGCCCTCTTCCTTCAGCGTGAAGTACCAGTGCTTG
The DNA here is from genome assembly GCA_964552855.1 of uncultured Solibacteraceae bacterium. Taxonomy (GTDB): domain Bacteria; phylum Acidobacteriota; class Holophagae; order Holophagales; family Holophagaceae; genus JAFDVN01. The sequence goes on along the minus strand of CAZKIM010000004.1, from coordinate 101 downwards.
CCCGAGCCCCGGAAGTTGCTCACCTCACCCACGAGGCACACCGCTGCAAAGGGCGCCTCGATGCGCGCTTTCACCTGCTCCAGAAACCGTTTGACGGAGAT
>CAZKIM010000003.1:39142-58931 GCA_964552855.1 uncultured Solibacteraceae bacterium | reverse complement strand
GGCCCCCAGGTCTCCATGGCGGCCCAGCCGCCTTCGGCGAACTTGGTGAGCTTCGCCGAACCCTGCTTGGCGCTTAAGAGCCGAGCGGCGTAGCGGGCGAGGGGATCGGCTTCGAGGTTCACGAGGTCGCCCGGGCGAAGGTCCGCGAAGGCGGTGCGCGAGACGGTCTCGGGGATGAGGGCGACGGTGAAGAAGGCCGCGCCCGCGTCCACCACCGTGAGGCTCACGCCGTCCACGGCGATGGAGCCCTTCTCCGCCACCAGCGACGCGAGCGTTTCCGGCATTCCAAAGCGCCACACCCCTTCGCCCGTGGGCCGCGCGATCAGCGCGCCGAAGGCGTCCACATGGCCGAGCATGAGGTGGCCATCCAACGGGTCGCCCACGCGGAGCGCGGGTTCGAGATGCAGCTTCGATCCGATCTTGAGTTGGCCGAGCGTCGTCTTCGCCAGCGTCTCCTCGCTCAGGTCCGCCTCCCAAACGCGGCCATCGCGCGCCACGGCCGTGAGGCAACAACCGTTCACCGCGATGCTCGCGCCTTCTTCGGCGCGGTCCAGCACGGCTTGAGGCGAGGCGATCCGCAGCCGCGCGCCACCTGAGCGCGAAGATCGCGCTTCGAGCGTGCCCAGGTGACGGATCAGCCCGGTGAACATCAGGCCTCCTGGCTTTCCTGCTGCAAACGGCTGTTGCGGCTGCCGTAGAAAGCGTAGATCAACAGGCCCAGCACAAGCCAGAGGGCGAAATTCTTCCAGGTGACCATCGTGAGGCCCCGCGCCATCCACACGCAGCCAAGGATGGCCAGCGGCGCGAGCACCCACGCGAAGGGCATGCGGAATTTCCGCGGCGCGTCCGGGCGACGCTTGCGCATGACGAGCACGGCGATGCAGACGACGATGAACGCGGAGATGGTGCCGATGTTCGCTAGCTCCACGACAAACCCGATGTCCAACAGCGCCGCCGGAATCGCCACGAGGAAGCCCGTGAAGATCGTCGCGTTGGAAGGTGTGCCGAAGCGCTTGTGGACCTTGCCGAACCAAGGACCGAGCAGGCCATCCCTGCTCATGCTCATGAAGATGCGGGGCTGGCCCACCTGGTACACGAGCAGCGCCGCCGTCGTCGCGATGACCGCGCCGACGCTGATGATGCCGGCGAGCCAGGTGAGGTGGTGCTGCTCGAACACGAAGGAAAGCGGATCGGCCTTGCCGACGAGATCGGTGTAATGAACCATGCCGAGCACGACACTCGCCACGAGCACATAGATCACCGTGCAGATGACGAGGCTCCACAGGATGCCCTTGGGCACATCGCGTCCCGGGTCGCGGCATTCTTCCGCCGTGGTGGAGACGGCGTCGAAGCCGATGAAGGCGAAGAAGATGATGCCCGCGCCCGCCTGGATGCCCTTGAAGCCGTTGGGCGCGAAGCCGGACCAGGAGGCCGGGTGGCCCACGAGGTTGTCCGGGTGGATGAAGCGCGCGCCGAGGGCGATGACCGCCAGCAGGATCGCCACCTTCACGAGCACCATCCAGTTGTTGGCCTTGGCGCTCTCCTTGATGCCGCGGTAGGCGAGCCAGGTGATGAACACGGTGATGATCACCGCGAGCAGGTTGATGCACACCGGGAAGCCGTGCAGCAGCGGCGCGCTCTGGAGCTTCTCCCAGTTCATGAAGATGTGCCCGCCGTCCACCGCGCCGGCTTTGGCCTGGGCGAGCACCTGGAGCTTGTCGTGAAGCGCCATGGGCGCGACGCCGTCGTTCAACATGAGCGCCGATTTGGGATCAATGGCGAGCCAGCCGGGGATGTGGATGTGGCAGATGTTCTCCAGGAAGCTGCGCGCGTAGTCGCCCCAGGAGATGGCCACCGCCACATTCGAGATCGCGTATTCCAGCAGCAGGTTCCAGCCGAGGATCCACGCCATCAATTCGCCCAGCGTCGCGTAGGCGTAGGTGTAGGCCGAACCGGAGACCGGGATCATGCTCGCCAGCTCGGCGTAGGCCAGGGCCGTGAAGCCGCAGATGATGGCCGTGAAGAGGAAGCTGAGGATGAGGGCCGGACCCGCCGCGAGGCGGCCATCCGCCAGGTTGCCCGCCGCCGCCGTGCCGATGGTGCTGAAGATGCCCGCGCCGATGATGGCGCCGATGCCGAACATCGTGAGGTCGAAGCTGCCCAGCTTCTTCTTGAGCTGGTGCTCGGGCTCCTCGGCGGAAGCGCGCAGCTGCTCCATGGACTTGGTGCGGAAAAGGCGTTTGAGCATCTGCGGTCCAGAGTGAATCCTCCATCCTACCGCGCCGGGAGCGGTAATCTGGCCGCCGATGCTGCTCTGGAAGGACCGGACCCTGCGCCTCGCCATCACCCGGCTCGGGTGGGAGTACCTGCTGGCCCTGCTCGCCATCGGCGCCTTCGCGGTGAATAGCGGCAACAACCTGCTCTACCTGGTCTTCTCGCTGATGCTCGGCCTCTTCCTCGTCTCGGGCGTCGTGAGCCGTCGCTCCCTGCGCGCCCTCACGCCCCTGGACCTGGATGAAGGCAACCTCTTCGCCCGCGTGCGGGGCGGGCTCCGGCTGCGTTTCCAGGACGGCGCGCCCAAGCGGGTGCGCGGCCTGGAACTGCGGCTCAGCATGGAGGGCGGCGAAGTGGAGACCGGCTTCTTCGCGGGCGGAAGCGGCGACGCGGAGCCCGTCGCCGTCCTCCACGCCCGCGCCGGCAAGCGGGGCTGGACGCGGCTCACGGAACTGGAACTCCGCACGCGCCACCCCTTCGGCTTCCTGGAAAAGGCCTGGCGCTTCGAACTGGATCGCAGCGTGCTCGTGCTGCCCCACCCCCGAGCGCCCCAGACCGTGCCGGGCGATCCCGCCCGGGAAGGCCAGGTCCGCACCCTGCCCCGCCCCGGCGACAGCAGCCCCGAAGGCGCGCGGCCCATGCGCCCCGGCGACCTGCCCGCCCGGGTCCACTGGAAGCGCAGCGCTCAGCGGCCCCAAGGCGAGTTGTGGGTGCGCACCTTCGAGGAGGAGCAGCCCCTCGCCCTGCACCTGGAGCTCGACCTGGGCGCGTGGACGCCGGGCCGGACCTTCGAGCGGGAGCTGGAGCGGCTCTCCGGTGCCATTCTCCAGGCCCGCCTCCAGAAGCGGGAAGTGGAACTCGTCGTGCGCGGCAGTTCCGGGCGGCGGCGCTACGAAGGCCCCCAGGCTTGCTGGCGGGTGCTCGCCCTTTCCGAAGCGGAAGGCGAGGCGGCGGAACCGGACGCGATCCCCGGCCCCGCTGGCGCCTCCCTTGAGGCATCCTGATCGGACCATGGGCTTCCACGACGCCAACGACTCCGCTTGGGAACCCCTGCTGGCCGCCGCGTGGACGGCCTGGGGGCGCGCCCACGCGCCCTACTCCGGTTTTCGGGTGGGTGCGGCCCTCCTCACCGCCGGGGGCTCGGTGGTGGCCGGGTGCAATGTGGAGAACGCGTCCTATCCGCTCTGCACCTGCGCCGAGCGCGGCACCGTGGTCGCCGCGGTGAGCCAGGGTCTGCTCCGCCCCGGAGGACTGAAGGCCCTGGTAGTGGTCACCGAGGCGGATCGCCTCACGCCCCCTTGCGGGGCCTGCCGCCAGGTTCTGGCGGAATTCGCCGAATCCCTGCCCATCCTCCTGGCCAACCGCCGGGGGCGGGCCGTTCACGATCTGGCCGCCCTGCTCCCCCACGCCTTCACCGGACGGGATTTCACTCCCCCTGGTTCCGTGCCGAATCTTTCCAAGGACGGACAAGGCTCCTAGACTAAGGGCCATCCCCATCGCATCCCGAGGCTCCCGAATGGCCATTGATCGCATCAAAGTCCGGAAAGAGGCCGAGAAGTTCCAGGCGGCCGGACGGATCGACAAGGCCCTGGATGCCTACCGGATGCTGGTGGACGACGATCCGAAGAACCTCGCCCTCCAGAACACCTATGGCGATCTCCTGGCCCAGGCGAACCGCCTGTCGGAAGCGGTGGAAGTCTTCCGCCGCCTCGCCATCGCCTATGAGCGCGATGGCTTCGCGCCGAAAGCGACAGCGGTCCTCAAGAAGGCCGTCCGCTCCGCGCCCGAGGACATGGACCTCATGCAGCGCCTCGCGGATCTCTACCGCCAGACCGGCATGATCCGCGACGCGGTCGCGACCCACCTGCAGGTGGCCGAGCACTTCCAGAAGAAAGGCCTCGTGAAGCGGGCGCTGGAGGAATTCGGCAAGGTCGTGGACCTCGACCCGAAGAACCTCAAGAACAAGATCAAGCTCGCGGACCTCTTCAACAAAGAGGGCATGAAGGATCAGGCCGCGGCCATCTACCTGGAAGTCGCCGAGTCGCTTGGCATGGAAGGCAAGACCGCCGAGGCCATGCAGATCATGGACCGGGCGAAGACGATGACTTCCTCGCCGCAACTCTTCCTGAGCCAGAGCCGCCTCGCCGTGATGGCCACGGATTATCCGGGCGCTTCCGCCGCGCTGCGCGAGGGCTTGAAAGCGAACTCCCGCAGCGTCGAGTTGCTGGAAGCGCTCGCCGAAATCGAACTGCGGGCCAACAACCCCGACCGCGCCCTCGAAGCCCTGGCCCAGGTGCCCCAGCTTCCCGAAAAGGATCTCGCGCTCTGCGAGCGCGCGCTGAAGCAGATGGTGGCCGCGGGTCGCGGCGAAGAGGGCCTGCGCCTCTTCGCGCCGCTGGGCCGCGAACTGGCCCGGCGCGGCATGGGCGACATCGTCACCCGCGCGGTGTCCTCGGCGACCAAGGAACGACCCTCCATCGAGGCCTGGCTCTACCTCGCCGAAGTCGCCCAGCAGGGCGGCAACAAGAACGATCAGATCTACGCGCTCCAGAACGCGCACCAGCTCGCGTCCACCAGCGGCGACGCGCGGGCCATTGAAGCCGCCCGCGCGCAGCTGGCCGAACTGGGCGCGACGCCGGATGACAAGCCCCTGTCCCGCCCCGACGCCTACGCCTCCAGCTCCGGCTTCTATCCGTCCTTCAGCGGTCAGGCTTCGGGCGAGCACACGCGCCACGGCGAGACCGAAATTGATCCGATGAAGCGGCTCAAGGTGGACCAGTTCACCCGCCAGGGCGAAGCCTTCTCCCGCTCCGGCAGCCTGGATCGCGCGGTGGAGGCCTACAAGCAGGCGCTGGCGCTGGATCCCGCGAACTTCACGCTCATCGAAACCATCTGCGGCCTCCACCGCCAGTCCGGCCTCCTCACCCGAGTGCAGCAGCAGTACCTCCAGAGCGCCCAGACCGTGCACGGCATGGGCAAGCCCAAGGAAGCCACCTTCCTGCTGGACAAGGCGGAGCAGCTCTTCCCGGGCTCCACCCGCATCCACCGCCGGACGATGGGTCTGCCGGACTACAACCCGCAAGGCGCGGGCATGCAGCCCGTCGCGTCGGCCCCGGCCGCGCCCAGCGCGCCCGCGCCGATGCCCGCCGCACCGCCTCCGCCCGCGCCCACCGCGCCGATGACCTTCGCGCCGGACGCCATCATTCCGCTCGACCTGCCGGACCTGGATCAGGCCCCGGCCATCGGGACACCTGCGGGTGGCTTCAGTCCCTCCGCGCCGACCCCTGCCTTCGCGCTGCCCGACGCCATGCCCCCCGTGAGCGAGCTTCCGCCCGCGGCCTTGCCCACCATGCCCCTGCCGCCGATGCCGGAGCTTCCGCCCACCGTGCCCGCGCAGATGGCGCTGGATGCGGGCGATCTCGCGTGGGAACCCATCCCGACGCCGAACGCGCCCATCGCCCTGCCGCCGACCATGCCCATCACGATGCCGATGGCGCTGCCCGAAGAAGCCATGCCCATCGCCGCCGGAGTGGAGATCCCGGAGAAGCTCCAGGACCTGCTCTCCGACATTGATTTCCAGCTGGACTACGGCAGCCCCGAAGAAGCGAAGGCCGAGATCGAGGACGCGCTCACCCAGTTCCCGGGCCACCCCGAACTCACCAGCCGCCAGGCGAGGGCGGAAGAGAAGCTGCTCAAGCTGGGTCACGGCACCGCCAAGCCCCAGGCCCTCGGCGAAGAGGATTTCGCCAACTCCTTCTTCGACCTCACCGATGTGCTGGGCAGCGCCCTGGAAGACAGCGGCGAAGGCGAGGAGATGCACGACGCCACCAAGGTGGTGGACAAGGTGCAGAGCGTGGACGAGCTCTTCGACGCCTTCCGCATGGGCGTGGAGGAGCAGGTCAAGGGCGACGACTACGACACGCACTACAACCTGGGCATCGCCTACAAGGAGATGATGCTGCTCGAACCCGCCATTGACGAGTTCAAGAAGGTGCTCCGCGATCCCGAGCGCACCCTCGAGTGCTGCTCCATGCTGAGCATCTGCGAGCAGGCGCGCGGCAATTTCGACGAGGCCATGAGCTGGCTCATCAAGGGCATCAAGGCTCCGGGCTTCCCGCCCGAGGACAGCATCGGCCTGCGCTACGACCTGGGCGAGATGTACCTCCAGACCGGCGACCGCTCCGCCGCCCTCCAGGAATTCCGCGCCGTCCACGACCTCGATCCCGAATACCGGGATGTGGCCGCGAAGCTCGAATAGCCCGTCTCAGAAGCCGGAAAGCCGCGCGAGGCCCGAAGGGCCGAGGCCCTGCAAGGCCTGTAAGGCGGGCTGCATGGGCTTGCCCGGTCGTTGCAGGCGCGTGAGCTCGAGCGCCTGTCCATCGCCGCACGCGAGCCAGACGCCGGCCTTGTCCCAGCGCAACGAGCCGGGCGCGTCCCCGGTCGTCCGCAGCGCGCCCACGGCGCCGACCTTGAACACGCCCTGCTCCAGCGCGAACTCCGCGCCGGGCCATGGCTGGAGCGCGCGAACCTGGCGATGCGCCACCCGTGCTGACTTCGAGGCATCAAGCCGGGCCAGGTCCTTGGAAAGTTTGGAAGCGTAGGAGGGTTCACCGTTTTGAGGCTGCGGGGTCGCGGTTCCCTCCAGCAAGGCAGGGAGGTGCGCCTTCATCAGCGTGCCCGCGTCCTCCGCCAGCGCGGCCAGGAGCCCTTCGGCGTCGTCCTGCGTCGTGATGGGCCGTCGCGCCACCGCCAGCACCGGGCCTTCATCCAATCCAGGCGTGATGCGCATGAGCGCCACGCCGGTCTCGGCGTCCCCCGCGAGGATCGCGTGGTTCACCGGCGCCGCGCCACGCCAACGCGGCAGCAAGGAAAAGTGGAGATTCCACGCGCCGAGTTTCAACGAATCCAGCATCCAGGAGGGAAGGATGTGCCCGTAGGCCACGACCACGGCGAGATCAATGTGAAGCGATTCCCACAGCTCCCGCGTATCCGCATCTTTCCACTTCAGGGGTTGACGCACGGTCAGACCCAGCGCGAGCGCCGCCTCCTTCACCGGCGGCGCGGTGAGGTGACGGCCTCGACCCGCGGGGCGGTCGGCGTTGCAGAAGACCGCCTCCACCCGCGCGACTTCGCTCAGCGCGCGCAAGGCGGGCACGGCCACGGCGGGCGTGCCGAGAAAGGCGATGCGCGGCGCCATCAGGCGGGCTGATAGTGCTTCTGGTACTTGCGCTGGATGACCTGGCGCTTCACCGGCCCGAAATACTCCACGAAGAGCCGCCCGCGCAGGTGATCAATCTCGTGGCAGAAGGCCCGTGCGAGCAGTTCCTCGCCGGTGATCTCGTTCCACGAGCCATCGGGCTTGCGGTTCTTCACCCACACCTTCATGGGCCGTTCCAGCACCTCGCGGATGCCGGGAATGGAGAGACAGCCTTCCGGCCCCACCTGGAGGCCCTCTTCGCGGACGATCTCGGGGTTGATGAGCACGATCTTCTGGGCCGGGTCCTCACCACAGGAGCAGTCAATGACGGCGAGATTCAGGTTGATGCCGATCTGCGGCGCGGCGAGGCCCACACCCTCTTCGGCAAGGGCCGTCTCGAACATGTCCGCCACGAGCTGATCCAGCTCGGGCGTCCACGCGCCCACATCCTCACTGTCCTTCTTGAGCCTGGGATCGCCCCAGGTCACGACCTCATGCACGGCCATCTCAAACCCTCAACCCACCATTATAAGCCCTGGGCTCAGAAGATCCGGATCACATTGAAGCCGAGCGCCCAGGCCCCGGAAGGACGCGGCCCGAAGCCCTGGTAGTCCCCGCCCAGCACCTGGTTCGCGGTGGTGCCCAGCTCGTTGGTCGCGAGAACCGAAAAGCGGTGGCCGTGGGTGCGGTACTGGTAGCCGAAGGACCAGCCGCGCTCGAAGGCGGCATCCACCTTGGAGGGTCGCGGATAGAACTCCCCGATGAGCCCCTGGCTTTCCGTAAAGGCCCAGTGAACCCCAAGGCCCGCGGTCACGACGCCCTCGGCGGTGGCCGTGCGAGAGAGGTAGGTGGGCAGAACGGTGATCGTGAGCGACTCCCACGGCTGCCAATCCACCGGAGCCTGAAGCGCCGTTCCGACGCGCCCGCCCTTCACCGTCTCGTCGTAGCGCTCCGCGCGAAAGGCCACGCGCCAGTGATCGGTGTTCACCAGCTGCTCCTGCAGCGCGAGCGTCAGCGTCTTCCGATCCGAGGTGCGGTAGATCTGCGCGTTGAGGCCTGGGATCGCCTTGATGCCGAAGTCGAGGCCGAGCCCGGTGTAGGCGCCGTTGTCGAGGCCGTAGAAATCCTTGCTGCTGCCCCGCGCCTGTTCCTGGAAACGGTGGGTGAAGCGCAGGCCGATGTCCCATTCCGCCAAATGATCCGCCGTGGGCAGATCCAGAAGGAGGGGCAGGTCGGAAGCCTCCTGGGCCGCCAGCGGCGCGCCCAGGAGGAGGACCAGGATCAGCGACCCGTGCTTCAGGGCCTGAGACTTCAATTGACCACCACCTTGCCGATCATCCCGGTGGCTTCGCTGGCCGGGTCTGGTTGGGCCGTGCTGTGGTAAGTGCAGCGGTAGTAATAGGTCCCAGCGGTTGAGAAGGTGAATTGGTAGGTATCCCCCGCATTGCTGTGGTCGCCACTATTGGTGAAGGTAGGTGAGCCGCTCACTTGGTAGGAAGTGACATTGTGGGTGCCCCCCTTCCAGGTGAAGGTGACTTGAGTGCCCGCGGAGACGGTCAAGGTCGAGGGACTAAATGCGGTTGTGCCCCCGCCGTAACCTCCACCATCGCCACCCACGAAGACGGTATTCGGCGGGGGACCGGCGGGGGGCGGTGTCGAATAGGAGCTGGAGGAACCGCCGCCACCGCCGCCACAGGCGAGCGCGGCGCAGAGACCGAGGAAGGTGAAACCGGAACGGAGGTTCATGGAAGACTCCTGGCAATGCGACCCCGGAACTGGGGTATCCCATGCTTCGCCGTCGCCAACCTCCGCTCCAGCACCGGTTTGGAAATACCCACCGATCCGGTCCCCCCGCCGGACGCCTCCGTTCTTGACGCCAGGGCGCACGGGGCCAATGGTGAAGTCGCAGCGCTTTCCGCGAGGACCCATGGCTTCCTGGCCGCTCATCATCCAGCTCGATCGCGAGGCCGGCGACCCGCTGTACCTCCAGATCGTGCGGGCGGTGGGCGAGGGCATCCGCAAAGGCCGCCTCAAGTCCGGCGACCCCCTTCCCGGCACCCGCGCGCTCGCGGAAACCCTGGGCGTGAACCGCACCACCACCATCGCCGCCTACCGGGAGCTGGAGGCGGAGGGCTGGATCATCTCGCGCCCGGACCGGGGCAGTTTCGTCGCGGACGCGCCGCCCTTGCCCGCCACCGAAGAAGCCTCCATCGCCGTGGTGGATTCGGGCTCCTGGACTTCCGGCGCGCCGGACACGGAGCCCTTCTTCCAGCCGCAATCGGTCGGCTACGAAGGCTTCCGCCTCATCCCCGACCTGCCGGATGTGCGCCTCGCCCCCACCGCCGCCATCCACCGGGCGGGAGGGCGCGTCCTGAACCGCCAGCGCCAGCGCTTCCTCCAGCCGGGGTGGGACCCGCGCGGGCTGCTGGATCTGCGGGCCTCCCTTTGCCAGATGCTCCGGGACCTGCGGGGCATGGCGGTGGATCCCGGCAACCTGGTCCTCACCCGCGGGCTCATGAGCACCCTCAACCTCGTCTCCCGCACCTTGTTCGCGCCGGGGGACGCGGTGGCCGTGGAAACGCCCGGCCACTTCCGCGTGGCCGAAGCCTTCCGCGCCGCCGGCGCGCGCCTCTGTCCCATCGGCATTGACGACCAGGGCCTGCGCGTGGACGAGCTTGAGGCCCTGCTCGCGCGGGAGCCGGTGAAGCTCATCCACCTCACCGCCAGCCCCCAATACCCGACGCACGCCGCCATGGGAGCCGAGCGGCGCAAGCGCATCCTGGACCTCGCGGAGGCCGCCGGAGCCCACATCCTGGAAGGGGATTTCGCCTTCGGCTTCCACCGGGAGAAGGATCCGCTGCTGCCCCTCGCGAGCCAGGACACCAAGGGCACCGTCGTCTACTTCAGCGCCCTCGATCAGATCCTCGCGCCGGGCCTGCAGGTGGGCTTCATGGCCGGGGCCGCGCCCATCGTGAAGGCACTGGCCAAGCAGCGGCAGCTCATTGACTGGCCCGGCAACCCGGTGCTCGAAGCCACCATCGAGGAATTGTTCCGCGATGACGAGATGCGCCGCCACCTGGGCCGCATCCGTCGGGTGACTGATGAGCGGCGCGAGACCATGGTGGACCGGCTCCAACTCCACCTGGGCCACGCGCTGGAGGTGGTGAACCCCCGGCAGGGCCTTTCCCTCTGGGGCAAGGTGACGGTTCCGGGGCTACCGGTGGAGGACTGGGTGCAGCGATGCGCCGCCAAGGGCGTCGTCTTCTTCCCAGGCCGACTCTATGACTTCCACAAACGGCCAGTACCCGCCGTCTGCCTGGGGTTCGCGGCCCACGGGGTCGCGGACCAGAACGAGGCCTGCGAGCGCATGGCCCAGGCCCTCAAGGAAGTTCGCGGAGGCGCCTCCGGGGCCAGCGGCTGGTAATCTAGGGGTTTGCGCGTTCCCCAGATGAGGGCCTAAGCATGCTCCGCGATTTCCGCAAGGTGTTCAAAGACAACGGCACGACCATGGGCGCGCTCATGGCGGTGCTCTCCCTCGGCATGTTGACCTACCTCGTACCGTCGGGTGGCGGGGTCGTCACTCCGGATTCCGTCGTGGCGCGGGTCTATGGCCACGAAGTGTTCCGGCGCGAGGTGGATGAGCAGATTGACCAGGCCCTGCAGCGCTTCGGCAAGGGCGCCAACCGGGATCAGATCATGCCGATCGTCGCGCCGAGGGCCTTCCAGATGGTCCTCCAGGACAAGCTGGTGGAGGAACTGGCCGAGCGCCACCATGTCGTCGTCACCGATCCGGAAGTCCGCACGGCGGTGGAAGCCCAGCTCAGCCAATACCCCGTGCTCCTCGACCCCGCCACCCACAAGCTCCTGCCCTACGACAAGCTGAAGCCCATCCTCGACGAGAGCGGCTTCAGCCTCCCGCAGATGGAGAAGGGCGTGCGCGCCAGCCTCGTACGCCAGAAGCTCGTGGACCAGGCCGCGCTCCTCGTGCCCGTGGACGCCGCCTGGGTGGAGTCGGAGAACCGCGCGCGCAACGAGAAGCTCACCTTCGACGAAGCGCGCCTCACGCCTGATCCCACCACGATCGCCGACCCCGGCGACACCGCGCTTGAGGGTTATCTGAAACAGAGCGGTCAGCGCTTCCTCCAGCCGCCCCGCCGCGTGATCCAGTTCGTGTCGCTCGACAAGGCCGCGCTGGCCAAGGAGACGACGGTCACCGACGCGGAAGTCCAGCAGGCCTACGACACGCGCAAGGCCCAGTTCACGACCGCGGCCCAGGTGAAGGCCCGCCACATCCTCTTCACCGCGTCCACCGACGCCGAGTATGCCGAGGCCCTCAAGAAGGCCCAGGATCTTCGGGCAAAGCTCGTGAAGGGGCTCGATTTCGCGAAAGCCGCCGAGCAGTACAGCCAGGATCCTTCGGCCAAGGGCCAGGGCGGCGACCTGGGCTGGTTCGACGCCTCCAAGATGGTCAAGGAATTCAGCGAGGTCGCCTTCAAGCTGAAGAAGGGCGAGATCAGCGAACCGGTGAAGACGCAGTTCGGCTACCACCTCATCCAGGTGGAAGACTCCAAACCCGCGGTGACCAAGTCCTTCGACGAGGTGAAGGGCCAGCTCCGGGCTCAGCTCGAAAGCGGCCGCTTCTCGGCCAAGGCCACCGAGCGCCTGGAGAACCTGCGCAAGAAGGCCAACGGTGGCGACCTGGGCAATGCCGCCCGCGCCCTGGGCCTGGAAGCCCACCAGAGCCAGCCCTTCGCCGAGACCGGCACCACCACCCTCACCGGCTTCAACGGCCCCGTGGACGCCATCCTCGCGCCGACCTTCGCGCTGAAGGTGGGGACCGTTTCCTCTGTGATCCAGGAAGGGGACGCCTATCTCGTCTTCCGGGTGCAGAAGGAGATCCCTCCGGTCGTTCCGCCCCTTTCGGAAATCCGCCCCCAGGTGCTCGCCGCGTGGAAGCTGGATCAGGCTCGCACCGACCTGCAGGCCAAGGCTGCCGAAGCGCTCAAGCAGGGCGGTCTCCCTGCGCTGAAAGCCCTCGGCGCGGTGGTTCAGACGCTGTCGGACACGACGCTCTCCGCCCATGCCGACCTCGCGGGCCACAGCGCCATCCGCAAGGCGCTGCTGGACACGGCCACCGGCCAGGCGACGCCCCTGCTGTGGACGGAAGACGGCAAGCTCTGGGTCGCCACGATCACCGCGCGCACCCCGGCGCCCGCGCTCACCTTCGAAACCCGCCGCGCCCTCGTCCAGGACATCCAGGACCAGGAAGCGCAGAAGCTGCTCGGCTCCGAGATGCAGACCCTGCTGCGCCAGGGCAATCTCCACCCCGGCTTCAGCTCGCTTTGGGGGCACTTCGGCGGCATCTGGATTGACAAGGCCTACGAGAAGCAGCTCCAGTCCGCGGACGCGCCTAGCGACGACAACTAAGGAAAGGGATGCCGACAACGAAGGGCCTGCCCGAACGGCAGGCCCTTTTCACAATCGGAGTGCGCGGAAGGGCACCGGGCGTAGAGCGGGCAGCCGCCTTCGATCTCATGTCGGAGTTTGCGCGTGCCCCAGGCGAGGGGCCGGTGGCCCGGCTCCAGACGCGGGACCGCCTCCAGCAGGCCGCGCAGGTAAGGATGCTTCGCCTCATCCATGAGCGCCGGGAGCGGTCCCTGGCACATCGCTTCGCCGCCATAGAGGACGAGCGCCTGATCGCAAAGCCGCGTCACCGCGGGCAGATCGTGGCTCACGAAGAGCAGCGCCGTGCCAGCCGCCTTGAGTTCCGCCAACAGCTCCAGGAGATGCCCGGCCAGCGTCGGGTCCAGCGCCGAGAGTGGTTCATCCAATACCAGCAAGGCGGGCTCGAGCATGAGCGCGCGCGCCACCGCGAGGCGTTGGGCGAGGCCGCCGCTCCAGGCCGCAGGCTTCTGCGCCAGCGCGGCTTCGGGGAACTTCACGCGCGCGGCCATGCGCGCGGCGGCGTCGCGGCGATCGGCCTTCGTGCCGCGTTTCCAGACATCGAGGGGCTCCTGCAAGATCTCCCAGCCCGTGCAATGGGGCGGCAGACTCGCGTGGGGATCCTGGAAGACCGCCTGCATCCGCGGGCGACGCGGACGCCGCGCGCGCTCGGGCAGATGGGACCAAGCTTCATCGTCAAGGCGAACCTCGCCCTCCATCGGCTCCAGCAGGCCGAGGACGAGGTTCAGAAGCGTGCTCTTCCCCGCGCCGCTTTCACCCACCACGCCCCAGGCCTCTCCCGCCTGGATCTCGAACGACACGCCCCGCAACGCCCACCGTCCGCCGCGCTGGAGCCCCAGATCGCGGACGGAGAGCAGCATCAGCGGATGACCTCGCAGCCCATGTAGCTCTGCAGCGCCTTCGGCACGCGAATGCTTCCGTCGGGCTGCTGGTGGTTCTCCAGCAGCGCCACCCAGGTGCGACCCACGGCGAGGCCGCTGCCGTTGAGGGTGTGGAGCAACTGGGCCTTCGCCTTGGGCTCGTTGGGGCGGTACTTCAGGTTCGCGCGCCGAGCCTGGAAATCGCCGAACCAAGAGCACGAGGAAATCTCTCGGTAAGTGTTTTGCGAAGGGATCCACACTTCCAGATCGTAGGTCTTCTGGCTGCTGAAGCCCATGTCGCCCGTGCAGAGCAGCACGCGGCGGTAGGGCAGCTCCAACGCTTCGAGAATGGCCTCGGCGTCGGCGGTGAGCTTCTCCAGTTCCGCTTCGGCTGCATCGGCCGTCGTGAAGGTGACGAGCTCCACCTTGTGGAACTGGTGCTGGCGGATGATGCCCTTCGTGTCCTTGCCGTAGCTGCCAGCCTCTGAGCGGAAGCAAGGCGTGAAGGCGCAGTGGCGCAGGGGCAGCGCCGCGCCATCCAGAATCTCGTCCCGGTAGAGGTTCGTGACGGGCACTTCGGCGGTGGGGATGAGGTAGAGCTTGGATTCGCCGTGGGGCACCTGGAAGAGATCCTGCTCGAATTTCGGCAGCTGGCCTGTGCCGTAGAGCGATTCGGCGTTCACGAGGTAGGGCGGGATCACTTCCGTGTAGCCCGCGGTCGTCTGGCGGTCGAGCATGAAGGTGGCCAGGGCCCGCTCCAGCTTGGCACCGGGGCCTTTCAGCACGCTGAAGCGAGCACCGCTGAGCTTGGCCGCGCGATCCAGATCGAGGATGCCGAGCTTGGTGCCCAGCTCCACATGATCGAGCGGTTTCTCGATGACCGGGATCGCGCCCCACTTCTTCACCTCACGATTGTCGTGCTCGCTCTTCCCACTGGGGACGGAAGCGTGCGGCACATTGGGCACGCCCGCGAGGAAGGCGTGGAAGGCCGCGTCGGCGTCCTTCTCCGCGTGTTCCAGGGCCTTCAGCTTTTCGCCCACGGCCCGCTGCGCCTCGATGAGGTGGGAGGCGTCCTGCTTCTCGCGCTTGAGCTTCGCCACTTCGTCGCTGACCTTGTTGCGCTCGGCCTTGAGGGCCTCGGCCTCCTGGATGACGCGGCGGCGTTCGGATTCCAAACGCCCGTAGGTCTCGCGGTCGAAAGCGAAGCCGCGCTCGGACAGGCGCGCCACCACGGCGTCGAGGTCGGTGCGCAGGGCTTGAGGATCGAGCATGGGGAGTCCGTTAAAACTCCAGTCTACCGGTGCTGCCAGTTCCCCGCGGGCAGGGGTTCGCCCGCCCATGAGGCCGCGAAGGCCGCACGGATGTCTTCCACGCTCCGACCCGAGCCCAGCAAGAGGCCCAGCTTGGCGAGCGCCGCCCACCGCGTGTGGAGGCCGCCGGGAATGGCGCCCGCGGCTTCCAGCGCGCGGCCCAGCTCGTAGGCGCTCAAATCCACGCCGCCGTCTTCGCATTGGCTGGTGACGACGACCGGCAACTTGCGTTCCCGCGCATCCGCGAGAAAAGCCTTCAAGTCCTCACGGCCCATGGGCAGGTTGCCCGCGCCGAAGGCCTGGATGAGGATGGCGCGGACGCCTTCGGGCGCCCTGCGCCAGGCCATGCCCGGATGGGGTGTGAGCACGAGGATGTCCATCTCCAGCGCGGCGCCGAGGCCGGGCGGCACGCGACGCTCGAAGCGGCCCGCCGTTTCGGCCACCCACACATCCACGCCCAGTTCGGCCAGGGCGTCGAGGTTGGGGCTGTGGAAAGCCTCGAAGCGGCCCACGCTGCGCTTGTCGCTGGCGACGCCACGAATCCAGGTGGAGCCGAAGGCGATGCCAACCTCGGCGACGCCGCGGCAGGCGAGATCCACGGCGTTGATGAGGTTGCTCCGCGCGTCCGTCCGCGCGAAGGCGAGGGGACGCTGAGAGCCCGTGAGCACAACGGGCTTGCCCAAATCCGCCAGCAGGAAGCCCAACACCGATGCGGTGAACGCCATGGTGTCCGTGCCGTGGATGAGCACGAAACCATCGAAGGCGGCGGCGCGTCCGCGGAGGTGCGCGGCCAGCGCGAGCACGCGCTCCGGTTCCACCGTCGCCGAATCGCAGTTGAACGGCACCTCCACCGTGAGGTCCGCCAACCGCTTCAGCTCCGGCACCTGTTCCAGCAGGTGATCGAGGAAGGGTCCGGGCGCCAGCGAGGTGGGCTCGCCGCTGGGCGCCATGCCCAGGGTGCCGCCCGTGTGGAGGAGGAGGATCTTCGCGCTCACCGGATCAGAGTAGCTGAGGCCCTAGCCGCGGATGAGCGCCTTCACTTCATCCATCCCCTGCTCGCCCGCGCAGGTGACGAGCAGCGCGCATTGGCCCGGTTGGCTGGGGGGAATCTGGACTTCGGCCTTGTAGACGCCCTGGGCATCGGTCTTGCCGGCGCCGAGCACCACCGCCTTCTTGAGGCTGGAGACGAGCTTCACGGTCACTTCCGCGCCCTTCACCGGGGCTTGGCTGCGGGAGAGGCGCACCTTGAAGTCCAGCGGGAAGGCCACGCCGAAAATCGGACGGAGCGGCTGGTCCAGCACCACTTCCAGCGTGTCCACATCGCCTTCGCGCTGGAGGAACTCCAGGATCGCCTGATCCAGAGGCCGGTCGTTGAAGGCCTCCTTCTCCGTGTCCCCGGGCGGCGTCGCGTCGTACTTGCCGGCCTTGATATCGCGGATGATGGACTTGTGCTGCTCATCCATGCGGGCCTGGAGCGCGGCCTCGTCCTTCAGCGCGCCGCCGGAGAGAAGATCCTCGTAGGCGCTGCGGTAGCTGTCCAGGATCTCGCCGCCCACATAGATGAGCGTCTCCACCTTGGGATTGCCCGAGCCCTTGTCTTCGGTCTGCACATGGTAGACACGGTTGCCGTGGCGGACATCGGTGTTGTAGCCGGTGATCATCGGGACCTACTTCTGCAATTTGGAAGCGAGGTCGGGCATGACCTCCCAGGCCACTTCGCGGAGCACCTGCTCGCCGCCCTGGGAGAGGAGGGCCTTGAGCAGCGCTTGCCGCGCATTGGGATCGGCGAGAATAGCCTGCACCATCGCGTTGGCGTCGCCGGGCGCGGCTGGGGCTGCGGAAGTGGATGGCGTGGCAGGCCCGCGAAGCGTCTCGGGCTCGACGCCGTGCAGCGTCTCCAGCTCCATCTCCGGTTCCAGCGCGGCGGGCGTGGGGGCCGCGGTCAGATCGGCATGGCTCAGGTGTTCGTGGCTTGAATCGGCCTGCGCATGCGTGAGGGCCGCGGCGCCCAAGGCCAGGCCGGCCGCGCCCGCCGCCAGTCCCGCGACGCCTTCGGCGTGGGCCGTGGGCGTGAGACCCGCGAGCATCTCGTGGGAAAGGGGCTCGTCCAGGTTGATGGATGGAATTTCCGGAAGCTCTGGCTCCGGCGCGGGAGTGGCCACAGGCGCGGCCGCGGCGACGCCATGCAGCGTCTCCATGTCCAGTTCCTCGATGTGCAGTTCCGGCTCAGCGTGCGCCTCGGGCTCCCGCGCGGGCTCGGGCTTGGCGAGGCCGGTCGGGATGGCGAATTCGCCCGTCAGCGGCTCCAGCAGGTCTTCCGCCGTGAGCACGAGCAGGTCGTTTTCCGGCTCCGGGCCACGGGCGGGCTGCGCCGCGGCGGGGGCTTCGCTCATCCAGTCCTGGAGCCGCGCGCCGGGCACGGTGCCGCGGCCCGCGCCTTCCACCGGCGCGGCCATGAAGGCATGGAGGCGCTCCTCCAGATCGCGGAGTTCCACCGGCTTGCGGAGGAAGCCTTGGATGGGCGCCTTCTCCAGGCGCAAGGGATCCACCGCGTCCAGCACACCCGCCATCAGCGCGATGGGCATCGCCGCCGTTGCGGGCGTCTGCCGCAGGCGATCCAACAGGGACCAGCCGTCCATGCCGCCAGGACCCAGCACGGTATCCAGCAGCGCCACATCGAAGCGCTCGCCGCCATTCACCCGGCGCAGCGCCTCTTCGCCGCTTTCCACGCACACCAGTTCCACGGAAGAGCCGGTCAGGAGCGACTCGGCGATGCGGTGGATGCTGGGGTTGTCGTCCACGAGCAGGAGACGGGGCATGTGGCGACCTCGGGGTCCATGGGATGGCTGGGGCTAAATTACCAGAAAGCGTCTAAGGATTGAGGATCTTGCGGACCCTACGGGTGCGGGACAGCTCCGGCAGCTTCACCAGCAGCACCCGGTCCCCCACCCAGACCCAGGCCCGGTCCTGGGCTTCGCGCAGCGCGACCTCCGGCCCAGCGGGAAGCCAGCCCGCGACCGAGCGGCGGATCGCCTTGGCGCTGAGCCAGTCGGGCTTGAAGGCGAGCGCCAGCGCGGCCCGCTGCCGCTCGGGCGGAAGCGCCTCCCCGAAGGGCCGCCAACGCCCATCCCACGCGGTGAGGGCGCTGTCCTCGCCCCAGGCCCAGGCGGGATCGAAGGCGGGCCAGGGCGGATCGTCGGCGGGAACCGGCGTCCAGGCCACCCGATCCACGGGCCCCTGGCTCCGCGCCATGCCTTCCCCCGGCGGGGGGAGCGGCGCGGTGAGGCCCATGCGCAGCGGCGGTTGCGCGTCCAAAGCGCCGGGACCAGAAGCCGCGCGACGCCAGCGGCGATCCACCAGCGTCCAGGCGCTCCAGCCCCCTTCGCCCGTCACCCAAAGCCAATCCGGGCGCGGCATCCACAGGTGATCGCCCTCCCGCCAAGGCAAGGCGACCTTCGCGCCCGGCAGATCGCGGCCATCGTCGCTCAGTTGCTCGGCCTTCACCGGCAGGCCTTTAGGTGGGGGCAGCAGCCCCTTCTCGTCCCAGGCCGCCAGCGTGGCCTCCGACGGTTCGCCCTCCACGGGCAGCGCGGAGAGGAGCAGGTGTTGATCCGCCCCTTCGAGGAAGCCCACCAGCACCGCGCGGCCATCCCAGGAGAATCGGCTCCAGGGTCCGGCCATCACGGACCAGATCACCCGCCCTTCGGGGATGGCGAGCAGTTCCGTCTCGAAGCGCCCGGGGCCGGAGGCGAGCGTCACCAGTAGGCGGTCCGGGCGCCGCGCCGTCATGCGGGCGGAGACGAGCGGCGAATCGAAGCGGTAGGTGCGCCATTCGAGGCCCTGCCAGAGCCGCACTTCGCTGCGCCCCTTGGGGCCGTTGGCCGCAAAGCCCTGGTCCTGCAGGTAGGGCGAAGCCGGTTCCCAGGGCGCGCCGAAACCGCCTGCGAAGGGCCAGGGCTCCCATTGGTCGGGGTCCTGCGCGCCCTGGAAACGCGGCGACCAACCATCCTCCAACCGCGTGGAGGCCTCCACCGGAAAGCTGTCCAGGCCCAGCACCGCCACGGGCGCGTCCGCGACGATCCCGCCGCCGCTGGTGGGCCGCGTTCCCTGCACGATCGTCACCAGCAGCAGCATGGCGGCGATGAACAGGGTGGCGATGAGATACTTGGTGGAGGGCAAGGGCTCCGTCCGTTCTGCCCATGATGCCGGAGGCCTTTCCGTGGAGCTAATGCCTTGAAGCACCGGAACCCGCTCGAAACCGAACTCAAGCTCCGCATCCCGGCGGTGGCCCCGATCCGCGAGCTGCTCGCCGCCATGGGCTTCCGCGAGACGACGCCTGCCCAGAGCGAGCTCAGCGTCCTATGGGACCGGAACGGCGAACTGGCCGCCGCAGGCGCGGCGCTGCGGGTACGGCGCTACGCGGGCAAGACGATCCTCACCTGGAAGGGCGCTGTCGTACCCGATCCCCTGCTCAAGATCCGCTCCGAAGAAGAGACGGAAGTGACGGACGGAGGGGCGCTGGAGGCCATCCTCGCCGCCCTCGGTTTCGCGCCCGTGCTGCGCATGGAGAAGACCCGCGCTGTGTGGGAACGCGAGGAGCTCATCGCCTGCCTGGACGAGACGCCCTTCGGCTGCTTCCTCGAACTCGAAGGCGACGCCCACGCCATCAAAGCCGCCGCCGAGCA
>CAZKIM010000003.1:4280-39042 GCA_964552855.1 uncultured Solibacteraceae bacterium | reverse complement strand
GCTGCTTCCTCGAACTCGAAGGCGACGCCCACGCCATCAAAGCCGCCGCCGAGCACCTGCACCTGGGAAGTGACCGCGTCGAGCGACGCAGCTATCCCGCGCTGTTCAGGGAACATGGACTCGGGTGAAGTTTCACCACAGAGAACTCTTAAAATCATGAACCGCAGATTTCGCCGATGACGCCGATTAAAAAAGTCGAATCTGCGTCATCGGCGAAATCTGCGGTTAAGAACCTTAGGCCTTCAGTGCCTGCTCCAAACTCACGATCCTGCCCCTGGCTGCTTCATCGCAGAAACAGTCCCATCCGCATTCTCAGTGACCGCAAGGCCCTTCTCTCGAAGGAACTCCATCAACCCTTCTTTAGTAAGAGGCTTCGTTGGATTCTGCGCTGGCGCATCTTGAGTGCTGATCGAGTGCGGAATCTTCGAACGAGGGCAGAACCCGCCGCGCTTGCCCCATCCATCTTCCGCTTCAAACGACCCCTTGATATAGGGACGACCACCATCAGCAGGATGGAACGGTGTTTCCAGATACTCCCGCTCATCCGGATGAAGTTCACGCACGCTCTCATCGTCGTTCACATAAACAATTGGATAGGGAACCGCCTGCGACTCCTCTTTAGAGACCACCGCATATGCGAGAGAAGGCTTGGCCTGTGCCACAGGTTTCAGATCGTTCGGTTTCGGCAAGGGTGAACGCCGCAAAATCATGAAGATGGCCGCAATCCCAAGAATCAGAATCGCGACCCCAAAAAGTCCCAGCATGACCATGCTCCTGATTATTGATTAAGCCTTCAGCGCCTGCTCCAGATCGGCGATGAGATCCCCCACAGCTTCCACGCCGACGCTCAGGCGGAGGAGGCTGTCGGTGATGCCCAGCTTGGCGCGGTCGGGGGCGGGGACGGAGCCGTGGGTCATGGAGACGGGATGGCAGACGAGGCTTTCGACGCCGCCGAGGGATTCGGCGAGGGCGAAGACCTTGAAGCGCTCGGCCATGCGGCGGGTCTTCTCGGCGTCGCCGGTGTCAAAGCTGACGATGCCGCTGAAGCCCTTCATCTGGCGCTGCGCGAGGGCGTGCCGGGGATGGGATTCGAGGCCCGGATAGTAGACGGCCTTGAGGTCTTTGCGCGCCTCCAGCCACCGCGCGATCTTCAGCGCGCTCGCGTTGTGGCGTTCCATGCGCAGGTGCAGCGTCTTGGTGCCGCGCAGGATGAGCCAGCTCTCCATGGGCGACAGGATCGCGCCCGCGGCGTTCTGGATGAAGGCGAGCTTGGCGGCCAATGCCTCGTCGTTCGTGATGACGACGCCGCCTACGGAGTCGCTGTGGCCGTTGAGGTACTTCGTCGTGCTGTGGAAGACGAGGTCCGCGCCCAGCTCCAGCGGGCGTTGGTTGAAGGGTGTCGCGAAGGTGTTGTCCACCGCGAGGATTGCGTGCGGCGCGGCTTCCTTCACGACGCGGCGCACCGCCGCGATGTCCGAAAGGCCGAGCATCGGGTTCGTCGGCGTCTCCAGCATCACGAGTTTCGTCTTCGGCGTGATGGCGGCCTTCAACGCGGCGAGGTCGCTGGTGTCCACCTGCGTGTAGGTGATCCCGAAGCGGGCCATCACCTTGTCCACGAGCCGGAAGGTGCCGCCGTAGACATTGTTCCCGAGCACCAGGTGGTCGCCGCCGTCGAGCAGTTCGAGGATCGCTTGGGTCGCCGCGAGGCCGGATGCGAAGGCGATGGCCTGCTTGCCGCCTTCCAGCGCGGCGAGGTTGCCCTGCACCGCGTCGCGGGTGGGGTTGCGCGTGCGGGCGTATTCGTAGCCCTTGTGCTTGCCGAGGCCCTCCTGCAGGTAGGTGCTCGTGAAGTAGACGGGCGTCATCACGGCGCCGGAGAGCGGATCCGGCTGCTGACCGGCGTGGATGCAAAGGGTGTCGAAATGCTGGGAATCAGATGCCATGATCGTTCTCCGGAACTCCAGTGTGGGAGGGTGTCCCCGTGATGAAAAGCAAGTTGCCCCTGCTCGCCCTGCCCGCCCTGCTCCTGGCGCCCTCCTGCCGCCCGAAGGCGTCGGCGGATCAGGCGATCCGCGACACTTTGTCAAAGGCGGCCCAGGCCCTGGAGGCGGGCGATGCGGGCGGCGCGACGGCCATCCTGGATGACACCTTCCAAGGGCCTGAGGGCATGAACAAGGCCGCAACGGCCTTCTACCTCGCGCAGGTGCTCAAGCAGGGCAAGGTCGGCGTCCACCTCGCCAGCCAGGACATCGGCCTCAACGGCGAGGAGGCCTTCGAGAAGGTCCATGTGTCCCTCACCCAGAACGGATCCGGCCTCTTCCCCGACGGCTCCCAGAAGGTCTACATCCTCCACTGGAAGAAGCGCGGCTCGGACTGGCGCCTGGTGACCGTCCAGGACTTCACCGAACGGCCCGAAGGGCAGTAGGGCTCAGCGCCCGCGACGCCAACGCTGATTCGCCTTCCGGGGCGCGTAGGTCTGTTGCAGGCGCTGCAGGGCTTCCATGGGAAGCGTCGGGTTGCGGCCCTGTTCCTTCAGCATGGTATTGAAGCGCGGCGTGAGCCGGAAGTACGCCGGATTGACGCCTGCGGCCACGGCCGCGTCCCAGGCGGAGAGGAAGCCCTGGCCATCGCCCGCTGCGGCCAACGCCACGAGATCGAGCGCGCGGAGATGGGGATTCTCCGGGTGGGCCTGGATGAGCGGCTGAAGATCCTGGTGCGCCTGCGCGGGATTCTGCTCGATCTCCTTGGCGGCGGCTTGGGCGTTGGGTTGCGCGCTCACCGGGTCGGACGGCGCCTCCGTGGGCAAGGGCGCTTCATCGGCCTCCTGATCGGCGGGTGTTGGCGCGGGTGGAGGCGGGGGAACCTGCGCGGGCGCGGGCTTCGGCTCGGGCGCGACCTTGGTGGGCGCGGGCTCGGGCGGCTTCACTTCTGCGTCCGCCTTCGCAGCCGAGGGCGTGACCGACGAGGCGACGGGAACGGGGGCCGCTTGCGGCTCCGGCGCTCGAGCCACCGTCGCCACGGACGCCACCTGAGCGGGTTCCGGCGCAGGACTCCGGTGCCGCTTCCACGCGTAGCCTCCTCCCGCCAGCAGAACCACCGACGCGGCGGCGGCCCAGAGCCCCTTACGCGAGGGCGATGCGGTGTCCGCGCTCGCGCGGCGCATGGCCACGGTGGGCGCGTGATCCGAAGCGACCTTGGGTCGGACTTCGCCCACCCAGGCCGGGTCCTTCGCGGCGCGGAGCGCGGCGGCGAGGGCGTCGCCATCGGCGTGCCGCAATTCGGGCTCCTTCGCCAACGCGCGCTCCAGCACGCCACGCAACGCGGGACTCGCGCCGAGAAGCGCCGAGGGCGGCAGGGGCTTCGGCTCTTCATGCACGAGGCGGTAGAGCACGGTGGCCGTCGTGTCGCCCGCGAAGGGCAGCTGACCCGACAGGCCTTCGTAGAGCATCACGCCGACAGCGAAGAGGTCGCCCCGCGGATCGGCCTTGCCGGTCTTCACATACTCCGGCGCCATGTAGGCGACGGTGCCCATGAGCAGCCCCGCGCTCGTGAGCGTGGATTCGGAGATGCGCGCGATGCCGAAATCCATGAGCTTCGCCTGGAGCTTTCCACTCTCCCGGCTCACGCGCACATTGGAGGGCTTCACATCCCGGTGCAGCACGCCCCTGCGATGGGCGTAGGCCAGCGCCTCCGACACCTGGGCCAGGATCTCCAGCAGCTCCGCCTTGGGCATGCGCGGGTCCGACAGCAGGTCCTGAAGGTCTTCGCCCTGGACGAATTCCATGGCGAGGTACAGCACGCCCTGGTCCTCGCCGAATTCGTGGATGGTGACGATGCCCGGGTGGTTGAGCGTTCCGGCGGCCTTCGCCTCCCGCGCGAAGCGATCCTTGGCGCCTTCGCCCGCGGTCGTCGAGGTCAGGATCGTCTTCACCGCCACTTCGCGGCCGATGGCCGGATCGCGGGCGAGGAACACCTCACCCATGGCACCTTGCCCCAGCGAGCGGACGATTTCGAATTTCCCGAGGCGGCTGAACATGGCGCTTCCGATGAAGGATGGACCCGTTCCAGCTTGGGGCGGTTGAGCGCCTGACGCTAGCTGGACCGCTAGCCGGGAAGCGCGGCCTCCACGAGGTCCCGCGCGAAAGCGCTGAGGTCCGACACGCGCCGCACCGCGTCCGGCATGGCCCGGAGCAGTTGGAAGTAGCCCGCGTAGCTGGCGTAGAGGAGCAGCGCTTTGCGCCGCGCTTCATCCTCCGTCATGCCAAGAGCCTGTAAGGAACGGATGCCGAAGGCGAGCCGCTGCTCGGACGCGCGCATGAGGTGCGGGTTCACGCGCGGATCTTCGCTGCTGGCGGACAGCGCCGCGAAGAGCAGGCCGTTCTCCTGATCCTCGAAGGCCGCGAACATCATCACGCGCAAGCGCTGCCGCGAATCCGCGATGCCTTCGTAGCGCGTCACCACATCCCGACCCTGGTCCTCTTCCCACGCCTGGAGCGCGGCCGTGATGAGCGCGTCGCGGTTCTCGAAGTGCCAATAGAAGCTGCCCTTCGTGACGCCCAGCTCCCGCGCCAGGGGCTCCACCGCGATGGCGGCGACGCCCTCCCGCGCGATGAGCCCCAAAGCCGCCCGGACCCAGTCCTGGGCCGAGAGGGCGACAGCTGGCGGCTTCGGCTTCTGACCCACGGTAGCGCCTTGACGGAAAACACCCCCAGCCTACCATACGGAACCGTACTGTCATCCATACGCTTCCGTATGGCATTCCCGGAGAACCCATGAGCGTCGCGCTCACCCTCGTCAAACCCAGCCTCTTCGACACCCTTCGCCACGGTTTCTGGATGGCGCTGGAAGCCCTCGGCGCCTGGCTCTTCGCCGACTTCCTCACGGGCCTCGTCCATTGGTGGGAGGACGCCTACGCCCAGCCCGACTGGCCCGTGATCGGCCCCCTCGTGGCGGAGCCCAACCTGCTCCACCACCGCGACCCCCGCGCCATGACGCGCCTGCCCTGGTGGAAGAATGTGGATGTGCCCGTGATCGCAGGCGCGCTCGCGCTTGCGGGGCTCGCAGTCCTCCACGCGCTGGCGTGGCCGCTGGTCCTCGCCATCGTCCTCGCCGCCTTCACGAACCTCGTCCATCGCTGGGCGCACCAAAGCGCCGCCGAGAACGGCCGCCTCATCACCTGGATGCAGGACTCGGGCCTCATCCAATCCCGCGCCCAGCACGCCCTGCACCACCGCTGGCCCCGCAAGAGCCACTACTGCCCGCTGACGAACGCGCTGAATCCGGTCCTGGAGCGCCTCGACTTCTGGCGCCGCTTGGAACGCGTGATCCTGCGCGTCACCGGCCTGCGCCGTCGCCGCGAACCCAAGCCCGGCCTGGCGGCCTGAGCGCTACACTTGAAGCCTGGAGCGCGCCATGTCCTTCACCGTCGCGGGCAAGATCCTCGAAAGCCGCCTCATCCTCGGCACCGGCAAGTACCGGGACTTCGCGACGATGAAGGCCTGCTACGAGGCCGCGGGCGTGGACATGGTGACGCTCGCCGTGCGGCGCTTCGATCTGGACGCGAAAGGCGAGGACAACATCCTCAATTGGATTCCCAAATCCATCGCGCTCCTGCCCAACACCGCCGGCTGCTACACGCGCGAAGACGCGCTGCGCGTTTCGCGCCTCGCCCGCGAAGCGCTGCAGACCGACCTCGTGAAGCTGGAGGTCATCGGTGATCCCGGTCACCTCTACCCGGACAACGAAGAGACGCTGGAAGCCGCGAAGATCCTCGTCAAAGAGGGCTTCCAGGTGCTGCCCTATGTGAACGCGGACCCCATCCTCGCCAAGAAGCTGGCGGATGCGGGCTGCGCCGCCGTCATGCCCCTGGGCAGCGCCATCGGCTCGGGGCAAGGCGTGCAGAACCCGCTCACGCTCCTGCTCATCCGCGAAGTACTCCAGCCCTACAAGATCCCGATGATCGTGGACGCGGGCGTGGGCACCGCCAGCGACGCCGCCATCGCCATGGAACTGGGCGCGGACGCCGTCCTCCTCAACACCGCCGTCGCCGAAGCGTCTGAACCCACCCGCATGGCCGAAGCCATGAAACACGCTGTGATCGCGGGCCGTCTCGCGTTTGAAGCGGGCCGGATGCCGAGGCGCCTCACTGCCAGCGCGAGCAGCCCGATGGCAGGATTGGTGGGGAAGTGACCCCTCAGGATCGCCGCCGCCAAGGCACCTCCCGCGTGATCCCGATGCGCGGGGACGATGGCGCCATGGATCGAGAAGCCTGGCAGGGTACTTCCATCCAACAACGCCTGGAGGCATTGTGGGATCTGACCCTCGACTACCTCGCCTGGACGGCCCCCGATGGCCCTGAACCCCGACTTCAGAGATCTGTTTGCGTCGTTGAACGCCGCGGGCGCTGAGTACCTGGTCATCGGTGCCTACGCGCTGGCGGCTCATGGAGCGCCCCGCTTCACGAAAGACCTCGATCTTTGGGTCCGTCCCACACCCGAGAACGCCCAGCGGGTCTGGAGCGCGCTCGAGGCCTTCGGCGCGCCTCTCGGGAGCTTGCGCGTGGAGGATCTCCACACGCCAGGACTCGTGTTCCAGATGGGGATCGCGCCGAACCGAATTGACCTCCTCACGGCTCCCGATGGGGTCGAGTTTGGAGGTGCCTGGGAGCATCGCGTTCCGAGCCGCTATGGCGACCAATCCATCTCTGTCCTAGGGAAGGCCGAGCTCATCCAAAACAAGCAGGCCACGGGACGCATCCAGGACCTGGCGGATATCGAAGCGCTGAAGCGCATGGGGGACTGATGCGAGACCTCCTCACCCGCTTCTACGAGGCCCTTGCCCGCAAGGACGCTGAAGGCATGATCGCGTGCTACCACGCGGACGCGGCCTTCTCCGATCCCGTGTTTCCCATGCTGAACCGCGCCGAGACGGCGGCGATGTGGCGCATGCTGCTGGGCCGCGCTCAGGATTTCTCCTTCGAGTTCCAGGTGCTCGGCGAAGACCGCGTGGACTGGACC
Organism: uncultured Solibacteraceae bacterium; assembly: GCA_964552855.1. Classification (GTDB taxonomy): domain Bacteria; phylum Acidobacteriota; class Holophagae; order Holophagales; family Holophagaceae; genus JAFDVN01. The sequence goes on along the minus strand of CAZKIM010000003.1, from coordinate 32,026 downwards.
GCCCGCTACCTCTTTTCGAAAACAGGGCGGATGGTCGTGAACCAGGGCCGCTCCCAATTCGGCTTCCAGAACGGCCTCATCCTCGCCCAGCGGGATGGCTTCGACTTCCCCCGCTGGCTGCGCCAGGCGCTGGGCTTCAAGGGCTTCCTCTTCGGCCGCACCCGCCTGATGCAGGCCGCCGCGCGTAAAGAAGCACGGAAGAACCTCGACGCGTTCATGGCGAAAGGCTGAAACCGCTAATGGCGCGAATGCCACGAATGCATTCGCGCCATTCGTGGCATTCGCGGTTCCATTCAGTCGTTCATCACCACATGAAACGGCGCGGGGGGCTCGATGGCGGCCCAGGCTTGGGCGACATCTTCGAGCAGGGTGCGGAAGATGCTTTGATCTTCCTCGCTGCCTTTGGCGAGCACTTGCTCCGATTCGGTGATGCATAGGATTGCGCCCTTGCCGCCCATCCAGGCGAGGTCGGCGAGGGCTTCATCCAGGGCGTCCCAGTTGGCGCCGAAGGTCGGCGGGAATTGGAGGGCGGCGGCGAATTCGGCCATGAGGCCGGTCTTGGTCGTCATGCGCGATCCGCGCAGGAGACGGGCGGTGGGGTGGACGCGGAGCGCGTCCCAGAGCGTGGCGGCGTCTTCCTTCGTCGCGTGGAGGAAGGGCGGTTGGGGTCTGGTCAGCGCGTCCAGGTTCATGGGGCGTTCATCTCCGTGAAATGGGCGTAGTGGTCGCCGGTATACCAGGCGCGGCCATCGCTGCCGGTGACGATGCGCTCCGCGCCGCGATTCACATGCTCGCGGTGGGGGTGAACATCCCATTCCTGGTACTGGATGCGGCGGCCGGAAGCGTCCGTTTGCGGCAGCACCTTCTCGTAGTTGCCGAAGCGGCGGCTGCCCTCGAAACCCGGCGGCGCTTCATGGTGGGCGCGGAGGTAGGCGAGCGTCTGCCAGGCGTAGGCGGGGATGCCGTTGGCCGGAGCCGCCTGGGCTTGCGCGGCGGGCTTCGCGGCCCGCGCGGGCGTGGGCAGGTGCCCGCAGGCGGCGAGGCCCGAAAGGGTCAGGAGACAGAGGGCGCGGCGGAGGCGATTCACGGTCCTAGGCTAGCGCGGCAGGCCGGACCAGCGCAGGGTGGAAGGATGCTCCGTCCCGCCCTTCCCGCCCTGGTCTCGCTCGCCTTGGTGGCCCCATCCCTCCAAGCCGCGCCGCCCCGGCCCAAGCTGGTCGTCGTCATCTCCATTGATCAGTTCAGCGCGGACCTGCTCGCCCGCTGCGGAACGGACCTGCCCGGCGGACTGGGCCGCCTGGAGCGCGAAGGCGTCTGGTTCACGGACGCCTATCAGGCGCACGGCATCACGGAGACGGGGCCGGGCCACTCCGTGCTGCTCTCAGGGCGCTATCCGGCGAGCACCGGCATCGTGGAGAACGATTGGCGGGACGCGCGTACGGGCAAGACCGTCTACTGCGTCGCCGATCCGCGTGTCCACGACCTCGGTGGCGACCCTTCCGCGCCGGGCATGAGCCAGGTGTGGTTCAAGGGCACGACGCTCGGCGACTGGCTTCAGCGGCAGGTGCCGGGGTCACGCGCCTTCGGGCTCTCCTACAAAGACCGCGCGGCGATCCTCATGAGCGGCCGCCATCCGTCCGCCGTCTATTGGATGGACAGCGCGGAAGGCTTCACCACTTCCACCGCCTACGCCAACGCGCTGCCGGATTGGCTGCTCGCCTTCGACGCGCGGACGCGCGCCGCCTGGGCCAGCGCTCCCATCGTCTGGACCGAAGGCCCGCGCCCGGCCTTCCCTGCGCGCGGGCCGGAAACCTTCGCGCTGCCCAAAGGCGCGGTGCGCGTGGGCCTGCCGCGCAAGATCCTCGGCCTCGGTGATCCGCTGGACGGCAAGTTCGTGGATCGCCTCAAAGCCTCGCCCTACATGGACGAGCTGACGCTCCAGGCGGCGGAGGCACTCATCACGCATGAGAAGCTCGGGCAGGGCCGCAGCACGGATCTGCTCGCCCTCAGCCTTTCCGCCACCGACTATGTGTCCCACTTCTACGGTACTTTCGGACCTGAGATGGCGGATCATCTCGCCCGCCTTGACGCGGCTTTGGGTCGCTTCCTCGACTTCCTGAAAGCCCAGGACCCGGATGTGTGGGTGGCCCTCAGCGCCGATCACGGCGGCCAGGACATCCCCGAGCGACTCGCCGAGATGGGCTATCCCGCCAAGCGCATCTCCCGGGACGCCTGGTTGGCGGAAGTGGACACGCGCCTTCGCACCCGGTGGAAATTGAACGGACCCGCGCTCCTTCCCGCGGGCTACGGGCCGGACATGCTCTACCTCAGCGACGCCGCGATCCGCGCGGCGGGCGGACGGAACGCCGCGGAGTCCCAGGCCGCGGACACGGTGAAGCAGATGGACGGCGTGGCGGATGCCTTTCCCGCCTTCCAGCTCGCCGCGACGCAGGTGGATCTCCGCGCCGATCCGGCCACCTTCACCCTCGCCCAGCGCATGGCCCTGAGCTACGCGCCCGGCCGCAGCGGCGATGTGCTCGTGGCCTGGAAGCCCTTCATCGGGTGGTCCGATGGCCCGCCCTACCTGGAGGACCACAGCGCGCCCTGGGACATGGATCGCCGCGTGCCGCTCATCTTCTGGGGCCCGTGGAAGGCGGCCAAGCGATCAGACCCCGTGGCCCTCGTTGACCTCGCGCCGACGCTGGCGGAAGAGCTCGGCCTCAAGCCCGAAGAGAAGCTGGACGGCGTGCCGCTGGCGCTGGAAGGCAAGGCACCGGCCCCCGTTGCCCAGGAGCCGGTGCCCGGTTCTCGCTAGCGGACCTTACTTGGTCGTCCGGTCGTTGTGCTTCTTGCGGTAGATGCGCTTGCTCTCGCGATTCTGCATGCGATTGATGTGCGCGGCTTCCTTCTTCGAGACATGGCCGTTGGCATCGGCCTTGGCTTCGGCGCGATCAACGCGGCCTTCCTGACGCTCCAGCTTGCCGGCTTCCTTGGGCGTGAGCTGACCGCTCTTCTCGCCCTGCTGGATGCGCTTCTGCTGGTTGATGTCGCGCTGGGTCTCGCGGGCCTCGCGCTTCTGGGTCGGCGTGGGAGCCGGGGCCTGGGCCATCAAGGCGCCGGTGGCGAAGAGGGCGCCGGCGACGCCGAGGAGGAGGTTCTTGATGCTGCGGTTCATGACGGACTCCTTGGTGCGAGGCACGCTCGCGGTGGAAGAAGAGAGGGGGTGGTGGGGCGGCGGGTTGAGCCGGACCTGGGAAGATGGAGTCATGGCTCGTGCCAACCTCCAAGTCCAAGGCCGCGATTCCTTTGGAAAAGGTTGAAGCCGTTGCGTGTGGATCGTTGCCACGCCATCGCCGTGCCGCGTTGCAAAGCCCCGCATGGGCCGAGAAAGGCTAGCGGCGTTCCCGCCGGTCCCCGACGATCCGCGCCGGGACGCCCGCGACGATGGCCCAGTCGGGCACTTCTCCCTTCACCACCGCGCCCATCGCCACGACCGCATGATCGCCGAGGCGCGCGCCGTCCGTGATCCCCGCGTTGGCGCCGATCCAGCAATCCGCGCCGATGACGATGCCCTTGGAGCGCACGGGTTGGTCGGCGATGGGCCGGTCCGGCGCCATGCGGTGATCGAAGGCATAGAGCGCCGCGCCGCTGGCGATGCGCGTCCCCGCGCCGATGGTGATGCCTTTGCCGCCGCCATCCAGCCGCGCCCCGGCATTGACGCTCACGCCCTCTCCCAGCGTGATCGGGCCGTGGAGGAAGGCCTGGGCGGCGATGGCGCAGCCGTCCCCGAGGATCACGGGACGGCCGGGTTCACCGAAGAGCGCCGCCTCCGGCGCGATGAAGCAACCTTCGCCGATCTGGACCGTCTCCTGCTCCAAGAGGAAGGCCTGGACCTCCGCCTGCCAGGCGTCGGCCCAGGCGCGGTGCTTCGGCTTCAGGGTGAAATAGAGCCAGGGCATCCAGCTCAGGCGCTTCTGGTGCTGCTCCCGGAACCGCGTCTCATCCCGCATCCGGCTAGCATAGGGCCATATGCACCTCGGACCCGCGCCCACCCTCGCCTTCGCCGTCGGCGTGGCGACTTCGCTCTTCTCCATCATCAATCCACCCTCTTCCGCCATCGTCTTCGCTGGCGCGACTTCGGGCATGGAGAAGAAGGAACTCCGCGCCTGCGCCCGGAAAGCCAGCTTCACCGCCGGCGTGGCGATGCTCGTCTGCGCGCTGCTCGGCCAGTTCCTCTTCAGCTTCTTCGGCTTCACGGCGCTCGCCATGCGCTTCGTCGGCGGCGTGCTCGTCTTCCGCAGCGCGCTCCACATGCTCTACGGCGATGAGGAGCAGGATCGCAGCATGGCGACGGAGCGCGCCCAGGCCGTGGGCAAGCAGGCTTCCGACTTCGCCATCATCCCCTTCGGCATTCCGCTGCTGGCGGGGCCGGGCACCATCTCCACTGTGATGGGCATGATCGTGGGCCTGTCGCTGCTGGAGTATCTCGCGGTGCTTGGCGCGATCATCCTCAACGCCTGGGTCTGCTACCTCTTCCTCGCCCACAGCCCCAAGGTGCTCACGAAACTCGGGCCCATCGGCGGCAAGGTGCTCACGAAGCTCATGGGCCTCATCCTCGCCGCCGTGGCGACCCAGTTCCTCATCAACGGCGTGAAGGAATTGACGCTGGACCTGCACCAGCAGATCCATGCTCCTCAGGTGACGGCTCCCGCCGCCTGATTTCGCGCCGGGGCTAGCGCAGCGCCGCGCCCATCAGCAGGACGGCCGCGAGGTTGCCCGCCGCCAGGAACCAGCCCAGGCGCTTGAGGTGTCGCGCGGGCCAGGGCCGCGCGAAGAGACGGAAGCCGAGGATCGGCAGCGGCAGAAGCGCCAGGCCTTCCAGCGCGCGGCCCTCCACCACGAGCGCGAGGCCGAGCCCCGCGCCAAGGCCCGTGAGCAGCGCCGCGCCCACGGCGCTCAGGGGTTCGGGCCGCTGGCGCAACTGGCCCAGGAAGCGCCGGATGAGGAGCGTCCCCAAGACAAAGGCCAGGACCAGCACGCCGGCGAGCTGACCCGCGACCGCCACGCTCGCGCCCGCGCGAAGGGCCAGGGGTCCGGTCGCGCCGCCGAGCGCGAGGGCCGCCAGCACCTCGCCCGGCAGGCTCTTCTCCTCGCCGCGGAGGATGCCCGGCAGCAACAGGCCCGCACACGCAAGCGGCGCGAGCAGCGTGAGCCGCGCCGGGACCGAAGCGCCGCGCGCTCCAAGCCAGGCCAGCACCCACGCGAAGGCGCCCAGGCCCACCAGCCAGAACCACGCGCGGCCGAGGCCCGCCTCGCGCGCCCTCGCGCCCCGCTGTCCGAGCACGCGCAGCAGCGGTTCGTGGGCCAGGAAGGCGAGCCACAAGGCCCCCAGCCAAGCCCATAAGCCCGGAGGGAAGGTCGGCGCCACGAGCAGAGTGGCGAGGGTGGCGAGGCCCGCTTGCACCCAGGCGCCGTGTTCGCGGGGGAGGGGAGGCCGCCAGTCCATGCTTGGAGTGTCCTCCCGGATTCCTTCGCCTCGATTGACCGGCATCAAGGCGCCGAAGACCGAAGGCTCACCCCTCCGAATCCTGGATTCGCCCCAGTCCGGTCCCACCTAATCCCATTTGGGCTAGCATCTTGCGGGTGGGCACCTCTGCACGCTTCTGGCGGACCTTCGCCTTCGCCTGGGCGTTGGGCGTGATCTATTTCACCACCCAGGATTTCTTCTACCTGCCCGCCCAGCGTCCCCATGCGGGGCATCTCCTGCTCCTGAACTCGATTCAGGTGGCGGTGTGGGCGGTGCTGGTGTTGCCGGCCTTCGCCTTCCTGCGCCGCTGGCCCTTGGACGGCGAAGCTCGCCTCGCGCGGTGGGCCGCCTTCGCGCCGCTCGTCCTGATCCTCGTGTTCCTTGGGCTCTGGGCGGCCTTCACCATCTCGCTCATGAGCGAAGGCAAGCCCTGGGCTCAAGTCTCGGCCGACTACTGGCCGCACCTGGGCCGCTTCTTCACGCTCTACTTCCACTTCTACTTCCTGACCTTCCTCTCCGTGCTGCTGGTCTACCACGCGACGGTATGGCGGAACCGCTACCGCGACCGCGAGCTGCTCACCTCCCAGCTCGAAGCCAAGCTGTTCCAGGCCCAGAACCAGGCGCTGCGCATGCAGCTCCAGCCCCACTTCCTCTTCAACACGCTGCACTCCATCGCCACGCTCATGCATTCCGATGTGGAAGCGGCGGATCGCATGGTGGCGCGACTGGGCGACCTGCTCCGCAAAAGCCTGGAACGCAACGGCGATCAGGAAACCACCCTCGACCAAGAGCTGGAATTCCTCGGCGCCTACCTGGAGATCGAGCAGGTCCGCTTCCGGGACAGGCTCCGCGTCTCCGTCGAGGTCCCCGAGGAGGTGGGCGCGGCGTTGCTTCCCACCTTCATCCTCCAGCCCCTCGTGGAGAACGCGCTGAAGCACGGCTTCGCGAAGCGGAGCGAGGGCGGCCTCGTGGCGGTTCGCGCGCGACGCGAAGCGGAAGAGCTGCATCTTGAAGTCCAGGACGATGGCGACGGGCCACCCGCCCGTCATCGCGACGGCATCGGCCTCGCTTCCGTGCGGGATCGCCTGCGCCTGCTCTACGGCGACCGGGCCTCTTTCACTTTCCAGGGCCTGCCTGGGCGCGGCGCCCTGGCGACCCTTCGCCTGCCCTTACGGTTCCAGGCGCTTCCTCAGGAGGCGGTCCCATGACCCTTCGCGTCCTCATCGTGGATGACGAGCCGCTGGCGCGGCAACGGCTGAAGGACCTTCTCGTCGAAGAGCCCGACATGGAGATCGCCGCGGAATGCGGAGACGGCGGACAGGCGGTGATGGCCATCGAATCCCTGCGGCCCGACCTCGTCCTCCTGGATGTGCAGATGCCGGAACTGGACGGCTTCGATGTGATCGAGGCCGTGGGCGTGGACCGCATGCCGCCGACGCTCTTCGTCACGGCCCACGATCAGCACGCCCTCAAGGCCTTCGAGGTCCACGCTCTGGACTACCTGTTGAAGCCCTTCGACCGCAAGCGCTTCGTCGAGGCGCTGACGCGAGCCCGCGCGTGGATTGGAAAAGCCTCCGCGGACCGGCCCGGGCGCATTTCCTCCCTCCTGGATGAAGTCCAGGAATCCCGCCCGCCCATGGATCGCATCCTCGTGCGCTCCGGCGATCATCACCTCCTGCTGAAGACTTCCGACATCCAGTGGATCGAGGCCGAGGACAACTACATCCGCCTCCATGTGGAAGGCACCAGCCACCTCGTCCGCATGACCATGGCGACGGTGCTCCGTCGCCTGGACCCGGCCCGTTTCAAGCGCGTGCATCGCTCGAGCATCGTGAACCTGGATTTCGTGAAGGAGCTTCGCCCCTGGTTCCACGGGGACTATCAGGTGCTGCTCGCGGATGGGACCAAGCTCACCATGCCGCGCACCTACCGCGATCAGGTGCTGCCGCCGAAATAAGCCGCGCCTCACGCGGCGGACCGATCCACCCCAGCGCGCGCGGAGGTTCCGCGGATTCACCCCACCCTGGGCGGTTTCGCCACGGAGCCCGCGCGCTCCATCCCACATGCGTGGAAGCAGGGCCCTCATCGGCCCCAGCCTTGGTCCACCTGCTCCGCGCCCACGCGCGGCGTGGGACCAACGCCCCTCTTCCATCCGTTGCGGCCACGCCCGCACCCTCACGGAGTTCACATGAACCGTGTGCTTTCAAGGCTCGGCCTCACGGCCATCACGCTCGTCGCCGCGTCTTCGCTCGTCGCCCAGGACGCGACGACCGGAAACATCAGCGGCACCGTCAAGGAGACGGGCACCAACAAGCCCATCGTCGGCGCGACGGTGGTGCTCCACACGCCCCAGGGCGACCGCACCTTCATCACCAACGCTCAGGGCGGATTCCGCTTCTCCCAGCTCATCCCAGGTCCCGTCACCCTTTCGGTGACGGCCGACGGCTACCTGGGTGGATCGCTCGCGACCCGCGTGCCGCTGGGCTCGACCAATGTGACGGATTTCCCGTTGGCGCCCATGACCGTGGCCACCACCACCGTCGTCGTCATCGGAACCGGCAACAACATTGACACCACGGACGCGAAGGTCGGCCAGAACTTCACGATGTCGTCCATCAACGACCTTCCCATTCCCGCCACCGCGCGCACGGTCCAGAACATCGCCGCGCTCGCCCCCGGCGTGAGCAATGATGCGAACGGCATGACCATCCGCGGTGCTCAGAACACGCAAGTGCAGTACTTGGTGGATGGCGTGGATGTGGCCGACCCCGTGACCGGCGGCTTCAGCGCCCAGCTCAACGAGGACATGCTCTCGGAAGTCCAGGTGCTGGATGGCGGCATCTCCGCCAAATACGGTCGCTTCACCGGCGGCGTCGTCCAGGCCGTTACGAAGTCTGGTTCGAACGAGTTCGAAGGCATCGCCCGCTTCTCCTTCCGGAACACCGCCTGGGCCGCCTACAACCCGCGGGATCGCGGCGCGAACGGAACCCTCACCTTCCCAGACGCGAACAATATCCAGCAGAACATCGTCATCTCAGGTCCGATCATCAAGGACCACCTCTTCTTCGTGGTGGGCTACCGAGCCCAGGCTCCCTTCGCGCGGGTCAACGCGCTCCAGACCACGGCTCCTACCGAATTCGGCGGTGGCCTTCCCTATCGCGCCTCCACCACGGATGACCGCAAGGACATCAAGCTGGATTGGCAGATCACGCCCAGCCAGCGGGTCTACGCCCAGTACAACAAGACCGAGATTGATCAGACGGGCCGGGACTACGCCAACGCCTTCTTCGGCGGCAGCACCTCCCTCGCGACCTTGAGCAACCAGCCCAACACCTTCTCCTACCGGGCCTTCGGGTACCAGGGTCAGCTCAGCGACAACCTCATCCTGAACATCCGCTATGGCCAGAAGGATGAACAGCTCGGCGGTCCCGGCGGCGGCGGCCAGGGCGGCGCCAATGTGCCGGTGATGATTGACGACGGCGTCGGGCCTGGATCCTCGGCCTTCGCGGGCACGGGCTATGTCTATGACAACGGCTTCTTCGGCGCGGACGCGGACAAGCGGCCCATCAAGACTGGCAACGCGGACTTGCTTTGGTTCCTCCAGGCCGCGGGCGATCACGAGTTGAACTTCGGCGTGGATTTCTTCCAGTCCGCCCACAACGCCGCCAACAGCCAGTCGCCGAACAACCAGATCATCAATTTCGATGGGTTCAAAAACTACGATGGCGCCGGCAATCCCCTCAACGGCGACACGAGCCTGGCGAACCGGAATTTCGATGGCAACAGCTTCATCCAGATCTTCATCCCCTACACCGGCACCGCCAAGAACACCATCTGGGGCGCCTATGTGAACGACAAGTGGAAGGTGAACAAGAACTGGAGCTTCAACCTCGGCGTCCGCATGGACAAGAACAAATCGCAGAGCGACATCCAAGCCACCAACTACGATGTGTCCTCCATCTCGCCCCGCCTCGCCGCCATTTGGGATCTCAACGGCGACGGCGCCTGGGTGGCGCAGGCCTCCTGGGGCATCTACACCGGTCAGGTCATCCAGGGCGCCACGGACAACGCCTCCACCGTGGGCAATCCGGCCGAGTACGACTACATCTACACCGGCGGCCCCGGCAATCTCCGGTCGAGCTACTCCAGCACGCCCTTCCGCTCGCTGGACGCCGGGCTCTACCGGCACTCGAACATCATTGATCCGAACTTGAAGATGCCGTCCATGCAGGAGTTCGCCCTTAGCCTGAAGCACGCGGATGGCCATAACGGCCTCTGGAGCGTCACGGTGAACCGGCGCACCTGGAAGAATTTCGTGGATGACTTCAAGGATCTCCAGCCGAATCCCGTGGACGCGAATGATCTGGTGCTCACGGAATACAAGAACGATCCTTCGATCCGCCGCGATTACCTCGGTCTCGAACTCCAGTACCAGAAGCAGTTCACGGAGGCCTTCAGCCTCGGCGGCAACCTCACCCTCAGCCAGCTGCAGGGCAACTACGAAGGCGGTCAGGTGGGCGCCACCGAGCAGTGGAACAACTACGGGCCTCAAGGCGCCTATGCTGGCCAGCCCACGCCGTTCCAGTTGGGTCACTCCATGGGTCCACTCGCGGCGGATGTGCCGCTTCGCGTCCGGGCCTTCTCCAACTACACCCGGAAGCTGGGCCCCGGTCGTTTCAACGCGGGCGCGATCTTCCAGTACACATCCGGCGCTCCCTACAACAAGACCGCGACCACCGGCGTGGCGGGCGGACCCACCGGCACCCTCGCCACCATCGGCGGCTCCACTTACACGCAGTTCTTCGCGGACCGCGGCGCCTTCCGCTTCCCGGACACCTACCGCACGGATCTGCAGCTGGCCTACGACCTCCCCGTCTGGCGGAAGGCCGTGTGGTTCACTTCCGTGAACCTCACCAATGTCTTCAACCATCAGCAGGTGGTCACCTGGAACACCGTCGCCACCCTAGGACCTGGCAACACCTGGAAGCCCGGCCCCTCCTTCGGGGTTCCGACCTCTTCCGGAAACTACCTGGCTGGTCGCACGCTGACCTTCTCCACCGGCTTCAAGTTCTAGCCGCGCCAGCGTCCGAAGTCGCCCTCAGGCCCGTCCCCCATCAAGGGCGGCCTCGAGGGCGGCTTTCAGTTCCGGACCTTCGGGTTCCACGGAGCTCGGGAAGGACGCGACGACTTGGCCCTCCCGACCCACGAGGTATTTGTGGAAGTTCCATTTGGGTTCTTCGCGCCCTTCGGTGAGGAAGGCGTAGACCGGCGATTGATGCGGCCCTTTCACCTCCACCTTGGCGAAGAGTGGAAACGCCACGCCGAACTTCACCGAGCAGAACCGCTCGATGGCCTCAGCGTTCCCCGGTTCCTGCGCCCCGAACTGATTGCAGGGAAAGCCCAGCACCACGAGCCCGCGATCCGCGTAGGCCTCATGGAGCTTCTCCAGGCCTTCGTATTGGGGCGTGTAGCCGCATTCGCTCGCCACATTCACGACGAGGACGGCCTTGCCCTTGAACGCGGAGAAGGCCTGCTGCTGGCCCCGAAGCGTGGTTGCGGTGAGGTCGAAGAAAGTCATCTCAGCTCCAGGAAACTTCAAACACCATCCGACAAGGGTGAGCCTTGCCATCCATCACCGCGGGGCGGAAACGCCAGCCGTGGGCCCAGGCCTCCAGCTCCGTCACATGGGCCGCCTGCGCGCCATCCATGGCCACGGCGCGAACGACGCCTTGATCATCCAAGGTCAGTTCCAGCTTCACGGTGCCTTTGAAGCCAGGCAGGGCGGGCTTGGGCGGGATGTCGGCGGGTTCCGCCGGGACGGCCTGGATCCGGTCGGTTCGTTTCCCGGCCGCCTCCAACCGCTTGGCGACGCTCTCATCGAATTGAGGACGGATGGATTTGGATCGTCGGATGCGGTCGAAGAATCCCATGGCCGATTATCCCACGGGAGCCGCCGCTCAGCGCCTTGGGCGGACCGCCCGGCGGCGAGGGCTGCGGCGGGCCGGAGCTTGAGCCATGCTGGTGGCATGCGCGCCACCTCCCTCGCGCGGCACTTCCGCCGCCGCCTCGCCCGCCCGACGCCCTGGGTGGTGATGGGCGTTTTCTGGGCGATCTTCTCCTTCCTGACCTACCTGATGGTCTCCCATCTCCAAGGTCCGCGTTCCATCCTCCTCGTTCACGCCATCCTGAGCCCGGGGTTGTCGAGCTTCAGCTACTGCTTCCTCACGCCCCTGCCCTGGCGCTACACGGGCGATGATCGCCCACACGCGCCCTTCCTGCGCGGCCTCGCCCAATCCTTCCTCTTCAACACGGCCATCATCGTCGCGCTCGTCGCCATCGGCCTCGGCCTCCTCCACGCGGGCGGCGTGAAGGTGCCTTCACCGATCCTCTTCGGCGGCGATCCCGATCGCTTCCTCACCCAGCTCTGGCCGCAGCTCCTCGTCGGGCTTCCGCTCTACACCGTCATCGGCGGCCTCATCGCGGTGAGCGAAGCGGTGGAAGAGGAGAAGGAACACGCCCTCGAACAACTCCAGGAAGCCCAGTGGATCCTGCTGCGCGGCCAGCTCTCGCCCCATGTGCTCTTCAACGCGCTGAACGGGCTCGCGGAGTTGGTACATCAGGACCCCAAGGCGGCCGAAGCCGCGATCCTCGACCTCGCGGGGCTCTATCGCTCACTGCTCGATCATGGCGACAAGGTCCGCGCCCCGCTGGGGGATGAGCGCCAGTTGCTGGAGCGCTACCTGGGCGTCGAAGGGATGCGCCTCGGGCCTCGGCTCGCCGTGGCCTGGGAGTGGGACGCAGGATTGGATCGCGCCCTCGCTCCGCCCTTTCTGCTCCAGCCCCTGGTGGAGAACGCCATCAAGCACGGCATCGCCGCCGCGCCCAAGGGCGGCGAACTGCGCATCGAGGCCCGTCGCCAGCTTTACGGCACGGTGCTCCGTGTGGTGAACACCGGCCAGCCCCTTCGCCTCGTGTTGGGCAAGGGCGTGGGCCTCGCCAACCTGGAAGCGCGACTCCGGCTCGCGTACAAGGGCCGGGCCTCCTTTCGGCTCTTTGAAGAAGGCGCTTCCACCATCGCTGAGATCGCATTGCCGGAGGCTCCATGAAAGCGCTCCGAATCGCCCTCGCCGACGACGAACCCCTTGCCCGGGCTCGCCTGGCGCGCCTGCTCCGTGAAGCCGGGTGCGAGGTTGTCGCCGAGCTCGAAGACGGACCCGCCGTGCTGGCCTGGTTGCCGAACGCGCCTGCCGTGGACGCGCTCTTCCTCGACATCCACATGCCCGGCGCCTCCGGGCTCGAGGTGATGGCCGAATTGCCGCCAGGCCTTCCGGTGGTTTTCGTCACCGCCTTCGCCGAGCACGCCGTGCGCGCCTTCGAGGCCGCCGCCGTGGATTATGTGCTCAAGCCCGTCGCCGCGGACCGTCTCGCCAAGAGCCTCGCCCGCCTGCGTGATCAGCCGACTCAGCCATCGCCCACCGTGCAGCCGCCCTCCCGCTTTCCCGCGCGAGCCGGAGAGGGCCATGTCTTCCTGGAACTGCGCCGCACCTCCCACTTCGAAGTGGAGGACGAGATCGTCTGGGCCTGGTGCGGCGGAAGCCGGTTCCGCACCGGCTGGAGCACCCTCGCCGAAGTGGAGCACGCCTTCCCGGGCAGCGGCCTGCTCCGCATCCAGCGCCATCTCCTGCTCCGCCCCGAAGCCGTGCTGGGACTGCGCCCCCTCGACGGCGGCCGCGCCGCCCTGCGCGTCGCCGAGGGCCTCGAACTCGAAGCCAGCCGCACCGCCACCCCCAGGCTGAAGGAGCTGCTGGGGCTCTGAATCGAAACACACAGAACGCACCAATAAGAAGGGCCCCTTTCGGGGCCCTTCTCCTGCCTGGCGAGCCAGGTCTTGAGCTTTAGAACTGAACCTTCACGCCGAAGCGGACGCTGCGGGCGGGCTGCCAGCCAGTCTCGTGACCGTAGTACGGGTTCGGGCTGCCGTTGCGGTCCGTGGCCTGCTGGGTGATGCCGTTGACGGGTCGGCTATTGAAGACATTGAAGATGTCCACCGAGGGCATCACGCGGAGCTTCTGACCAGCCTTGATGGCGTAGTCCACATGCACATCCATGTCACGGGTAGCAGGAACGCGACCGAACTGGCCAAGTTTCCCATCCGTGGGGGTGGCATTACCGTATTGGCCGATGTCGTTCGTGTTGTCGAACTTGCTGAGCGGCGTGCCGGTCTGGTAGAGGAAGGACAGGCCTGCGTTCAGGTCATTGTTGGCAACCGTGAAGCGGTGCGAGTACTGAACCTTGATGACATTGGTGCGGTCCAGGGGCTGCAGACCATCGCCGACATAGGGGTAGTAGTCGTAGGAGGCGGTGATGTTGCCGTCCGCCTGGCCGTTGGAGCTGCTCACCAGACCTTCGTAGTTGCCGCTCAACCGGCTCCAGGTGTAGTTGAAGTTGAAGAAGTCGCGGTCGGTGCGCTTGGAGGCCGTGAGGTCCCAGCTGATGTAGCGGTTGTAGGCGGTGGGGAAGTAGGTCTTGCCGATATCAAAATGGGCACCGCTGTTGAGGCTGGGGAAGCCCGGCATCGAAGAGCGGGCCGTCCAGGAAGCGGTGGGACCGGGGTTCCACAGGATCGCCTGGCCCGCGTAGTAGTAAACGCCGCCGATGTAGGCGTAGGCCAGACCAGAGTCATAGTAGCCGCCGGTCGGGGTGGTGATGACCGAGTCCTCGATCACATCGGACAGGTTGCGGTACTTGGCGTGGGTGCCAATGGTCCAGCCATTGTCCATCGTGTGATCAATGCCGAGGGTGAACTCCTCGCGCTTGGGGAGCTTGGTGCCATCCGCGATGGGGTCATAGCTGAAGGGGGTGGCGTAATCAATGGTCTGGTACTGGTTGGTCGGATTGATGATGACCGGGTGACCGGCGTTGTAAGACCAGTCCGCTCCACCCATACCGAGATCGGTCGCCTGGCTACGAAGGAACTTCTTGCGGAGGTAGACCTCGTTCGCGAACACCCGGATGCTGATCTGCTGGGGGATGTCCTCAAAGTAAGTGGCGTAGCTGCCGGCCACCTTGGTCTTGCCATCGTTGTTCAGATCCCAGGTGAAGCCGATGCGGGGCTGGATGTAGTCCGAGCCGGAGAACTTCGCATAGGTGTTGCCCTTGAAGTCCTTAAGATTCTGCTCTTCATACCGGGCGCCGTACATCAGGCGGAAGCCGGGCATCATCTCCCAGGTGTCCTGGGCGTAGAGGGCGTTGTAGGTGGTCTTGACCGTGGCGTCCGTGTGCTCCTCATAGGTGTAGAGGTTGCCGCCGGTGCTGACGGTGTAGGAAACCGGGTAGAGCTTGCCGGCATCCGCGAGGGTGTAGGCCGTGATGGCGTTGACCGGGCCGCCCTGCGACTGGAGGAGGGAATACTTGGACTCAAGCTGGCTCACGCCGAACTTCAGGTTGTGGTTGCCCACGAACCAGGACAGGTCAATCTTCGCCTGCGTGGTCTTGGCCTGGTAGAGAGGCTGGTAGAGGTTCACGCCACCGGTGCGGTAGCTGAAACCAGAACCGGCAAGCGGGCCGGTTCCGCCCGCTCCGTAGGTCGGGTTGTAGTACACGCCATCCGTGATGGCCTGGTTGGTGCTGTCGGTGGGATCGGTCGTGGTCTTGTTGTCCGTCATGCCGAGCTTGGCGGACAGGAGCAGGCTGGGGGTGATGCTCCAGTCGTAGCTCAGGTTGAAGTTCTGGACCGTCTGGGTCTGAGAAATGCCCAGGTTGGCGTCGCCGTAGGTGGCCGGGTAGTCGGGAGTCTGGTCGAACTTAGTCCGCTCGAACTGACCGAAAAGGGTCAGCTGCATGTCCTGGGTGAGGAAGTAGTTCAACTTGCCCACAGCCTGGATGTCGGTCTGCTTGTAGGGGTTGCTGACGAGGCCGGGATCATTGTTGGCGAGGGGCTGGGCCTGCTTGCGGATATCGCCGTCCAGACCGACGAAGTAGAACAGCTTGTCCTTGATGATCGCGCCGCCCACTTCCGCGCCGATGTCGTAACGGTCATCGGGGGAATTTTCGGTGGCGTACAGGGTCTGCTTGGGCTTCGGCGTCAGGGTCTTCGCATCCCAGGTGGCCCAGGCGCTGCCCTTGAAGTCGTTGGAGCCGGACTTGGTGACGGCGTTGAACACGCCACCCAGGGCCGAGAACTCAGGGCGGAAACCGCCGGTCTGAACTTCGACCTGGTCAATGAAGTCGGTCTTCAGGGTCGCGCCCTGGAAGCCCGCGCGGTAGTCCTTGGTGTCGAGACCGTCCAGCACATAGGAGTTCTCAGCGCCGGAGGCGCCACTGATGGAGGGGTCACCGAAGCCCGAGCTGACCACGCCCGGCGCGAAGAAGGCCATGGAGGTCATGTCGCGGCCCTTGGGGACAGCGGCCATCTGGTCCATGTTCATCTGCAGACCCTGGGTCGTGGAGGTCACATCCACATTGGACTGGGTGCCGACCACTTCCACCGTCGTGGAGGCGGTGGTGACGATCTTGAAGCTGACCGCCTTCGTTTCATTGGTCGTCACATTGACGG
Organism: uncultured Solibacteraceae bacterium; assembly: GCA_964552855.1. Lineage (GTDB taxonomy): Bacteria > Acidobacteriota > Holophagae > Holophagales > Holophagaceae > JAFDVN01. Next base: position 15,944 of record CAZKIM010000003.1, on the reverse strand, counting down.
TGCTGGTGGAGGGCTGGAAGCCGTCCTTGGTGACGCGAACCTGCCAGTTGCCGGGGTTCAGGAGGCCGAGGCGGAAGGAACCATCCGCGCCGGTGACGATGGTGCGGGTGATCTGGGCCGAAGTCAGCGTGACGGTGGCGCCAGCAAGGGCAGCACCGTTGCTATCGGTGACCACGCCGCTGACGGCGCCCGTGGTGGAGCTCTGCGCGTAGAGCGCGGAGCCGGCCACGATGGCGACGGCCGTGAGGCCGAGCCGGGAGAAGACACGGTTCATACATGAACTCCGTGAAGGCTGCGGGAACACCCGCAGGAGTGGAAGAAGGGCGAAGGGAAAGCCGCGGCGAGTGCCCCCAAGGGAGGGGCGGAGATGACCGGCGGCGGGGTGAAGCTCGGGGATGGAGAAAGATCTGATGAAGCGCTCAACTCTTACAAGCCTGTGACGGTAGCTCAAGCAGAAATTTCAAAAAAAGTTTCCAGGCCGGGAACCTCCCGGGGGCGTGTGCCACTTGGCGAACCTCGAAATCGGCTCACTCGATTTGGCCCTCTAGCCATGGGTATTCCGGCGGGGCTTGAGGCGACAAGGAAAAAGCCGAGACAAGCGTCTTTCTGTCCGGGCCGGACCGGGCCCCGGAATGGACGCTCACCAGGGGGTCGCCTTTTTTCACCGGGGTACCCAGAGGGGCGTGGATCCGGAGGCCGACCCCCAGGTCCAGGGGGTCGGCGAGGTCCTTCCGCCCGGCCCCCAGTTCCATGGCGGCGATGCCCAAGGCGCGTCCATCCATCGCCGTGACGAAGCCATCACGATCCGCTGGGATGACTTCGATCCGCGCGGGTTGGGGCAGACGCGAGAAATCATCGAGCGCGTTCGCATCGCCGCCGTTGAGCGCCACGAAGCGTCGCAGCGTGTCAAGCGCGCGGCCCGACGCGACCGCATCCGTGACGCGCGCTTCGGCTTCCGCCAGATCCGACGCGCCTCCGCCCGCGACAAGCATCTCCGCCGCGAGGCGGAAGCTGAGCTTCGCGAGCGCGGAATCGCCGTGTTCGCCGCGCAGGATCTCCACGGACTCCATCACCTCCAGCGCGTTGCCGATGGCCCAGCCGAGCGGCTCCTCCATGCGGGTGAGCAACGCCTTGATCTTCATGCCGTGGGCCTTGCCCACCGCCACCATGCTGCGGGCGAGGGCTTCAGCCTCGTCCTTCGATTTCATGAAGGCCGCTGAACCGCATTTCACATCGAGCACCAACGCCTCCGCGCCGCCCGCGAGCTTTTTCGACATGATGCTGGCGGTGATGAGGGGAATGCTTTCCACCGTGGCCGTCACATCGCGCAGAGCGTAGAGCTTGCGGTCCGCAGGCGCGATGGCGGCGGTCTGGGCGCTGTTGGCGAAGCCTGTCTCTTTCAGACTGCGGAGGAATTCCGCTTCGGTGAGTTCCACCCTGAGGCCCGGGATCGCGCTGAACTTGTCCACGGTGCCGCCGGTATGGCCGAGGCCGCGCCCGCTGAACATGGCGCAAGGCACGCCGCACGCGGCCACGATGGGGCCGAGGATGAGCGTCGTCTTGTCGCCCACGCCGCCGGTGCTGTGCTTGTCCACCTTCACGCCGGGAACGAAGGAGAGATCCAGCCGCGCTCCGCTGTCCCGCATGGCGAGCGTCAAGGCCAGCGTCTCCGCCGTGCTCATGCCCCGCCAGCAGATGGCCATGAGCAGGGCCGCGCTCTGCTCGGACGGCACGGTTCCGGCCGTCACGCCCGCGATCCAATCGCGGATCTGGCCTTCATCCAGCTCGCCGCCGGTCTTCTTCCGATAGATCAGGTCGTACATCCGCATGAAGCGGAATGTAGCGGCTTCAGATGCTCTGGACCAGCTTGTCGAGCTGCGCGCCCTGCCCTGAATCCTTGAAGCGGGCGCGGAACTCACCCAGATCCTTGTAGGCCTGGGCGCGATCGCCATTCAGGCGATCCACTTCGAGGAGGCTGATCCAATAGGCCTGCCCCCAGGGCGCATCCGCCGTGGCCTTGGCGCGAAGCGGATCGAGGATGGCCTTGGCGTCCTTGCCCTGGCCCAGGGCGGTGAGGCGCTGGGCCTCCCGCAGGCGCCCCAGGGGCGAGCTCGCATCCGCGCTCACGCCGCCCTGGCCGGACAGATCGAGCTTCCAGGTGGCCAACAGGCCCGCGGCGAGTTCCCGGCGGGAGGTCGGCGCTTCCTTCACCAACGCCTCCAGGCGAGGCAGGGCGGCCTGCATGCGGGCCTGGAGCTGCGCGGGCGGGACCGGGGTGGAGCCGTCGCCCTCCACTTCCAGGCGCAGCGTGGCGATCTGGGTCTCGAACGCGCCTTCCGTGCGGGAGCGGTGCAGGGTCCACGCGCCCCAGGCGATGATGCCGACCACCAGGGCGACGCCGCCGATGACGACGGACTTCAGGAGCGTGGAGCCCTCGCCCGCCGCGCGGCGCTGGAACTGCTCAAGGCTCTGGGCCTTCTTCTGAACGCTGATGACCTTGTCGCGTCCCATGGACCGCTCCGGCGAAACTTCAAGGATGCCCTGGAACCGGCGCTCCCGCATTGGAAAACCGCCCCCGCCGTGCTAGGCTGGTCGTTCCGGCCAGGTAGCTCAGTTGGTAGAGCAATGGACTGAAAATCCATGTGTCGGGGGTTCGATTCCCTCTCTGGCCACCACGGCAAATGGGCCCCAACGAAGGGGCCCTTTGTGTTTTAGACGCCTGCCGCGAGGTCCGACGCCTGACGCCTGTGCTTCAGTACTCCGCTTCGGGCGACTGCAGCCCTTCGGCGTAGGTGACGGGCACTTGGGTCTTCAGGCTCTGCTGGAAGGCGGCCTGGGCCTTCTGGAACTGGTCGCGGCGGACGAGCTCGGGGAGCATCGCCTTCACGCGTGGGTCCATGTGGGCGTAGTCGGGAAGATCCTGCCCCTGGCCAGAAGCTTTGCGGGCGGCGACCTGCTCCTCGTAGAAGGCCTTCATCTGCTCTTCGGAGGGGTCGGCGTTGCCGGCGGCGCGGCTGGCGAGGACGCTGGCGTAGATGTTGGCCCGGGCCTGGGCCAGGTTCATCAGCACCGACGGGTCGTTCTCGATGCCGGCCTTGGCGGCGAGCTGCTCGATGGCGGCCTGGGTGGCGAGCTGGTGCACGAGCTGGGCGCGCTGGCCCTGGAGCGCGGGATCCTTCAGGAAAGTCTCAGCCTTGGCCGCATCCTGGATCCCGGCGTGGACCGTCGCCTCCAGCATGGCCTGGGTGATGCGGGTGCCGTTCACATTGGCGAGGACGGCGCTGGCGTCGGCCGCGGGCGTCGCCGCGTCGTGGTCACAGCCCAGCAGGACGGCGAGGGTTCCGAGGGTGGCGCCGGCGGCGATCAGGGTGCGCTTCATGGGGTCCTCTTCAGACGGGAATGCCCCAGAATGACAGCAGGAGGATGGGATGGCGACGCCGAAGGACCTCGCGGGGCTCGACCTTCAGATCTACAGCGCGGGCTGGTGCTCCGACTGTCGGCGCCTGAAGGCCTGGCTGGACCGGGAGGGGCTCACCTTCCCCGTGGTGGACATCGAGGAAGCGGAGGGCGCCGCCGAGCGGCTGGAGCGGGAGACGGGCAAGCAGGCCATCCCCTTCGTGCTGGTGAACGACCGCGCCTGGGTGCGGGGCTATCACAAGGAGCTGCCCACCCGCTTCGACCCGAACCTCTTCGTCGAGGAAGTGCTCGCCGCCGCGGCGAGGTAGGTGTGGCACCCTAGTAGGTCCGCTCGAATCGCGTCAGGAGTCCCCGGTGGCAAGCATCTTTTCAAGCCAGTTCTGGTCCAACCTCTTCACGACGGATCTGGCCATTGACCTGGGCACCGCCTCCACGCTGGTGCATACCAAGCAGGCGGGGCGCATCGTCATCTACGAGCCCTCCATCGTCGCGCTCAACACCGTGACGGGCGAAGTGGAGGCCGTGGGCAACGAGGCGAAGCAGCTGCTCGGCCGCTCGCCCCAGGGCGTGAAGACCGTGCGACCCATGAAGGACGGCATGATCTTCGAGGTGGACGCCGCAGAGAAGATGCTCGCGTCGTTCATCGGCAAGGCCCGTCCGAACCGCGGCCTCGCGCGCACGCGCATCGTCGTGAGCGTGCCGCCCCGCGCGCACCAGGTCGCCCGCCGCGCGGTGCGCCAGTGCTGCTACGACGCCAAGGCCGGCGAAGTGTTCATCGTGGACCAGACGATGGTCGCCGCCATCGGCGCGGGGCTCGCCATCAACGAGAAGCGCGGCTGCATGATCGTGGACATCGGCGGCGGCACGACGGATGTGGCGGTCATCAGCTACAACGGCAAGGTGTTCAGCGACTCCATCCTCATCGCCGGCGATGAGATGGACGAGGCGATCTCCAAGTACATCCGCGAGAAATACAATGTGCTCATCTCCGAGGCCGCCGCCGAAGAGGTGAAGTGGACCCTTGGCAGCGCCTGGCCCAACGAGCACACGCGCACGATGGAGGTGTCGGGCCGCGATCAGTTCGAAGGCCTGCCGAAGACGCTCACGCTCCACGACGCGGAGATCCGCGAAGCGCTGGCCGAACCCATCAACGCGATCATTGACCTCGTGCGCCGCGCGCTCAACGACACCCCGCCCCAGCTGGCGGCGGACCTCATTGACCGGGGCATCTGCCTCACCGGCGGCGGCTCCCTGATCCAGGGCCTGGACGAGCGCATCCGCAAGGAGACGCACCTGCCCGTCTACCGCGCGGAGGACCCGCAGACGGCCGTGGTGCGCGGCACCGCCCAGCTGCTGGACAACATCCCCTTCCTCCGCCGCATCCAGATCCTGGATTAGCGATGCGCCTCCCGGCTTCCGGCCCCCGGCCACCGTATCGGGCTCCGGTAGCCGGGAGCCGGATGCCGGAGGCCTAGATGGCGCGCCCCGCCTCCTCCTGGGGCTGGTCGCCCACGGGCCGGCGGCGCTGGGCCTTGATCCTGCTCTGGCTTGGCCATGGCGCGTGGGTGCTTTCCGGCCCGAAGGCGGGCGGCTCGTGGGCGAGTTTCACCTCCGCCGCGGCGCGACCCGTGCAAAGCGTGGCCGCCGCGTGGCGCGGGTGGCGGCTCCACCGCGCCGAACGCGCGGGTGATCTGGCCCAGGCTCAAGGCGAGATCGCCTCGCTGCGCCAGCAGGTCCAGGCCCTTGAATCCGAGCGCATGACGAACGCGCCGCTCCTGGTGGACGGCGAAGCCGCCACGCGGACGCTCGGCTTGAAAGCGAAGGTGCCGCTGCCCACCGAGGCGGCGCGGGTGCTGCTCGCGCCCGTGGGCGTGCCCTTCGGCGGACTCATCCTGGAAGGCGGGAAGGACCGCGGCTTCCAGCCGGATCAAGGCGTCATCGCGCCCGAAGGCGTGGTGGGCCGTCTTTGGAGCGTGGGCGCGACCCAGAGCGAAGTGCTCTCCGCCGACGCGCCCAACGCCTCCATCGGCGTCATGCTCGCCCGCTCCCGCGCCACGGGCGTCCTGCAGGGCCTGGGCTACAACCAGGGCGTGATCCGCTACCTCAACAACCAGGAGGTGGTGCAGCCCGGCGAAGCGGTCTACACCTCCGGCCTGGACCGCGTCTTCCCACGCGGCCTGCTCGTGGGCTATGTGACGGAGGCCAAGCCCGGCGATCTGGAGCTGAAGGTGACGGTGGCTCTCTCCGCGCCGCTGCGGCGGCTGCCCGCGGTGCTGATCCTGCCGCCCGCGTCGCCCCTCGAAGATCAGCCGCCGCTGGTTCCTTCAAGCAAGCCGGGAGGCGCGCCATGAAACGCGTCCTGCATCTCCGCCCCCCCGGCCAGCGGGCCTTCGCCGCCGCGCTTTGCGTGCTGGGGCTCGTGCTGCTCGCGCCATGGTCGGGTCCTCAGAGCCTGCTGCACGCGGCGCTGGTGCTCGGCTTCGCGCTGGATCCGGCGTCCGCGCTGCTCACCGCCCTCTGGGCGGCGGCGGGAGGCTGGGCGCTGGAAGGCAGCTTGCGCATCTATCCGCACCTGGGCGGCACGGCCTGGGCGGACATGACGCTCGCGCTGGCCGCGCGCTGGCTGATGCTGGAGTGGCCGGTGGATTCGCTCAAGGGCTGGCTCGGTCGCCAGGCCGCGCTGGCGCTCGTCTGGATCCTCCTCGTCCATCTCGCGGTGCGGATCGCCGCGGGGCCGCACCTTTGGGGTTGGACTTGGGCCTGGGTCCTGCTCGGCCTCCCCTTCTGGGGCTGGCTCACCTGGCGCTGGCAGCGGCCCGGGGGGCGCTGATGCCGCCTCCCTTTCCGACCTCGCGCTGATGGACGCCCGCTCCCGCCATCTCCTGAGCCGCCGCATCGGCGTGGTCCAGGCGCTGCTCCTGCTCGCGCTCGCCTTCCTCGCGCTCTTCTACGGCTGGCTCCAGATCGTCCGCCACGGCGACTTCGAGAAGCAGGCCCTCAGCCAGGCCGTGAAGGAACGCGCGCTCCCCGCGCCCCGGGGCATCATCTTCGACCGCAACGGCGATCCGCTGGCGGACAACCGCCGCGCGCTGCACCTCGTCATCCAGCGGGAGGATCTGCCTTCCGACCCCACGGTGGTGGCGGACCTCGCCACCGCCCTCGGCCTCGACCCGCTGGAAATCCAGCGCAAGGTGCGGGCCTTCCGCCAGGCGCCCAAAGGCCATCCCCTCGTGCTCATGGAGAATCTGGACGAGGGCGGCATCGCGCTCGCCGAACGCGTGCGCGCCCGCTACCCCTTCCTCAGCGTGCAGGTGGCGCCCCGCCGCGTCTACCTCGGCGACGACCTCGCCGGCCATGTGCTCGGCTATGTGTCCGAAGTGGACGACCAGATGATGGCCAGGGATCCGGGGCGCTATCAGCTCGGTGAAATCGTCGGCCGCGCGGGCTACGAGGACAGCGGCAACGCCAAGCTCAAGGGCGTGGATGGCGAGAAGCGCGTCCTCGTGGACCAGCTCGGGCGCGAAGTGGCGAGCCTGGATCGCACCGATCCGAAGCCGGGCAAGAGCCTCTACCTCACGCTGGACGCCGGGCTCCAGAAGACCGCCAAGGACGCCTTCGGCGACGAGAAAGGCGCGGCGGTGGTGCTGGACCTGCGCGATGGCGGCGTGCTCGCGATGTATTCCAGCCCCGGCTACGATCCGAACCTCTTCCTGGACCGCCTCAGCCAGGAGATGGTGGACCGCTACCTGCGCAACCCCGTGCGGCCCATGCTCAACCGCGCCACCCAAGGCATCTACGCGCCGGGCTCCACCTGGAAGCTGCTGATGGCGCTCGCGGGCCTCGAACACCATGTGATCACGCCCCACACGGTCTTCTACTGCGGCGGGCACAAGAGTTTCTATGGCCACGATTTCCGCTGCGACGCCTCCCACGGTAGCCTGGATCTCATCGGCGCCATCGCGAAGAGCTGCGACATCTACTTCTACGAAGTGGCTTCGCGCCTCGACATTGACCAGATCTACGAGACCGCCGAGAAGTACGGACTCACCGTGCCCACGGGCGTGGACCTGCCCAGCGAGCGCGCGCCGCGCGTGCCCAGCCGGGAATGGAAACGACGGGTGAAGAAGGAGAAGTGGTACGCGGGCGAGACCATCAGCGTCGGCATCGGCCAAGGCGCGGTGGGGCTCACGCCGATGGCCATCGCGCGGTTCTACGCGCTGCTCGCGACCCAAGGCAAGGAGTTCACGCCGCACCTCTTCTTCGGCTTCCAGAATCCGGCCACGGGCCAGCGGGACGCGGAGCCGCCGCCCCAGGTCCGCCAGGTGGACACGGCGAATCCCGACTGGTGGGGCGTGCTCCACGAAGGCATGGCCCATGTGGTGGAGAGCGGCACCGCCGCGACCAATCCCTTCGTGCGGCAGGTGGCGAAAGAGGTGCCCTTCTCCGGCAAGACCGGCACGAGCCAGGTGACCACCTTCGTGGACAAGGCCCACTACGCGCAGCTCGCCAAGCATCTGAAGGACAACTCGCTCTTCGCCGGTTACGCGCCCACCAACAACCCCCAGATCGCCTTCGCGGTGGTGGTGGAGAACGCCGGCTTCGGTTCGGAAGCCGCGGCGCCCATCGCGGCGAAACTCATCCAGTACTGGTTCGTGGACCGCGTGAAGCACCCGCTGCCGCCGCCGGGCGGGCGCGTGCCGGACGCCTTCCACCTCGAACCCAGCGAGGAGGATTGATGCTGCGTCGGCTCCGGGCCGCGGATGGCCGCCTCCTGCTCCTGATCCTCGCCCTGCTTTTCATGGGCACGCTGACGCTCTATTCGGCGGGACGCGGCACCAGCCAGGCGAATCTGTGGATGAAGCAGAGCGCCTGGAACGCCGCCGGGCTCCTCCTCATGACGGCCATGGCGAGCGTGGACCCCACGCGCCTCTTCCGGAAGAGCCTGCTCATCTACGCGCTCGGCATCCTGAGCCTCGTCGCCGTGCTCCTCATCGGCCACCGCATCGGCGGCGCCAAGCGCTGGCTCGCCATCGGCGGCCAGACTTTCCAGCCATCCGAATTGATGAAGTGGGTGACGCTGCTCTTCGTCGCCCATCGCCTCGGCACGCGGCCCATGGACCGGGTGGAGCTCCGCGATCTGCTCGGCGCGGCGGCCATCGTCGTCTTCCCCATGCTGCTGGTGCTGAAGCAGCCCGATCTGGGCATGGCCCTCAGCTTCACGCCCATCCTGCTCCTGCTGCCGCTGCTAAAGGGCCTGCGCAAGCGCACCCTCGCGCTCATGCTCGTGCTGCTGCCCATCGTCGGCGTAGTCGCGTGGAAGAAGGTGCTCCGGCCCTACCAGAAGGATCGGGTCCGCATCTTCCTCGATCCTGAAAGCGACCCCCAGGGCAAGGGCTACCAGATCACCCAGAGCCGCATCGCCATCGGCGCGGGCGGTCTCGTGGGCAAGGGCTTCACCGGCGGAAGCCAGACTCAGCTCAACTACCTGCCGGTGAAGACGACGGACTTCGTGTTCGCGGTGTGGGCGGAGGAGCGAGGCTTCCTCGGCGTGCTCATCGCGCTTGGCCTCTACGGCGCGCTCCTGATGCGCCTGCTGGAAGGCGCGCGCGCCGCCAAGACCCTCGCGGAGTCCTATTACTGCACGGGCGCGGCCGGCATCTTCGCCATGCACATCCTCGTCAATGTGGGCATGGTGGCGGGCGCCTTGCCCAACAAGGGCATCGCCCTTCCCTTCTTCAGCTACGGCGGCAGTTCCACCCTCAGCGTGTTTCTCGCGCTGGGCGTGGTGATGGGCGCCCTCCATCGCGCGAGAATCAGGTGATGGACCTCGGGAAGCGCATGAAGGATCTCGCGGAACAGGTGCGCCAGCACCGCACCCGCTACTATGTGCTCGATCAGCCGACGCTTTCGGACGCCGAGTACGACGCGCTGGAACGGGAGCTGAAGGCCCTCGAAGCCGAGCATCCCGACCTCGCCGATCCCAACAGCCCTACGCGCCGCGTGGGCGCGCCGCCGGTGGAGGCCTTCGAACCCGGCCATCACGAACCGCCCATGTACAGCCTCGACAACGCCTATTCGGAAGGCGAAGTCCGCGACTGGGACGCGAAGGTGCACAAGGGGCTGGGCGCCCTCCTGCCTGTGGACTACGCGGCGGAACTGAAAGTGGACGGCCTTTCGCTTTCACTGATCTACGAAGGGCGTGAACTCATCCGCGCCCTCACGCGGGGCGATGGCGACACCGGCGAGACGGTCACGGAGAACGCCCGCGCCATTCCCGACATCCCGCTCGTCCTGCCCCCGGACGCCCCCGCGAACCTGATGGTGCGCGGCGAGGTCTTCCTCTCCCGCAAGCGGTGGGAGGAGCTGAACCGCGAGCGGGACGCCAAGGGCGAAGCCCGCTACGCCAACCCCCGCAACACGGCGAGCGGCAGCCTGAAACTGCTGGACTCGCAGGAAGTCGCGCGCCGCCGCCTCGCCTTCCTGCCCTGGCAGGTGATCGGCGAAACCGACCACGCCGCCGCCATGAAGCGCCTGGAGACCTATGGGTTCCTGACCATGCCCCTTCGCGCCGAAGGCGATCTGGACGCGGTGCTCGCCTTCATCCAGCGTGTCGGCGAGCGGCGCGCCTCCCTTGGCTTCGACATTGACGGCGTCGTGATCAAGGTGAAGGACGGTGCACTCCAGGCGAAGCTCGGCTTCACGGATCGCGCGCCGCGTTGGGCCATCGCCTTCAAGTTTCCGGCGACTCAAGCGACGACGACGGTGCTCGGCATCACCTGGCAGGTGGGCCGCACGGGCAAGCTCACGCCCGTCGCGGAACTGGAAGCCGTGGAGGTCGCCGGTTCCACCGTGCGCCGCGCGACGCTGCACAACGCGGACGAGCTGGCCCGCCTCGGCGTCGCCGTGGGCCACCGCGTCTTCATCGAAAAAGGCGGCGATGTGATCCCCAAAGTCGTCGCGCTGGTGCCCGGCGAAGCCGAGCGCCATCTGCCGCCTCCGGTCCTTCCGACCGCCTGTCCCGTCTGTGGCGGCGCGGTGGGCAAGGATGACGACGCGGAAGTGGCCATCCGCTGCCTCAACCCCGAATGCCCGGCGAAGCTCACCGCACGCTTTCTCCATTTCGCGTCGCGGAGCGCGCTGGACATTGAGGGCATCGGGGACGCCCTCGTGGAGCAACTGGTCGCCTCCGCCCGCTTCAAGCATCCTTGGGAGCTCTTCAAACTGCTGGAGAATCCGCGCCACAGCCTCGCCTTTCTCGCCGGACTCGACCGCATGGCCGAGAAGAGCGCGCAGAATGTGCTCGACGAGCTGGACAAGGCGCGGACCAAGCCGCTCGCGCGCTGGATCCACGCGCTGGGCATCCCCATGGTGGGCGCGCGCACGGCGGAGTTACTGGCCGCCGCGTTCCGCGGCCTCGAAGCGCTCTGGGCCGCCCAAGACGACGCCCTTCAGGCCGTGGATGAGGTGGGTCCGAAGGTCGCCGCCGCGCTTCGCACCTTCGCGTCGCTCCACGCCGACCTTCCCGCTGAACTCGCCGCCTTGGGCGTCGTGCCCCTCGCGCCCGAACCCGTGGATCGCAGCGCCCTGCCCTTGAATGGCGAAGTCGCCGTCGTCACCGGCACGCTGCCCTCGCTGTCCCGTGAGGAGGCCGAGGCGTTGCTCCAGAGCCTTGGCGCGAAGGTGAGCGGCTCCGTCTCCCGGAAGACGACGATCCTGCTCGCGGGCGAGAAGGCCGGGTCCAAGCTCGCCAAGGCCGAGGAACTGGGCATCCCCATCCGCGACGAAGCCTGGCTGCGGAGCTTCACGCCGTGAACCGCCCCGTCTTCCTTGTGCCCGGGTGGAAGAACTCCGGCCCCGGCCATTGGCAGAGCCTGTGGGAGGCCCAAGTCCCCGACGCGCGGCGGGTGGAGATGCCCAACTGGGATTTCCCCCATCGCGCCGAATGGGTGGAGGCGCTGGATGACGCGCTCGCGCGGCACTTGCGCTTCGACGGTCCGCCGCCGGTGCTGGTGGGTCACTCCGTCGGCTGCCTCGCCATCGTCCACTGGGCTGCCTCCCATCCACGGCCCGTCCATGCCGCGCTGCTCGTCGCGCCGAGCGATGTGGAGCGGTGCGACGCGCCGGATGAGTTGAACGACTTCGCGCCCATCCCGAGAAGCACCCTGCCCTTCCCGAGCCAGGTGGTCGTCGCGGCGGATGACCCCTTCCTCGACCCGGATCGCGCCCGGTCCTTCGCGGACGCGTGGG
>CAZKIM010000003.1:0-4180 GCA_964552855.1 uncultured Solibacteraceae bacterium | reverse complement strand
ATCACCGATGGAGGAGCGGTCCCCATCAGTAGTCCAGGCGAGGGCGATGCGCCCGATGACCTTGGATGAAAGGGGAGGATCGCCGAAGGGACGCTGGGAGCATCACCCGCGCAACCCTGGACGCGAGGGCTAAATCCCCGCGGCTGCCGCGCCGGATACCCGGTGTGGAGCGCCTGAGGATGGGGAGCTCGGGCGGAAGTCCGGTCCTTCGTCCAGGTGGCGCCGTCGCATTCCGAGGCCGCCTTGACCGACACCCCCACCCCCTTCTCCCGCGACTGGCTTGCCAATCGCCTGCTGGAGCTCTGCGCCGTGGACACCACCTCCGGCGCGGAGGACGCGGGCCTTCCCGCGCTGCGGGCGCTGCTGACGGAGCTCGGCGCGGAAGTGACCGAACAACCCGTCGCGCCGGGGCGCACCAATGTGCTGGCCACCTGGGGCGAACCGAGGCTGCTCTTCTCCACGCATCTGGACACCGTACCGCCCTTTCTTCCAGTGCGGCGCGAAGGAAATCGCATCCATGGCCGCGGTGCCTGCGACGCGAAGGGTCAGCTCCTCGCGCAACTCAGCGCGATCCACCGACTCCGTGGCCAAGGTGTCGAAGGGCTCGCCTGGCTGGGCGTCGTCGGCGAGGAGACGGATAGCGCGGGCGCGCGGGAAGCACTGAAGCTCGCGGAGCGCTTCACGGGCTTGCGCGGCCTCATCAATGGCGAACCCACCGGCAATCAGGTGGCGACCGGCCAGCGCGGCGCGCTGCATCTCCATCTGGAATGCGAAGGCGTCGCCGCCCATAGCGGCTCCCCGGAACGGGGCCGCAACGCGATCTGGGCGCTGAGCGATTGGCTCCACCAGCTCCGCGCCGAAGCGCGCCCCACCGACCCTCTGCTGGGGCCGGAGGTCTGGAACCTCGGTGTGATGCGCGGCGGTGACGCGCCCAATGTGATCGCGGCGCACGCCGAGGCCGAAGTGCTGGCCCGCACGCTGCCCGGCTCGGATTTCGAGACGCGCGTGGCGGCGACGCGCCCCAACCACGGAACCGTCACCGTGCGCCTTTCGGAACCCCCGGATCGCTATCCCGTGTTGGAAGGCTTTCCCATGGCGCCCATGCCCTTCGGGTCGGATGCGCCCGCGCTCCGCGCGCTCGTCCCCAGCCGCGCCGTCGCGCTCGCAGGCCCGGGCCACATCGCCGTCGCGCACACGGATGATGAGCATCTGGATCTGGAGGATCTCGACGCGGGGATCGCGCTGAATGTCCGATTGGCGCACCACTTCCTCGAAGGCAGCCACGGAGGCGAGGGCAGCAAACGCTGAGACACGCGTCCATCTCCCCTCATCCTTCCTGGAGCCTTCATGACCCGCATTCCCGTCACCATCCTCGGCGCGACCGGTGTCGTCGGGCAGCGTTTCGTCCGCCGCCTCGCCGATCATCCGAAGTTCGAAATCGCCCACCTCGCCGCCAGCGAGCGCTCCCTTGGCAAGCGCTACGACGAGGCCTGCGCCTGGCGGCTTTCCGGCGAACCCTACGCCGGGATCGGCGATCGCGTACTGCGGCCTTGCGATCCGAGCGAGACCTTCGCACCTGTCGTCTTTAGCGCGCTGGACACGGACCCCGCCAGGGAGATCGAGCCCGCCTTCGCCGCGGCCGGAGCCCTCGTCTTCTCCAACGCCTCCGCCTTCCGCATGGCGCAGGATGTGCCGCTCCTCATCCCGGAGGTGAACCGCGAGCATTTGAAGCTGCTGAAGGTTCAGCGGGCGAACCGCGGCTGGACGGGCGGCATCGTCTGCAATCCCAACTGCACCGCGACCATGCTCGCGATCGCCCTCGCGCCGCTGCACGCCGCGTTCGGCCTCGAAGCCGTCCTCATGGCGAGCCTGCAGGCGGTGAGCGGCGCGGGCTATCCCGGCGTGCCCTCTCTCGACATCCTGGGCAATGTGGTTCCCTTCATCCGCAACGAAGAACCTAAAGTCGAGGAAGAGATTCCGAAGCTGCTGGGCGCGTTCCAGTCGGACGCGATCCAGAACGCCGCCTTCGGCGTCTCGGCCCTCTGCCACCGCGTCCCCGTGGTGGATGGCCACACGGAAGCCGTGAGCGCGCGCCTGTGGGGCAACCCCTCGCCCGACGCCGTGCGCGCGGCCTTCACCGCGTGGAAGCCCACGCCGCGCCTGCCTTCGTCGCCGGAAGCGATCCTCCGCCTGCACGAGGCCGAGGATCGTCCCCAACCGCGCCTCGATGTGGAACAGGATGGTGGCCTAAGTGTCCACATCGGCCGCATCCGCCCCTGCCCGGTGCTCGGCATCAAGTTCACCCTGTTGGGGCACAACACCGAGCGCGGCGCGGCGGCGGCGTCCATCCTCAACGCGGAACTGGCGTTGGCGGAGGGCCTGCCATGACTCTCGTCTTGAAGTTCGGCGGCTCCTCCGTGGCCGATGCCGCCTGCATGCGCCAGGTCGCGGGACTCGTGCGCGCGGCGCTGCCCGAAGGCCCGCTCGTCGTCCTCTCCGCCATGGGCAAGACCACCGATGGGCTTTTCGAAGCCGCCCGCCACGCGGAACGCGGCGCGCTGGACGACGCGCTCGGGTCGCTGTCCCGCATCCATGAACGGCACGCCTCCGCCGCGGCCGATCTCGGAATCGAGTCGTCCGTCCTGGAACCGGCCTTTCAGGATCTCAAGCTCCTGCTCCGGGGCGTGGCTCTGCTGCGCGAGCTTTCTCCGCGTACCCTCGATGCCATCGCCTCCTTCGGCGAGCTCCTCAGCACGCGACTCTTCGCGGAAGCCTTCGACCACGCCTGGTTCGATGCCCGCGAAGTGCTGCGCACCGACAGCCGATTCGGTGAGGGCGCGCCCGACACCGACGCGATCGCCTCGCTCTGCGCCGAAAAGCTCGCGCCGAAGCTGAGCGCGGGCAAGGCCCTCATCACTCAAGGCTACATCGGCGCGACGGAAGAAGGCCTCACCACCACCCTCGGCCGCGGCGGCAGCGACTTCACGGCAGCGTTGTTGGGGGCCGCGCTGAAGGCGACCGAAGTCCAGATCTGGACCGATGTGGAAGGCGTGCTCACCGCCGACCCCCGCCAAGTCCCCGGCGCGTTGCCCATCCCCGAGCTCGGTTTCCAGGAAGCGGCGGAGCTGGCGGCCTTCGGCGCGAAGGTGCTCCACCCCGCCACCATTCAACCGGCGGTGGAAGCGAAGATCCCCGTCACCGTGCGTCACACGGGACGGCCTACAGGGCGCTTCACCACCATCTCCGGTGAAGTGACGACGGGCAGGCCGGTCACGGCCCTTGCCACCCGAGGACCTGTCACCGTGCTCACCGTCACCTCCACCCGCATGCTCGCTCAAAGTGGATTCCTCGCGCGGCTTTTCGAGGTGTTCGGCCGTCACGGCGCGAGCGTGGACCTGGTGGCGACCGCGGAGGTGAGCGTCTCCCTCACGGTGGAAGCCGACGCGCCGCTGAAGGCGCTTCAAAAGGAGCTCTCCACCTTCGCCACGGCCTCCGTGGCTGAACACCGCGCCATCGTCGCCGTGGTGGGCGAGCGGCTCAAGCGCACGCCTGGGATTTCCGCGCGAGCCTTCGCCGCGTTGCAAGGCATCAATGTGGAGATGATCAGCATGGGCGCCAACGAGATCAATCTGAGCCTCGTGGTGCGCGCGGAGGAAGCCGCCGAGGCCATCCGCCGCCTGCACGGCGCGCTCATCGAACACCCCGTCGAGGAAGGAGGCGCGGCATGAGGATCGGAGTCTTCGGCAAGGGGCGGCTCGGCTCGGCCATCGCGGACGCCGCGGGCGCGGACCTGGCGTGGCAGGTGGCCCGGGAATCGGTGCCCGACGAACGCGTGGACGCCGCCATCGAGGCCAGCGCCGCGGCAGCCGTTCCCGCGCGACTGGACTGGGCGCTTCGGACCGGCACGCCGTTGCTCATCGGGACGACGGGCTGGACGATCCCCGATCTGGAAGCCCGCGTCGCGGGGCGCATCGCCGTGCTGCTCGCGCCCAACTTCTCCCTCACCATGGCGCTCTACGCGCGACTCAGCCTTGTGCTCGCGCGCTTCGCCGCGCTGGATGAAGGCTGCGATCCCTACCTCGTCGAACACCACCACGCCCGCAAGCACGACGCGCCCTCAGGCACGGCGAGGCAGCTCGCGGCGACGCTGATCAAGGGTTGCCCGCGCAAGACGGAATGG
>CAZKIM010000002.1:56044-59749 GCA_964552855.1 uncultured Solibacteraceae bacterium | reverse complement strand
CGCTCCAGCACGGGCAACTTCCTCCAGCTCTTCAACAAGGCCGAGGCCCGCACGGCGGCGATCATCCGCAAGGCCGGAGCCTCGCACCCCGCCAAAGGGAGCGACGCCCGCAAAATCGCCGACTACTACGCGGCTTACCTGGACACGGCCGCCATTGAGCAGCGCGGCCTCGCGCCCCTCGAGGCGGAACTGGCCAGCATCGCCGCCATCCAGTCGTCCACGGATCTGTCCCGAGCCTTGGGCGCGCAGGTGCGGGCGGATGTGGATCCGCTCAACGACACGAACTTCCACACTTCCCACCTCTTCGGCGTCTGGGTGACGCAAGGGCTCGAGGATCCGAACCACGAGATGGCCTACCTGATGCAGGGCGGGCTCGGTATGCCCGACCGGGAGTATTACCTGGGCGCGGACCCGGCCATGGCCTCGCTGCGCGACAAGTATCAGGCTTACATCGCCGCGATCCTGAAGGCTGCGGACACGCCGGAGGCGGACGCCAAGGCGAAGGCGATCTTCGCGCTGGAGATGAAGATCGCGCAGGCCCAGGAAAGCCTCGTGGACAGCCAGGATGTGCACAAGGCGAACAACCCTTGGCCCGCGGACCAGTACGACGCCAAGGCTCCGGGCCTCGACTGGCCCGCCTTCTTCAAGGCCGCGGGGCTGAACGGTCAGAAGGTCATCACCGCCTGGCAGCCTGCGGGCATCGCGGGGATCTCGGCCCTGGTGGCGAGCGAACCGCTGGCGACCTGGAAGGATTACCTCGCCTTCCACCTGCTCAACGAAAGCGCGGGGCTCCTGCCCAAGACCTTCGCGGACCTCAATTTCGGATTCTATGGCCGCGAGCTCTCGGGCGTGCCCCAGCAGCGCGCGCGCGACAAGCGCGCCATCTCGGCGGTAAACGGCGCGTTGGGCGACGCCGTGGGCCGCATCTATGTGGAGCGCTACTTCCCGGCCTCTTCCAAGCGCATGGTGCAGGACCTGGTGCACAACCTCATGGCCGCGTTCAACGAGCGCGTGGACACGCTGGATTGGATGTCGCCCGCCACCAAGGCGAAGGCGAAGGCCAAGATCACCACGCTGCGGGTGGGCGTGGGCTATCCCGAGGTCTGGCGGAACTACGCCTCGCTGGAGATCCGAGCCGATGACGCGCTCGGCAACGCGCGGCGCGCGAGCCTCTTCGAATACCGCCACCAGCTCGCCAAGCTTGGCAAGCCCGTGGATCGCGGCGAGTGGTGGATGACGCCCCAGACCGTCAACGCCGTGAACCTGCCGCTTCAGAACGCGCTGAACTTTCCCGCCGCGATCCTGGAAGCGCCCTTCTTCGATCCGAAGGCCGACGCCGCGAGCAACTACGGCGCCATCGGCGCCATCATCGGCCACGAGATCAGCCACAGCTTCGACAACACCGGCGCGGAGTTCGACGCGGAAGGCCGCCTCGCCAACTGGTGGACGCCGGAAGATCAAGCCCACTTCAAGGCAGCCGGCCAGCGCCTGGTCGAGCAGTTCAACGCCTATGAACCGCTACCTGGCGTCCATGTGAACGGCCAGCAGACCCTCGGCGAGAACATCGCCGATGTGTCGGGCCTCACCATCGCCTACCTCGCCTACAAGAAATCCCTGCACGGCAAGCCCGCGCCCGTGATCCAGGGCTTCACCGGCGATCAGCGCTTCTTCCTCGCCTTCGCCCAGGCCTGGCGCGGAAAGGCCCGGGACGCCGCCCTGCGCGCCCAGGTCATCGGCGATGGCCACGCGCCCGGGAAGTTCCGCGCCGAGACCGTCCGCAATGTGGACGCCTGGTACGACGCCTTCAAGCCGAAGGAAGGCGAGAAGCTCTACCTCGCCCCCAAGGACCGCGTGAAGATCTGGTAGGTAGGCTCCATCGGTCGAAAAGCAGGGACACAGAGGGCACAGAGAAAAGCATGGAGGGCACAGAGGTTTTTCTCTGTGCCCTCTGTGAATCCCCTGTGCCCTCTGTGTTGCTGCCTTAGCGAGCCTTCGCTTCGATGAGGTCCGCCACTTCGGCGCTATTCATGAGGAAGGTGTGCAGGTAGGGCAGGGCGCGCAGCTCGGCCCCTGCGAGCCGTGTCTCTGAGATTGAAACGACGCCGTCGTTGGGTTCATCCGCGAAGGGGCTTGTGCGCCACCGGGGTCCAGCGGTTCCAGCGATCACCGTGATGGGGAGGTTCAAGTCCTCCAACGCGCGAAGTCTGGTTTCATCAGCCAGCAGTTGCCCTGCATCGCCGGTGAGTGCGCGATAGATCGGACGATGACGGAGCTTCTGGGCCAAACGCGAGGGGTGATTGGGCGTGCCCAGCAGGAAGAGATGGGCAGGCCGCGCGGCGTCCGGAAGGCCTCCGATAGCTTTCCGAAGCAGGAGGCCGCCCAGCGAATGGCCAACGGCTAGGTAGCCCTCGGGTTGTTGGGCCAGATGATCGGCGAGCCTCTTTGCGATCGTGTCGAAGGAGCCATGGCCTGCGAAGTAGCCAAAGGTCGTGCTCGCGATGCCGCGGCTTCGAAGCCGCGTCGCCAGAAGCAGCATGGAGAGCGGTGTTCGTCCCATGCCATGCACGAGCACGGCGTGGCGAGCGGCGCTCATACCGAGATCACCACCAGTTCGGGGTCAATCTCTTTCTGCACGAGGCCTTCGATGGCGGCGAGGGTGCCGGTGAGGCTGGCGGGGCAGGTGCCGCAGGCGCCCTGGTAGCGGATCATCACTTGCTTTTCATGGCGGCCCACCAGCTCCAGGCCGCCGCCATCGGCGGCGAGCGCGGGGAGGATGGCTTCGTCCAGCACCTTCTGGACCTGCTTCAGGACTTCGTCATCCGGGTCGAACAAGGCTCCGAATTCCCGCTTGGGCGCATGCTCCGGCGCGTGGCCCGTGGCAGAGGGCGCGCTGCGGATGGGCGCGGCCAGCTTGGGGAGCAGCTCGGGCCAGGTGGCGCCGTCATCCTTCGTCACCGTGAGCCACTTCTCCTGCATGAAGACGGACACGACATGACCCACGGCGAAGAGCCCCTTCGCCAGCTCGTCGGCCTCCGCGATCTCCTTGCTGGGGAAGCTCTTCGGGAAGCCCAGCGCCACCGGCTCCTTGAGCTGGAACTTCACCGCGTTGGGATTTGGCGTGTATTCGATCTCGGCGATCTTAGGCATTTGGTTCACCACGGAGAACACGGAGAGCACGGAGAAAACAGGGATGTGACTCTGTGTCCTCCGTGCTCTCCGTGGTGAAAATCATTCGGTGCTCGCGACTTCTTCGCCTTGGAGCGCGCTGCGGAGTGTGGCCCAGGGGAGGACGGCGCACTTCACGCGGACGGGCAGATCCTTCACGCCTTCGAAGAGGGTGAGGCGACCCAGGTCGTTGGGCTGGGCGGGGTCCAGCTCGCCGCGCACGAGGGCGCGGAACTGATCCGCCATGCGGCCCGCCTCCTCGGTGGTCTTGCCCTTCACCGCGCCGGTCATCAGCGAGGCCGACGCCACATCAATGGCGCATCCGCTGCCCTCGAACTTGATGTCGCTGATACGGCCATCCTCCACCCGCAGCGTGAGCTGGAGCTGATCGCCGCAGAGCGGGTTGTGGCCATCGGCGTGGTGGGTGCAGGGCTCCAGCTTCCCGAAATTCCGGGGCTTCTTGTTGTGCTCCAGGATCACCTGCTGGTAGAGCTCGCGCATATCCGCCATGGGCTACCCAAAGATCTCGACCGCCTTGCG
>CAZKIM010000002.1:37993-55944 GCA_964552855.1 uncultured Solibacteraceae bacterium | reverse complement strand
TGCTCCATGGCGCTGAGGAGGATCTCATCGCCCGCCTTCACATTCGCGCGGCCCCAGGTTTGGGCGACGAGGTTGAGCGCCTCCGTCGCGCCGCGGGTCCAGATGATCTCCTTGTCCGAGGCCGCGTTGAGAAAGCGCTGAGCTTTCACCCGCGCCGCTTCGAACGCGTCCGTCGCGAGTTGGCTCAGGGTGGAGACGCCCCGGTGCACATTGGTGTGCTCCAGGCGCTCGTACTGAGCCATGCGCTCGATGACGGGCAAGGGCATCTGGCCGCTGACGGCGGAGTCGAGGTAGACGACCTTCTTGCCATTCAGCTCCCGGGACAGCAGCGGAAAGTCCGCGCGGACGCGCTCCACATCGAAGGCGGCGGTGGTGGTCATGCCAGCTCCCCGAGCGCCGCGTGGGTGCGGGCCAGCACCTGCTGGCGCAGGGAACGGCGCAGGCTCGCCACGGGAATGCGGCCGATCAGGTCGGAGGCGAAGCCGTAGGTGAGCAGGTTCTTGGCGGCGGCGAGATCCAGGCCGCGGCTCTGGAGGTAGAACAGCTCGTCCGGGTCCAACTGGCCGATGGCTGCGCCGTGGGCGCACTTCACATCGTCGTTCTCGATCTCCAGCTGGGGCTTGGTGTCCACGCAGGCGTGGTCCGAGAGCAGCAAGTTGCGGCTCTGCTGCTGGGCATCCGTGCCAGAAGCATAGGGCGCGACGAGGATGCGGCCGTTGAACACCGCGCGGGCCGAGCCGTCCACGATGGCTTTGTGGGTCTGTCGGCTCTGGGCATTGGGCGCGGCGTGGCGGATGGTGCTGTGGGTGTCGGACACTTGAGCGCCATCCAGCAGGGCGAGGCCATCCAGAGCCAGCTCGGCGCCCGTCGCCAGCGTGGCGGAGGGCGTCTCGCGGCTGAGCTTCGCGCCGAAGGAGATGGTGCGGCTGAAGTAGCGGGCGTCGCGGGCCAGGTCCGCCGCGAGGCTGCCGAGGTGGAAGGCCTCGTCGGACTGGCGCTGCACGCGCTCGTGGCGCAGCTGCGCGTTTTCGCCAAGCTTCACTTCCACCACCGGCGCGCTGAGGTAGGCGCCTTCGCCCGTGTGTTCCTCGATGAGTTCCAGTTCCGCGCCGCGTTCCAGGACGATGAGGATGCGGGGCAGGGTGAAGGTCGGCGCGTCCGCCTTCGCGAGGAAGAGCAGGTGCAGCGGCGATTCCACCTTCACGCCGCGGGGCACGAAGACGAAGGCGCCATCGGTGAAACGGGCGGTGTTCAGCGCCGCGAAGGCGTCCATCGTTTGGGGATCAAGGATCGTTCCGAGCGCGGAAGCGGCCTCACTGGCCTGGGAGAGCGGCAGCAGGCGAACGCCCGCGGGCAGGCCCGAGACGCAGGAGTGGTGCGGATCCGGGTGGCCGTTCACGAAGACGAGGCGTCCGCCACGCGCTTCAGGCAGGATGCGCTCGCGGATGTCCACCTCGGCGACCGGCGCGGGGGCAAAGGCTTTCTCCGCGAGGGCGCTGAGGTCGAGGTATTTCCAATCCTCCAGCTTCAACGACGGGAGGCCCAGCCGTTCGGCGCGGGACTCCGCCGCGGTGCGCAGACCCTCCCAACCTTCGGGCCGGGGCAGGGCCAGCAGGTCCTGGACGAGGCTGGCGGCGACCGCGCTGGTCATGCGCCCACCGCGAGCCAGTCGTAGCCTTCCTTCTCCACGCGCAGCGCCAGTTCGGGCCCGCCCGAGGCGACGATGCGGCCGCCGCTGAGGATGTGAACCTTGTCGGCGGGGATGTGGTCCAGCAGGCGCTGGTAGTGGGTGACGAGGAGGATGGCGCGGTCCGGGCTCCGCATGGCGTTCACGGCCTCGCCGACGATGCGCAGGGCGTCCACATCGAGGCCGGAATCCAGTTCGTCCAGGATGGCGAGCTTGGGATCCAGCACGGCCATTTGAAGGATCTCGTTGCGCTTGCGCTCGCCGCCGGAGAAGCCCTCGTTGAGGCCGCGATCCAAGTATTCCTCCTTCATGGCGACCACTTTCAGCTTCGCCTTGATGAAGTCGTCGAATTCCAGCGGGTCCAGTTCGTCGCGGCCAGCCGCTTCGGCCTGCTTGTTGTAGGCCAGACGCAGGAACTGGGCGTTGCTGACGCCGGGAACCTCGATGGGGTGCTGGAAGCCGAGGAAGAGGCCGAGGCGCGCGCGCTCATCCGCTTCGAGCGCGAGCAGGTCCTGACTGAGGTAGCTGACGCCGCCTTCGGTCACTTCGTAGGCCGGATGGCCGGCGAGCACCTTGCCCAGCGTGCTCTTGCCGCTGCCGTTGGGGCCCATGATGGCGTGGATCTCCCCCGCGCCGACCTCCAGGTTGATGCCCTTGAGGACGGGCTTCTCGCCGACCGATGCGCTCAGATTCGTGATGGAAAGCATTTCAACTCCAGGTATTAACCGCAGATTCCGCAGATTACGCAGATGAAATCAATCTGCGTAATCTGCGGAATCTGCGGTTGAAAACTTTTCATCCCACGCTGCCTTCGAGCTTGAGTGAGAGCAGTTTGGTGGCTTCGACGGCGAACTCCATGGGCAGTTCGCGGAAGACTTCCTTGCAGAAGCCGTTGATGATCATGCTCACGGCGTCCTCGGCGGGGATGCCCCGCTGCTGGAAGTAGAAGAGCTGCTCTTCGCCGATCTTGCTGGTGGTGGCTTCGTGCTCCACCTTCGCCGAGTTGTTCTGCACTTCGATGTAGGGGAAGGTGTGGGCGCCGCTGGCCTGGCCGATGAGCATGGAATCGCACTGGCTGAAATTGCGCGCGCCGCTCGCCTTCGGGCCCACCTTCACGAGGCCGCGGTAGGCGTTGCTGCTTTCACCCGCGCTGATGCCTTTCGAGATGATGGTGCTCTTCGTGTCCCGGCCCAGGTGGATCATCTTGGTGCCGGTGTCCGCCTGCTGCTTGTGGTTGGTGAGCGCGACGGAGTAGAACTCGCCGATGCTGCCATCGCCGAGCAGGACGCAACTCGGATACTTCCAGGTGATGGCGGAACCCGTCTCCACTTGCGTCCAGCTGATCTTGCTGCGCTTGCCCTTGCAGAGGCCGCGCTTGGTCACGAAGTTGAAGATGCCGCCCTTGCCATCCTTATCCCCGGCGTACCAGTTCTGGACGGTGGAGTACTTGATGTCCGCGTCGTCCAGCGCCACGAGCTCCACCACGGCGGCGTGGAGCTGGTTGGTGTCGAACTTGGGGGCGGTGCAGCCTTCCAGGTAGGACACCGACGCGCCTTCTTCCGCCACGATGAGCGTGCGCTCGAACTGGCCGCTCGATTCGTTGTTGATGCGGAAGTAGGTGTTCAGCTCCATGGGGCACTTCACCCCTTTGGGGATGAAGACGAAGGAACCGTCGGTGAACACGGCCGTGTTGAGCGCCGCGTAGAAGTTGTCCGAATAGGGCACGACGCTGCCGAGGTATTTCTGGATCAGCTCAGGGTGCTCGCGGATCGCTTCGGACATGGAGCAGAAGATGACGCCGGCCTCGCGCAGCTTGGTCTTGTAGGTGGTCGTCACGCTCACCGAATCGAAGACCACATCCACCGCCACGCCGGCGAGGGCCTTCTGCTCGTTGATGGGCACGCCCAGCTTCTCGAAGGTGCGGATGAGCTCAGGGTCCACCTCGTCCATGGAGGCAAGCGTGGGCTTCTGCTTCGGGGCGCTGTAGTAGACGATCTTCTGGAAATCCGGCTTCTCGTAATGGACCTTCGCCCACTCCGGGAAGGCCATGGTCTGCCAGTGCTTGTAGGCCTTCAGGCGGAAGGCCAGCATCCACTCGGGCTCGCCCTTCTTCGCGCTGATGAAGCGGATGATGTCCTCGGACAGGCCTGGAGGGGCGCTGTCGGACTCGATCTCCGTCCGGAAGCCGTACTTGTATTCCTGGCCTGTGAGTTGCGACAGGCTCGACGCCATAGCGGCCTCCCGAGCCCTTCCATTGTGCAATCCTGACTGACTGTGTCAACTATTAATTGAGGCGCGCTCAGGGCCTTGCGCTCGCGTCCAGATCCTTGAGCAGCGCCTTCATCTGGTTGCGGACTTCCTTGGCCTGGGTGTCGCTGAGATCGCCTTGGTCGGCTTCGAGGCCGTGGCGCAGCAAGTCGACCGCGTCCTGCCCTTCGCCCGTGGCGGCGAGCGCCGCGCCGAGTTGGAAGTGGTTGAGCAGGGTCGGCTCGCGTTCGAGCACCGGGTCCACGAGGTCCACCACTTCGCCCGCCCGTCCCATGGCGAGCAGGTACTGGCCGAGCAGGGTGCGCGCGCGGCTTTGGAAGCCCGGAAGGGGATGCTGATGGAGGCGGCGAGCCTCCGCGAGATCGGCCTCGGTGGGCTGCCCGGCGCTGAGTCGGTTGGCCAAGCGCATGAGCGCGGCCTCCCAGGCGCCGGTGCTCTTGGGATGGCGGGCGAGGAAGGCGTCGAGGGCGGGTTGGACTTCGGCTTGGCGGCCAGTGTCCATCAAGTATTCGAGGCCGAGCCGCAGGGCCAGGAAGCAGAGCCGGGGATGGCGATCCGACTGGGCGAAGGCGAGGGCCGCGGGCAGCGCCGCGGCGGGGTTCCGGCGGAAGGCGGCGCGCAGTTCCAGCCACTCCAGGCGCTGGCTCGCGCCCTTGCGCCGCGCGCGCTTGAGCAGGGCCTCCGCTTCCTCCAGCAGGCCCTCATCCAGGCTGTGCTCAGCCTCGTCCAGCAGATGCTTGGTGGAGGGTTTGCCTTCCCGGGCGGAACGGAGTTGGGGCTGGTCCTCAGCGTCGAGCAGCAGCAACAGTTCGGGATCGCCGGGGTTCTGGTCCAGCAGTTCCTGGAGGATCGCGAAGGCCTTGGGCCGCTCATTCATGGCGAGGTAGGCCTCCGCCAGGCATTCCCGCGTGTCGAGGTCGCCCGGCTGGAAGACGGAAGCCTCCTTGAGGATGGGCACCGCTTCGGCGCCTTCACCCCGCGCGAGGCGCACGCGGCCCAGGCGCAGCAGCGTCTCACCATCGCGCCGGCGCTTCACCGCCGCCAGCGCCGCGTCCAGGGAGCCCTGGAGATCATCCTGCTCCTGGAGCAATTCGGCGAGCATGAGGTGGGGCTCCGCGTCCTCGGGGTGGATTTCGGCGGCGGTCTCCAGGGCCTCGATGGCTTCATCCACCTGGTCCGGCAATTCCCAGAGCAGGCGCGCCAGCAGCATCCAGCCTTCGAAGTGGCGCGGGCTGAGCTGGATCACCTTGCGGGCGAGAGCCTCCGCGTCCTCGAAGCGCTGGGCCGCTTCCAGCAAGGCCGCGGCGGTGTAGCAGAGCTCGTAGTTCTTCGGATCCTGCTGCACGGCCTGGGCGAGCCGATCCGCGCCCTCCATGAGCTGGCCCTCTTCCAGGAAGGCCATGGTCTCGTTGAGGGCACGGCGGAGTTGGGCCATGGATTTGGGCCGGGCGATGGGCAGGATGCGCGCGCGGTAGCGCGTGAACAGCTCGCGCGCACCGATGAGATGGAGGTTCTCCTCCACGAGCCCTTCCCAGCGTTCGCTGAAGGCCTTCGCATCGAGCTGCCGATGCTGCTCCATTTCCTGCACGAGGGCCATGAGGCCGTTGCGCAGCATGATCTCGGCGCGCTCCAGCTTGCCCAGCTGGTCCGAGACCGTTTCCAGGTAGGTCTCCATGCGCCGCACGGTCTCTTCGAGGCCCGTGATGCGCTCCAGGAAGTGCTCTTCCAGATCCTCGGCGTCCGCCTCTTCCGGCTCGTCTTCCCAGGCCTGGTCGCCGTGGAGGATGAGCAGCCGCGTGCCGCACTTGGCGCAAATCTCCCGATCACCTGGATTCCAGGTGAGGCAGTTCTGACAGAAAGACCCGGGGTCGTCGGTGGGCATGGGACCAGCTTAAACGGGCCTCGGGCCTCGGACCACGGGCCCCGGGAGGAATCGCCCCCGAGGCCCGTGGTCCGAGGCCCGTAGCCCCTTACGCGTTGAAGCTCTGCGTGTCCAACCCCCTCGTGCGCCAGAGGGCGGAGAGGAGGAGCTGGCGCATGGGAGGGAACTCCTTGGGCAGGCGGTCGTAGAGGCGCTCGAAGAGTTCTTCGTGCAGCAGCAGCTCGCGGCGCCACTCGTCCTTGTCCACCTTCATGACGCGGTCCCAGTCGGCGGCGTCGAAGCCTTCGATGCCTTCCAGGTCCACATCGCCCTTCTTGGGCGACCAGCCGAGGGGCGTCTCCACGCAAGAAACGCGGCCATGGACGCGGTCCACGATCCACTTGAGGATGCGGAAGTTCTCGCCGTAGCCGGGCCACATGAACTTGCCATCCTCGCCCTTGCGGAACCAGTTGACGATGAAGATGCGCGGAGGATCGGGGATCTCGCGGCCCATCTGGAGCCAGTGGTTGAAGTAGTCGCCCATGTGATAGCCGCAGAAGGGCAGCATGGCGAAGGGATCGCGGCGCACCTGGCCGATGGTGCCCGCGGCGGCGGCGGTCATCTCGGAACCGATGGTGGCGGCGGCGTAGGTGCCGAAGCTCCAGTTGTGGGCCTGGACGACGAGCGGCACCGTCGTCGCGCGGCGGCCCCCGAAGATGAAGGCGCTGAGGGGCACGCCCTCGGGGTCTTCCCACTTGGGATCAATGGTCGGGCACTGGCCGGCGGGCGCGGTGAAGCGCGCGTTGGGGTGCGCGGCGGGCTTGCCGCTCGCCTTGTCGTAGGGCTTGCCCGTCCAGTCGGTGAGGCCATCGGGCACCTCGTCCGTCATGCCTTCCCACCACACATCGCCATCCGCCGTGAGCGCCACATTGGTGAAGATGCAGTTCTTCGTGATGGTGAGCATGGCGTTGGGATTCGACTTCATGCTCGTGCCCGGCGCCACGCCGAAGAAGCCGGCCTCGGGGTTGATGGCGTAGAGCTTGCCGTCCTTGCCCGGCTTGATCCAGGCGATGTCGTCGCCGACCGTCGTGACCTTGTACTCCTTGAAGCGGTCCGGCATCTGGAGCATGGCGAAGTTGGTCTTGCCGCAGGCGCTCGGGAAGGCGGCGGCCACATAGGTCTTCTTGCCGTCCTTGCCCGGCTCCTGCATGCCGAGGATGAGCATGTGCTCGGCGAGCCAGCCTTCATCGCGGGCCATGGTGGAGGCGATGCGGAGCGCGAAGCACTTCTTGCCGAGCAGCGCGTTGCCGCCGTAGCCCGAGCCGAAGGACCAGATCTCGCGGGTCTCGGGGAAGTGGCAGATGTATTTGTTTTCGGCGTTGCAGGGCCAGGGCACATCCTTCTGGCCCGCGGCCAACGGCGCGCCGACGCTGTGGAGGCAGGGCACGAAGTCGCCATCCTTCAGCACCTCGTACACGGCCTTGCCCATGCGCGTCATGATCCGCATGTTCACGGCCACATAGGGGGAATCGCTCAGCTCCACGCCGATGTGGGCGATGTCGCTGCCCAGCGGACCCATGCTGAAGGGGATCACATAGAGCGTGCGACCCTTCATGCAGCCCTTGAAGAGGCCGCGCAGCTTGTCCTTCATCGCGTCGGGGGCGACCCAGTTGTTGTTCGGGCCGGCGTCCTCCTTGAGGCGGGTGCAGATGAAGGTGCGGTCTTCCACCCGCGCCACATCGGCGGGATCGGACAGCGCGAGGAAGGAGCCGGGCCGCTTGGCGGGATTCAACTTCTTGAAGGTGCCGCCCTGGACCATCTGCTCGCAGAGCGCGTCGTATTCTTCCTGGCTTCCATCGCACCAGTGGATGCGCTCGGGCTGGCAGAGCGCGGCCACTTCTTCCACCCAGGTGATCAGCTTCTGGTTTTGGACGAAGCTGGGGACTTGGACGCTGGTTGCGACAGGCATCGGCTCTCCTAGGGCGGGTGGGCCTCAAGGCCGCGGATGGAACCCGCCATCGCCCCGCGGGGCGGAGGTCAGTTTAGCAGCCGGTCGCCAAATTCCCGCCCATCCGGTCCGGTCCGCGCGGGACGCGGGGAGGAGGCCGGTCTAAGATGGTGGGATGCGCCTGCCCCGCCACCTGGCCCTTCTCGCCGCAGCCACTGCGTTCGTTCCGGCCCTCGCGTGCGGCGCCTGTGGCTGCACGCTGAATTCCGACTGGTCGGCGCAAGGCTACGCCTCCGGCGCGGGCTTCCGCCTGGACCTGCGCTTCGACTACTTCAACCAGGACCACCTCCGTCAAGGAACGGGCGTGGCGGATCTTTCGAAGATCACCTTCCCCGCCGCCCAGGAGATCCAGAAGCAGACCATCAACCGCAACACGACGCTCACGCTGGATTGGAGTCCCAACGCCAACTGGGGCCTGACGCTGATGGCGCCCAGCTTCGTCCGCACCCACGAGACTATCGCGGAAGGCGACACCGAGGTGTCCTCCTCCCGCAGCGCGGGGATCGGCGACATCCGCCTTCTCGCCCGCTACCAGGGCTTCGCCCAGGACCACTCCTTCGGTGTCCAGTTCGGCGTGAAGCTGCCCACCGGACGGACGGAGGACACCTTCGCGTCCGGTCCTCAGACCGGCGAAGTCGTGGATCGCGGGCTCCAGCTGGGCACGGGCAGCACGGATCTCCTCCTCGGCGTCTACAAGTTCGGCGAGGCGACGATGCAGTGGGGCTATTTCGCCCAGGCCTCCTACCAGGTCGCGGTGGCGCATCAGGCCGCCTTCCGCCCCGGCAACGGCCTCAATGTGAACGCGGGTTTCCGCTACACCGGCTGGGAGAAGGCGACGCCCGCGATCCAGCTCAATGTGCGCGCGGAGAAACCCGAATCCGGGCCTGAGGCGGACGCGCCCAACAGTGGTGCGACTCTCGCGTACTTGAGCCCGGGCGTGACCGTGCATGTGTCGAACCAGTTCCACCTCTACGCCTTCGTCCAGGTGCCCATCTACCAGCATGTGAACGGACTCCAGATCGAGCCGAAGTTCCTCGCCTCCGTCGGCGTGCATTACAACTTCTAAGAGGCCCAGGAATGCTCGAACACTGGCTGAACATGCCCCATGCCGCGCCCTGGCTGCTCATCATGTGGGTGGCGGGGCTGCTGGGCTCCATCGGCCATTGCGCGGGCATGTGCGGCCCCATCGTCGCCGCCTTCGGTGTGTCCCAGGCGCGGAACGGCGGGCGGCTGTGGCCGCGGCACCTGATCTTCCAGGCGGGGCGGATCCTCACCTACACCGTGCTCGGCGCGGCCATCGGCTACCTGGGCGGCTTCGCGCGCATCCAGACGATCCAGGACATGCACGAATGCTGCCGTCCTGGCGGCGCGGCGCTGGTCGCGGCCCAGGCCTGGCCGTGGCAGGTGTGGGTGAAGTTCGCCATCGGCTTCCTCATGCTGCTGCTCGGTCTCTTCATGCTGCTGGGCCGCCGGGCGGACGCGCTCATGGAATTCCGCCTGCCCAAGGCGCTGTCGAGCCTGCTGGGCAAGGGCCTTAAAAGCGGAGGAGGTCCGCTTTTCCTGGGCATGCTGTGGGGCCTCATCCCCTGCGGCCTCGTCTACATGATGCTGCTCAAGACCCTGGACTATGGCACCTGGAAGATGGGCGCGGCCGGGATGGCGGCTTTCGGCCTGGGCAACATGCCGCTCCTGCTGGGGTTGGGCCTCATGTCCACCAAGTTGAGCCAGGTCTGGAAGCACCGTCTCCTGCGCCTGGGCGGACTGCTGGTGGCGGCCATGGGCGGCTACATCCTCTGGCAGGCCGTCACGCTGCTGCGGCTGCAAGGGCTCTAAGGGGCGTCGGGCTTCGGGCCTCCATGCGCACCTCCATGATCGGAATGGCCGGCCGGGCATGCAAAGGGACCTGATGCCTGACGCCCGACGCCTGAGGCCGTATATTGATGCCCATGAGCGACGAGGAACGGCCCGACTCCCCGGAGGCCAAGCGGCAGGAGGCCATGGAAGTGGTGGGCAAGGCCTACCAGCTCCACATGAAAGGGGAGCTGGACAAGGCCATCGAGCTCTACACGGATTCCATCGCCATCTGGCCCACGGCGGAGGCCTATACCTTCCGCGGCTGGGCCAAGAGCTTCGACAAGGACTTCGACGCGGCCATCGAGGACTGTCACCGTGCCATTGATCTGGACCCCGAGTTCGGCAATCCCTACAACGACATCGGCGCCTACTACCTGGAGCAGGGCGAGCTGGACGACGCGATCCCCTGGCTGCGCATGGCCCTCAAGGCCCAGCGCTATGAAAGCTACTGCTTCCCCCAGTTCAACCTGGGCCGGGTCTTCGAGCGCAAAGGCGATCTGGATCAGGCCCTCAAGCACTACCGCGCCGCCCTGGACGAGAACCCCCGCTACGCCGTCGCCGCCAAAGCCATCGAACGCGTGAAGGCCAAGCTGGCTCCGAAGGAAGGCGAGCCCAGCGCGAACTGAGGGTTGAACCGCAGATTGCGCAGATGACGCAGATGAACTGATGGAGAAATTGGGAAATATGTACCTCTACAAAAATGAAGTCTGGCTGTGCTTTCTGACGCTCGCCGTCTGCGTGTTCACCTTTTGCATCTACATCCAGTGGGGCAAGGGGACACGCGTCGTCACTTGGCTTCTCGGGGCGGCGGGTGTGGGCGCGGTTGTCCTTGGGATGGCGAGCCCCTTCCTGTCCGCCGGGCGCACCGCTTCCTTCGGGTCTGGCTACGCCTGCCTTGCAGGCGCGCTGGCCGTGATGTTGAACGCTTCGCGCAAGCTGCGTGGTGAGCGCCGGGGCGGCGGAACGCGCGCTTCTTAAATCTGCGTAATCTGCGTAATCTGCGGTTTCAGGCTTTGGAGTCCCCATGTCCGATCTCAAATCCACCGCCGGCCCGGCGCTCGGCAAGATCCCCAGCGGCCTCGCCATCGCCACGGCGCAGCACGGGAAGGACCGCACGGGCTTCCTCGCGTCCTGGTTCCAGCAGATCAGCTTTGATCCGCCCCTCGTCGCCGTGTGCATCAAGGCGGGGCGGCCCATCGAGGCGCTCATCACCAGCAGCGGCCACTTCGCATTGAACCTCTTGAAGGAAGGCGACCATGAGCCGCTGAAGCGCTACGGGCGCGGCTTCGAGCCCGGCGTGGATCCCTGGGCGGAGGACGCGCATTCCTTGCTCGCCCACGAGAAGGCGCCCGTCTTCAAGGACGGCTACGCCTACCTCGTCCTCAAGCACACCAAGACCCTTTCGACCGGCGGCGATCACGATCTCTTCATCGGCGAAGTCATCGAGGGCGCGTTGCAGGATCCCGAAGCCAAGCCGCGGATGCATGTGCGGAAAGACGGGTTCGGCTATTGATTTTGGCGTCAGGCCTCAAGCGTCGGGCTTCGGGTTGCAGGCTTGGGCCTGTAGGCTGGATATGCAGGCCTGACGCCTGACGCCGGAAGCCTGAAGCCCATGAAACTCACCATCGCGCATTCCCCCGACAGCGACGACGCCTACATGATGGCGCCGCTGGCGCTGGGCTGGATGGACCCGGAAGGCTTCGAGTTCGAGTTCATCCGCAAGGACATCGAGACGCTCAACGCCGAGGCGCTGGAAGAACGCTACGACATCACCGCCATCAGCTTCGGCGCGTATCCGGAGTTGATCGGCAAGTACGACCTGCTCACGGCGGGGTCCAGCATCCAGGAAGGCCGCGGGCCGCTCGTCGTGAGCCTGCATCCCTGCACGGCGGCGTCGCTGCAAGGCAAGAACATCGCCATCCCCGGCGCGCGCACGAGCGCCTTCCTCAGCTTCAAGCTCTGGTGCGCGGCCCAGGGCATCGAGCTCATCCACGAGCTGATTCCCTTCGACCAGATCCTGGAGCGCGTGGTGGCGGGCAAGCACGACGCGGGCCTGCTCATCCACGAAAGCCAGCTCATGTACAAAGACGCGGGGCTCCACCTGGTGGAGGACCTGGGCCGTTGGTGGAAGGAGGCCTATGATCTGCCGCTGCCCATGGGCGGTAACGCGATCCGCTCAGGACTCGACCCGGAGATGAAGGCGCGCTTCGCCACCGTCATGCGGAAGAGCGTCGAGCTGGCCCGCGCGCGTCACTGGGAGAGCGTGGACTACAGCCAGTCCTTCGGCCGCGGCATGGACCGCGACATGGTCAGCGAATATGTGCAGATGTGGGTCAACGACTTCACCGTGGATCCCGGCCCCCGCGCCCGCGCCGCCGTGACGAAGCTGTTGGGGCTGGAGCCGGTCTGGATCCAGGGCTAAAGGGAAGGCTGGTCGCGGAAGGCGCGGAAGCAATGAGGCTCATCCTGGAATCCTGTCCGCAAGGATTCACCTCGCACCATCGTCTATCCCACTTCAGCCGGGAAAGCGGAACACAGAGGACGCAGAGGGTCTCAGAGGACACAGAGGGGGCGAGGCTGATCAAACGATGAAGCCGGCCGCCTCAGGCGGGCTTGCCGCTACGCGGCAAGGTTGAGGGCGCGAGGAGGGGAGGCCCTCGAAAGCCTCCAGACCTCGCGCCCTCAACCACCGGCTTCATCTGGCCGCGCGAGGGTGGACCTCTGTGGCCCTCTGCGCTGCTCTGCGCCCTCTGTGTTCGGTCGGTTGTCGCCCTGGGCAGAACCAGGCGGTAGGGTGCATGGGCAACAATTCGGGCCTCAGTTGGAGTGTCGCGATGAATTCAGAAGCAGGAACGGGAAGGACCAAGTCCTTGCTTCTGCGTTTTCCGCGTTGATTCCGCGCCTTCCGCGACCAGCCTTCCTTAATAGTAGAGCTGCACCGGCGGCAGGAACAGGCTGGGCGTGGTGGGGCTCTGAAGACGGATGACGCCGGTGCCGTCGGCGGCGATGAGGTCGTTCTTGCCGTCACCGTCAATGTCGGCGATGGCCACGGAGGTCGGCCCCTGGAGCCCGCCGTAGAGCGTCGCCGTCCCGAAGGCGCCGCTGCCGTTGTTCAGCAACACCGAGACACTACCCGGATCGCCGGGGACGCCGGAATTGGCCACGGCGATGTCGGGCTTGCCGTTCCCAAGATCCCCGATGGCGAGATCCAGCGCGTAGGAATCGCCGGTGGGGTAGGACACGCCCGTGGCGAAGGCGCCGCCACCGCTGTTGAGGAAGACGATCACCGAACTGGTGGCGGCGTAATCCACCACCGCGATGTCCGCGCCGTTGACGCCATCCAGATCCGCGATCTTGATGGCGGCCGGCGTGGTGCCGCAGGCGTAGTTCACTTGGGTCTGGAAGGTGCCATCGCCGTTGCCTTTCAGGACGGCGAGTTGGCCGCCGCTGAGGCCCACCGCCAGATCCTGGTTGGCGCCCGACAGCGCGCCCGCCGCGAGGCTGTAGGGCGTCGCGCCCACGGGAATGGAGACGGGCGTGACGCCCGTGAAGCCGCCGCCCGCGTTCTGGAGGAAGAGCAGCACATCGGTGCCGCCGCTGGCCGCCACGGCGATGTCCTGCTTGCCGTCGTTGTTGAAGTCCGCCACCGCCACGGCGTAGGCGAAGCGGTTCGCGCCGAGTTGCAGGTCCACCTCGGAGCCGAAGGTCCCAGGCGTGGTGGCGCTGCCGTAGAGCAGGGTGACGGTGGAGCTCGCGCCATTGCAGAGCACGAGGTCCGGCTGCGGATTGCCATCGAGGTTCGCGAGGACGATGGGTCCCGGAGCCGCGCCGCCGGTGGAGCGGAGGGGCGATCCGAAAGTGATGCCGCTCGCGCCCTGGCCCATGCGGGTGGAGACGAAGCCGCCATCCGTGCCATCGCTGTAGGCCCGGTCAAAGGCCGTCACCACATCCATGCGGCCGTTGCCATCCAGATCCGCCACCGCGACGGAGGTGGCGTTGTCCACATAGCTGGTTCCCGAGGACGAGCCGAGGCAGCCGATGAGCGGCAGGAGACACGCGGCGACGAGCAGCGATCGGATGGGCGTCTTCATGGCGGACCTCCGTCATCAAGGATGAGTCAAAGGATGAGATGCCGCGATCGCTCCCTTGGTTGACGAACCCAAGAAATCGTCATGTGCGTGTCGGAATCGGAGGTCATCCGTGGCGCATTCGTGGTGTCCAAATGCTGAAACCACCACACAGTCGTGACGCGCGGATTGAAACGCCATAGTCAAGTAAATCTTATTTTACGCCACTTGAAACCACTCTTGCCGCATCGGATACTCGCTTTGCCCGGATGGGTTTGTTTCTCAAGCGATGGCCAGGATTCGTTTCACGGGAAGCGGACCTGGCCATCGCGCATCCGGAAGGAGACAGGATCCATGACCCAGATCTCGAACCCGCCCGCCTTCCCCCAGGCCGGCACCCGCTCCAAGACCAAGGCCATCGCCATCCTGACGGCCCTCATCGCCGCGCTGATCCTCGGCGCCGCGGTGGTGTCGAAGGCCCACGCCAAAGCGCCCAGGCCTTCCGCGGAGCTGACGACCCCGCCGCCGTCCTACTCCGAGGCGTTGCATCAGGCCGAGGCCGAGGACATGGCCAAGGGCGTCACGCCCGAAATGGCCGCCGCGCTCCGCGCCAAAGGCAGCGTGGACGCCACGCCGAAGCCCGTTCAGGCCGGTCAGATCTGAAGCGGCGCTGAAAACAGGAAGGCCCGGGCTCAGCCCGGGCCTTCTCGCGTTCTAGGCTCCTACTTGGCGAAGGCGACGCCGAGCAGGACGAAGACGACCCAGATGGCGACTGAGATGGCGGCGCCAAGGGGCTTGGCCTTCACGATGTGGCGCATGGCCAGGTAGGCCAGCACGAAGTTCGCGATGATGAAGGGATTGAGCTGGTAGAACAGCGCCTGCAGCTTCGGCGACGCGGAGTGCAGGTAGTAGCCCAGCGACAGCGGCGTCACCTGCTCGGGCTTGTGGCCGCCCACGGACTTGAGTACGCACATGGCGATGATGATGAGGGTGTCCGGGATGCGGACGAGGCTCGGAACGATCGCGGAAGAAAGGCCCTGGAGGAAGGTGGGCACGGGTGCTCCCTCTTCCGTGAAGGCGCGGCCCAGGCCCCAGTTGATGAGGCCCGCGAGGACCGAGATGATGGGGACGCCGAAGAGCACGCCCAGGATGCCGAAGGGCAGGATGAACTTGGACTGCATCTGGATGATCTGATCCACCTGGTCCGGGCTGAGCTTCGGATTGGCCTCCATCATCGGGCGCAGCATGGCGTCCACATCCACCTTGAGGCCCCACGAGATGGCGACGACGAGGCCGAGGACGACAGCCAGGATCAGTGCGGGAACCCAGCTCGGGGCCGCGTGGAGTTTGTCGAACAGCGCCTTCGGCGCGGTGAAGACGCCTTCGATCTGCTCCATCAGGGAAGGGGCCTTGGGCTTGGGCTGGGAGGTTGCTTCGGGGAACAGCGTGTCGTTCATGGAAACTCCTGAGGAAGTGGTCTCAGCTTAGGGGGAAGGTCGGGGTTGCGTCGCGCCCTTCGCCGGTCGGCCATGGAAATGGGCTGGGCGGGAGGGAAAGCCGGGCGAGCCGGTCATTCGTAGCGCAGGGCCTCGATGGGATCGAGCTTGCTGGCCTTGGCCGCGGGATAGAGACCGAACACGAGGCCGATGGCGGCGGGCACGGCGAAGGCCGCGACGACCGCCCACAGGGGCACCATGCCGATCGTTCCGAAGAGCGCCTTGCCCAGCGCGGCGCCGAGGATGAAGCCGAGCAGGATGCCCATGGCTCCGCCCGCCACGCAGAGGAAGGCCGCTTCCACGAGGAACTGGAGCAGCACATCCTTCCGCTTGGCGCCAACGGCTTTGCGCACGCCGATTTCGCGGGTCCGCTCCGTCACGCTCACCAGCATGATGTTCATGATGCCGATGCCGCCCACCAGCAGGGCGATGGACACCATGCCACCCGCGACCGCCGTGATGGCCGCCGTGATGCCGCCGATGATGCTCGTGATCTGCTTGGGGCTGAAGACCTTGAAGCCTTCAGGCTCGCCCGCGCGCAGGCCCTTGATGCGCCGCAGCGCCTCCGTGATCATGTCCACGCCGTCGTCCGCGGAGATCCGCTGATCAATGCGCGCCTGGAAGAAGAGCTGGCGGCGGCTCGTGTCCGAAAGCGTGGCGAGCCCTGTCGTCAGCGGCACGAGGATGTTGCTGTCCGGGTCGTTGCCCAGGGAGCTGCCCTGTTCTTCCAGGACGCCGATGACCTGGAGCGAGAGCGCGGGCGTCTGGATGATGCGGCCGATGGGGTTTCCGGTGATGCCCAGCTTTCCCGCCACGCTCGAACCGAGGATCGCCACCTTGTTCTGGAGCCGCAGGTCCGAAGGCACGAAGTTGCGGCCCGCGGTGAGGTTGAGGCTGTTCAGATCCAGGTAGCTGTCATCGGTCATCACCATGTTGACGGTGGCGGTGTGCCCTTCCGCCTTCACTTCCGTGCCGGTGAAGAAGAGCGGCGTGAGCTGGGTGATGACGGGCACCGCGTGGCCGAGCGCGCGCATGTCCTCCAGGGTGAGGTCCTTGTTCTTGATCTTCAGGTAGTCGGCGAAGGGCATGTCGGTGGGGAAGACCGGGCGCACGAAGAGCGTCTGGCTGCCCGCCCGCTCGATCTGCTTGAGCACGCTCCGCTGGAGTCCCTGCACCAGGCTCACGACGACGATCACCGCCGCGACGCCGATGACGATGCCGAGCGTCGTCAGCGCGCTCCGGAGCTTGTTCGCCCGGAGCGCGCGGATGGCGGCCGATACGGGCTCGTGGATGTTCATCGGGCGCTCCGGCCTTTCCGCTTCTCGGCCTCGGCCTCGATCTGCGAATCGGACTTCTCCTTCAATTCCACCGCGTCGTGATCCTTGAGATCACGCAACTTCCGAATGGGGCCGGTGAGCACCTTCTCGCCTTCTTCAAGACCGCCCTTCACCTCGTAGGATTGCGTGTCGGCGATGCCGAGCTGGACTTCCCGCACTTGAGCGTGTCCGTTCTTCACGACCATCACCACATTGCGCGTGGGGGCGATGAGCAGGCCCTTCTTCGCGGCCTCCTCGGGCGTCTGGTCCTTTTCCAGCACGGCCTGGAGCGGCACGCGCAGCGCGTCCGCCACCGCGCGGGAAAGGATGACCGCCCGGGCGCTCATGCCGGGGCGGAGCAGGGCGATGTCGGCGCTGGACATGTCGAGCGCCACCTTCACGAGGTACATGTTGGCGTCCTGGCCCGTGCCGCCTTCGCTGCCGGTGGCGACTTCGTAGACCGTCCCGTTGAAGACGCGGCCGGGGAGGGAATCCACCGCGACCTGGGCTTCCTGACCCGGCTTCAGGCGCACCACCTCGCTCTCGTTCACTTTCACTTCGGCCATCAGCTCGTGCATGTCGGAGACGATCATGAGCGTCGCGCCGGGCAGGTTGCTCTGGCCGGGGATGGCCATTTCGCCCATCTCCGCCTTGAGGCTCGTCACGCGGCCGTCAATGGGCGCGCGCAGCTCGCTCTTGTTGAGCCCATCCTGCACCTGGCCGAGGTTGCCGCGCATCTGACCCACCTGGGTCTGGGAGGTCTGGTAGCTCAGTTCCGCGCTTTCCTTGGCCAGCTGGGCCTGGCGCCAGTCTTCATCGCTGATGAGGCCCTGGCCGTGCAGCGCGTCCTGGCGCTTGAAGGTGGATTCCGCCGTGTCCATGGCGGCTTTGAGCCGGGCCTCGTCCCGCTCCGAGCCCGCGAGCGCGGCCTGCGCCTGGGCGACGGCCTGCCCGAGGCGCACCCGGTCCAGCGTGACGAGCACATCGCCCTTCTTCACATCCTGGCCGTCCTTCACGGGGATGGACTTGATCTCGCCCGCCAGCGTCGTGCCGATGTTGATGCGCGTCTTGGCCTGGATCTCGCCGCTCGCGCTGATGACTTCGCGGATCTTGCCCTTGGTCACCGTGTCCCAGGAGAACTTGCTGGAGTCGTCGGTGGAGCGCCCGAAGATCGCCGCCAGGATGATGACGAGGACCACGCCTCCGAAGATCGCGAACAGGGTCGTGCGCTGGCGGTTCATGGGCAGACTCCGGGCCAGCTTCCAGGCTAGGGCATCGCAACGCGAGGATCACCCCTTCCCGGCGAACGGAGGTCGCGGATCGGCGAACGGGGATGAAGGCGGGATGGCCGGGTCAGACCCGTCCCATCAGCTCCAGCTGGATGAGGCGCATGA
>CAZKIM010000002.1:18506-37893 GCA_964552855.1 uncultured Solibacteraceae bacterium | reverse complement strand
ACGCCGAAGGCCTGGTGGGTGCCGCGGTCCTTCAGCTTGGAGACGAGGAATTCGGTCTGGTCCACGCAGATGGTGGTGATCTCCGCCATCTCGCCGTTGGGCTTGGTGCAGAAGGTCGGCAGCATGTTGC
This sequence comes from uncultured Solibacteraceae bacterium, assembly GCA_964552855.1. GTDB lineage: Bacteria > Acidobacteriota > Holophagae > Holophagales > Holophagaceae > JAFDVN01. The sequence continues at coordinate 37,763 of CAZKIM010000002.1, read as the reverse complement.
CCGCGGCGATGCTGTGCAGCGCGGTCGCCACCATCACGACCATCGTGGCCTTACTCGTGTACTCGCGCATGCGCCCTTGAGCTTCTAGCGCGTCGGGGACGGTCTCAGGCAGCGGGCCGTCGTCGCGGATGGACCCGGCGAGCACGAAGGGCGTGTCCGTCACGGTGCAGGCGTGCATGATGCCGTCCTTGACCTTGCCCTGCTCCACGAGCGCCTTGATCGAACCGGCCTTCTTCACCTCGTTGATGGCGCGCATGTGGTAGGCGTGGCCGCCAACCTCGGGCGTGCCGTCCTTCTTCATGCCGAGGGTCGAGCCGAAGAGCGCGGCCTCGACATCATGCACGCCGACGGCGTTGCCCGCGAAGACGCAGTGGGCGAAGCCGTTGTGGATGAGCCACTCCATCGCGTCCCGGCCGCGGGCGTGGACGAGCGCGGGGCCGATGACCCAGAGGATGTGACCCTTGGCGCCGCGATTCTCCATGAACTGTTGGAAGATCGCCTCGTAGTTCACGGGCTTCTCGCGGCTCACTTCCGACGACATGAAGCCGAAGGCTTCCGCGTGGGTCGCGTCGGTCTCTTCCGCGAAGCCCTTGTCCCACACGAGCACGCCTTCGCTGCCGTCCTCCTTCGTGGCGACGGCGACGAGGTCGCCCTTCTTCACGAGGCGGAACTCCTTGATGAGCAGGCGCTCGGCTTTCGCGTCCCACACGAGGTGCGAATCCATGCGCGGCATCTCCGGCATGCGCCACTGGCCGCCCACCTTCACATAGGTCGGAAAGTTCGTCGTGCTCATGAAGCCGTCCGGCAGCGTCGCGTCCTTGGGGGCGGGGACGAAGGCGCACTCAGGCGCGCGCTCCAGGCCCAGCTTGGCGAAATCCGGATGGCGGTAGGACATGGGTTCCTCGGGCAAAAGGAAACTTTACTCCCGAATCGGTTTTTTCGGTCTGGTTGGCCGGGATGGGATGCCTACCTTGACCCTCACGGGGGTGGCCTATGGTGTGGGACGGTGTGGAACGGCGTCGTCAGGAATTGGCGTTCGTGGGGTTGGAGCGACGGGCCGAGGCCAAGGCCCACGCGCTCTCGCGCTCCACCCGCCTGGCGGATGTAGAAGTCCGCGACATGGCCTTCCGCCGCCGCAGGGCGGAAGCCGAGACCTGGGAAGCGGCGGAATATCTGGAATAAGCAGGCGTTGAGCCGGACCTCCCCTGGCCTGACACTGGAAGGCCAGGGGAGGTTCCATGTCCGATGAATCCACCAAGGCCTCCAAGGGTCTGCCTAGCTGGGTGAAGACGCTGCTCGCGGGCATGGGCGGCGTGGCGATCCTGGCCGTCCTGCTCTTCGGCGCCCTCGTCTGGCTGCTCCGGAGCAGCGTCTCCCGGGGCGAGTCGGGCCTTGCCGGCAAGGGCCAGGATGTCTCCGCCGTGGCCTATCTGGACGCGGGCGGGACGCGGCACACGCTCGCCGAGGAGCGCGGCAAGGTGGTGGTGGTGGATGTGTGGGCCACCTGGTGCCCGCCCTGCCGCAAGAGCCTGCCCACTCTCGCCCACCTGGCGTCCGTCGCGGGGAACGACTACACGGTGCTTCCCATTTCCGTGGACGACGACGGCTTCAAGGCCGTCACGCCGTTCCTCCAGCAGCACGGTGAATGGGCGACCTTGCCAGGGCTCGTGCCCGATGGCGCGAACGGGATCGCGCCGCTAGGTCAGGTGCAGGCCATTCCGACGACTTTCATCCTGGATCGCGAAGGCAAGGTGCTGGACGCCTGGTCCGGCGTGCAGGAGGAACGGTTGGCGAATGGCCTCAAGCGGGCGCTGGGTCGCTAAGCGGCTGCGGGCTCCAGGCTACGGACCACGCGGCAGGCGCCGACCCATGCGTGTCGTCCCGTCAGCCTACGCATAGAGAGATGCGAATCGTCGGCTGACGATCGGTTGCTGTGGGCCGAGACCAACCGCGTAGCCCGGAGCCGGAAGCCCGCCTTGGAGAACCTGGGGCTATGCGGGCTCCACTCGCACCACCCGCCCAAACGCCAGCGCCGAAAGCGCGCCGAAGAGCCCCATGAAGACCCACAGCGCCGTCGCGCCGTAGCGGCCCATGACCAGCAGGCCGAACCACGGGCCCAGGGCGAAGGCGAGGCCCACCGCCATGGAGAAGAGACCCATGTATTCGCCACGCCGCTCCGGCGGAGCCAGATGCGCCACATGGTCGCTCATGGCCGGCATCAGCGTCATCTCGCCGAAAGTCCAGATCACCACGGTCGCCCAGATGGCGAGGCGGCCATGGAGGAAGGCGAGCGCTCCGAAGCCGCCCGCCGTGAGCAGCGCGCCGAGCATCAAGGTCCGACGGGCGGGCCAGTGGGCCGTGGCGAGGTTGATCCGCACCTCCAGCAGCACGATGAGGGCGGTGTTCAGGGTGAAGAGGCTGCCGTAGAAGGCCGGCGTGAATCCGAGATCCTTCACGAGGAAGACCGGCAGCGCGCCTTCGTGCTGGAGGAAGACCACCATCACGGGGATGAGCGCCAGCAGGAAGAGGCTGAGGCGGCGGTCCGCGAGGGCGGTGAAGGGGTGTCTCGGTGGATGCCCGCTCGTGTGGCGGGAGGCGTCGCTCCGCACGGCCAGCAGCAGCACCAGCGCCGCGCCGAGCGAAGTCGCGCCATCGGTCCAGAACAGCGCCCGGAAGGAGTGTTGCGCCAGCAGCCCGCCCAGCACGGGGCCGAGACTCATGCCCAGGTTGATGGCGAGGCGGTTCAGGGAGAAGACGGCCTTGCGCCGCTCCACCGGCGCGAGATCGGTGAGGATGGCCATGCTGGCGGGCCGGAAACTCTCACCGGCCAGCGACCAGACCATCACCAGGGCGAGCAGGGCGGGCCAACTGCGCGCGAAGGGGATGGCGATCATCAGCAGCGCCGAAAGCGTCAGGGAGATCCGCATGACGCGCAACGATCCGATGCGGTCGCTCAGGTGTCCGCCCAGCGGCGCGGCGATCAGCGCGGCGGCGCCGTAGGCCAGCATGGCCTCGCCCGCCCGCGCGGGACTGAAGCCCATGCCTTCCGTCGCGTAGAGCGCGAGGAAGGGCAGCGCCATCGTCCCCGCGCGATTGAGCAGCGTGGCGGCCGAAAGGATCCACACTTCGCGGGGCAACCCGCCGAGGCCGCGCCAGGGATTCAAGGCTCCGCGCCGGTGGCGATGGGGCGGTCGGAGCGGCACCACTCGCTCCAACTCCCGACGAAGAGCGCCCCGCCCGCGAGGCCCGCCTGGTCCAGCGCGAGCAGGGTATGGCAGGCCGTCACGCCGCTGCCGCAGTGGACGACGAGTTTCGACGGATCGAATTCCCCGTAGAGCGCCCGCAGCTCCTCGAAGGATTTGAAGCGTCCTTCCGCGTTCAGGTTCTCGCTGAAGGGGACATTCACCGCGCCGGGGATGTGGCCCGCCACGGGATCAATGGGTTCCGTCTCGCCCCGGTAGCGCGGCGCGGAACGCACATCGAGCACGGTCCAGTCCGAGTGCCCGGCGAGCTTCTCCACCACGCCGAGGTCCACGGTGGTCCACTGCCAGTGGGAAACCGCGTAGGGCGGCTCCGTGGAGATGGATGGCGAATCCTTCGTCAGCTCCATCCCCGCGCCCAGCGCGGCCTGGAGCCCGCCATCCAGCACGCGCACCCGTTCGTGCCCCACGGCGCGCAGCATCCACCACGCCCGCGCCGCGGCGTTGGCGCCCGCCTGACCGTCGTAGCAGACGATGGCCGTGTCCGGCGTGATGCCCCAGCGGCCGAGCGTGTCGCGCCAGGCGCGCAGATCGGGCAGCGGATGGCGGCCGCCCTTTTTAGGGTCGAAGCCCTCGCCGGATGCGCGGCTCAGATCCCGTTCCAGATCCGCGTGGACCGCGCCGGGCAGGTGGCCCGCCTCGTACTCCGCGCCTGTGCGGCAGTCCAGCAGGCGCGCGGCGCCCTTGAGCGCGGCGAGGTCGGATGAGGAAATCAGCGGAGAAGCCATGGCAGGATGGTCGCATTCTCGGGAGTTCCATGCGACTGCTCGGCTGGATCGAACTGCAAGGGCGGAGCCTGGCTTCGCGCTTCGTCAAGGATCCCGCCGCCACCTGGCTGCGCTGGGCGCGGGAGGCCCACCACGGCGAAGTCGCGCTCGCGTGCCTGGACCGCGCCATGAAGCTCGGCAGCGCGGACGCGAGCTTCGAGCACGCGCTCCTGGAGATGGAAGGCTGCTTCGGCGCGGCGGAGCCCGCCCGCAACCTGCGCCGCGCCGCGCAACGGGGCCATGTGGAGGCGATGGAACGGCTCGCGTCCTGCCTCCGCTGGGGGCCTGGGCCGGAGCGGAACGCGGAAGAAGCGAAAGCTTGGCTCCTGCGCGCCGCCGAGGCGGGCTTCCGGCCCGCGGCGGAAGCGCTCGCGAAGCAGCTGGGCGAGGAAGGCGATGAGGTCGGCGCGTCGCGGTGGCGCGAGCGGGCCGCCACGCTGCCGCCGCGCACGGTGCGCGCGGGTCTGCTCAAACCGCTGGAATCCCGCGATCCGGTCCTTCGCGCCCAGGCCGCGGCGGGGAAGGTGATGGCGGATGGCTTCGAATCCCTCGTCCACCAGCCCGGCGCCGAACCGGTCTTCACGGCGGTCCTCATCCTCATGGTGCTGGCGGGCCTCGTCGTGCTCATCTTCGCCTCGGTGCTCACTTTCGGCCTGCCAATCATCGCGATCCTCACCTACTACCTGCTCTTCGGCCGCCGCCAGCGCCACACCTGGCGTTTCCGCCGCCTGGTGGCCGCGGCCGAGGCGGGCGACGCGGAAGCGGCCTTCCAACTCGGATCGGATTACCGCACGGGGATGCCCGGTTCCATGCCAGACGCGCTCTCCGCGGCCGTGTGGTTCCGGCGGGCCGCCGAGCGCGGCCACGCGGGGGCGATGGCGGCCTTGGCCCAGGCTCTCCGCGATGGGCACGGCCTCCGCCGCGACCTGGCGGAAGCCGAAGCCTGGTCCCGCGCGGCTCAAGCCTAGGGCGGAATTTCTGGATTCTCCGATCAGGGCTTGTCATTGCCCCTTGCCGGGTCCATGCTCATGCCGACATTTCCCCATGACGAGGTGAATGATGGCCCAGACTGGCGCTCCCGAACGCTCGACCGGCAGCTTCAATCTCGGCGCGATGCTCGGCACCAAGGCCGGGCTCCTGAAAGCCGCCGAGGAAGGCGATCCCGAGGCCATGGTCAAGGTGGGCGACGCCTACTACCACGGCTCCAAGGATTTTCCCCTGGAGCGCGGCTACGCCTCGCTGTGGTTCGAGCGGGCGGCGGAGGCGGGCCATCCCGAAGGCATGTTCCGGTTCGCCGAAATCCTGCGCTGGGGGGAAGGCCGCCTGCAGAACGCGAAGGAAGCCGAGACCTGGTATCGCCGCGCCGCGGAGCTGGGCCACAAGAAAGCCCGGGTCTGGCTCATCCACGCCTACGAGACGGGGGACGGCACCGAGCGCAATCCCACCGAGGCCGCGCGGCAGGTGCTGGACCAAGGCCAGGCTCCGGCGGTCAAGATGACGGGGCTCTGGATCGTGGCCGCCGTGGCCGTCCTCGGACTGGTCCTGCTCTTCTGGCGCGGAAACTAGCGGAGGAGCGCTTCCACCGCGTTCACCAGCGCCTCTGCTTCCGCCTGGGGCGCGAGGACGGGGTGGTCGCCGGGCGCGGCATCGCCCACGGCGAGGAAGGGCACTCCGGCGATTCGGGCCGCGTCGCGGTCGTGGGGACGGTCACCCGCGTAGAGGTGGGGCGCGGAGCCTGCCGCCGTCGCGAGGCGGATGAGACCCGCGCGGTCCTGGCGGGGCAGGGAGCCGAGGCGGTGGATGCGGGGCGAGATGGCCAGCGCCTCGGCTTTGAAATCCAGCACCTTCGGCGTGTTGCCGCTCACGAGCCAGACCTCGTGGCCGCGCTCCAAAAGCAAGTCGAGTCCTTCGATCAGGCCCGCGTGGGGCAAGGGCGCGCGGCCTTCGGGATGGAAGGCCGCCTCGAACTTGGCGAGGCAGGCGGCTTCGAAGGCGAGGTAGCCCTCATCCTCCAAGCCGCGTCCGAAGCGGGTCCGGTGCAGCTCGTCCACGATCTCCCAATCGGTGCTTCCGGCGCAGACTTCCAGCTCGGCGCGTTCCACCGACGAGCCCCACAGCTCGGCCAGCGCTTCCCGCAGCAGCAGGTAGCCGCCGCCAAAGCTGCCGAGGGTTCCATCCAAGTCGAAGCAGAGCGGCATCGGTCCAGCATGGCATTCTTGGAGGATGCGCGCGCTGCTGCTCCTTCTCATCGCGGTGTTCCCGTTGCCCGCCCAAGGCCTCCGCTACCGCTTGAAGCTTTGGTTCCGGGGCGGCTCGGCGCCGGTGGAAGGCCGCTTCACCGTGGACACCACCGTGCCCACGCGCAGCTTCAATCGCGTGCAGAAGCCGCGCCTGGGCGGCTGGGTGATCCGCCCCGTGGCGGGCGAGGACCGCATGGCGGAGGCCATCATCCTCGCCCGGGCGCCGGGCCTGCTCTTCCTGTCCACGCCCGTGCCCCAGGCCACGCGGACGACCGTGCGCGTCACCGTGGGCGGCCGCCCGCTGCCGTTCTGGGGTCTGCGGACGCCGAAGGGCTTGATCGCCAGCGTGGCGCTCGCTGAAATCGCGCCGCGCACCCTCGCGGTGATGGACCTGACGGCCCAACCGAAAGGCGGCGACCTCGCGCGGGTGGAACTGCATCTGGAGGCCGTGGGCCGTCTCGCCAGCGCCGCCCCGCCCCAGGACGGTACAGCCCTGCTGGGCACGCTGGAGGCCTGGGCGAAACAGGACCACGCGGCCCAGGGCGATGGCGCGGTGACGGTCCTTCGCTAGATCTTCAGATCCATCACCTTCTTGTCTTCGCTGTTCTGTCCGGCGCCGGAGCCGTTCCCCAGCGATTCCTCATGAGTCGTGAGCAGGCGATCGCCGATGCGGGCGAAAGTGCGCGTGGCCTTGTTGTGGACCTCGAAGCTGATGAGGAAGAAGCTGCCCTTCAGGTCGAGCTGGTCCTGGAGTCCCAAGGGCACGCGATCGGCGCCCATCCAGATCTTCAGGATGTGGCTGAAGGTCTTGAGGTGCTTGCGGTCCTCTTCGTCCATGTCGTTGTCCTCAAGCTTCAGGACGAGCAGGCGCGCGGGCTTGCCTTGGAAAGCGTCCGCGCGATCCTCCTGGACCTTGGCGTCCTCGAGGTCGCTGAGCAGATCCTTCGCGGAATCCAACAGCGCTTCGGCCTTTTCCGCCTTCAAGGCGGCCATGGCCTGCTCGGGCCCGTGGTCCTTGGCCTTGGTGGCGGCCTGGATGCGGTCCAACTCCGCCTTATCCCAGCCCAGCTTGAGCCCGGCGGGACCAGCTTCGATCTTCGCCTGGACCCGGCCCTGGACGATCTTGGGCGTCTTCCCTTTGCCGGTGCGGTTCCAGACCTGGCAATCCACGGAAGCCTTGATGGGTTGCTGGGCGGGAAGGCCCTTCAGGGCGGCTTTCAGGTCGGCGAGACCGTCCGCCCGGAGCGCGGGCGTGAGCAGGAGAAGGGCGGCGAGGGCAGGGCGCAAAGAACCTCCAAGGTCTGGCTTCCAGTGTCTCTGCTACGGCTTCCGGTTCCCGCCGTTTACAATGGATTTTTGGGGGCGCCATGCCGTTCAGGGATGAATGCGGGGTTTTCGGCATCAGTCCGGCTTCGGAAGCTTCCCGCCAGACTTACCTCGGCCTCTACGCGCTCCAGCACCGGGGCCAGGAAGCCGCCGGCATCTGCTCCCGTCACGAAGGCGCCCTGCACCTGCACAAGGATCAGGGCTATGTGGCCGACATCTTCGACGAAGCCACGCTGGATTCGTTGCCCGGCGACGCGGCGATCGGCCACACGCGCTACAGCACGACCGGCGGCAATGTGGCATCGGCCGCGCATCCCTTCCTCATCCACGGCCGCTTCGGCCAGGTCGCGCTCTGCCACAACGGCAATCTGACGAACACCGAGCGGCTGCGCGCGCGGCTCATCGAGGAAGGCCACACCTTCACGAGCCCCAGCGATTCGGAAGTGATCCTCGCGCTCATCAACCGCTCCCAGGCGGATTCCATCGAGGGCGCGGTGGTGGACGCCCTGCGCCAGATCGAAGGCGCCTTCAGCCTGCTCATCCTCACCGAGGACGCGCTCATGGCGACGCGCGATCCCCACGGCTTCCGCCCGCTGGCCATGGGCTCGCTGGGCAGCGGCGTCGTCTTCGCCTCCGAGACCTGCGCCTTCGATCTCGTCGGCGCCGACTATGCGCGCGATGTGGAACCCGGCGAATTGGTGATCTGCCGCAAGGGCGGCTGCTCTTCCGAATTTCCGCGCCCGAAGGTGGAGGGCAAGCCGTGCGTCTTCGAGCATGTCTACTTCGCGCGGCCCGACAGCCTCGTCTACGGCCGCACCGTCGCCGCCACGCGCCGCGCCATGGGCCGCCTCCTGGCCAAGCGCCACGCGGTGGAAGCCGACATGGTCGTGCCCGTGCCCGACAGCGGCGTCGCCGCGGCGCTGGGCTACGCGGAGGAGAGCGGCATTCCCTTCGAGTTCGGCATGATCCGTAACCACTATGTGGGCCGCACCTTCATCGAGCCGAAGCAGAACATCCGCAGTTTCGGCGTGAAGGTGAAGCTCAACCCCATCCGCAGCCTCGTGAAAGGCAAGCGCGTCGTGCTCGTGGACGACAGCATCGTGCGCGGCACCACGAGCAAGAAGATCGTGCAGATGGTGCGCGAGGCCGGCGCGAAGGAAGTCCACCTGCGCATCTCCAGCCCGCCGACGACGCACAGCTGTTTTTACGGCATTGACACCCCGAGCCGCGAGCAGCTCATCGCGTCGAGCCGGGACAACGAGGCCATCCGCGCCTTCGTGGATGCGGACTCGCTCGGCTACCTCACCCTGGAAGACCTCCAGGAGGCGGTGATGGATGAGCGGAAGGGCCAGGGATTCTGCTACGCCTGCTTCACGGGCGAGTACGCCGTCGAGCCCGAAAGCGCCAAGGTCGCCGCGCCGGGTCTCGCGCCCTTCGAAGCGCCCGTCGAGGGTTGATCCGCTTGGAACCCGGCGCGAGTTCCGCGGGCGCGGGCGGGCCTCATCAGGCCCGCTTCGAGGAAGGCCTGCGCTTCCTGGCCACGGCGCTGGCCCTGGAAGTGGATGGCAGAAATCCCCAGGCCATCGTGTCCGCTGCCTGCGACGCGCTGCGCAGTTTCCTCGCCATCTTGAACGCGGCCGCCGACCGCCACCTTCCGGATTCTGAAGGCGGTGTCGCCCGGTTGCGAGACCAGTTGGAAGCCCTGCTCACGCCAGGGCAGAGCTCCCTGGAAGCCGCCCATCACGCCGTGGAGGCCGCGCGCCTGGCCCGGGATCAGGCCGCCGCGCTGCTACCGCATCTGATGGCGTTCTAAACTTGCTCGGCATTCCATTCGGGCGTGCGTCAGGCCCCCTCTGTGCTCTCAGCGGCCCTCTGTGATCTCTGTGTTCCTCTTTTCAGGGCAACGGACAAAGGCCTAGAAGTCCCACCCGAGAGGGCTTCTTAGAAGTCCGCCGCTGATCCCAGGGGATAAACCCTCGCCTGCACCGGCGGCTCCGTGAGCCGGATCGCTTCGGGCACCGGCGTGGCCACGCTCCCGTAGCGGCCCAGGAAGCGATGGAGATCCGGGATGAACCAGGCCATGAACTCCTGGAAGCGGATCTGCCGCAGCTCCTCCTTGCTGAGGGTGCCGACGATCTCCACCGTGGCCTCCGCCTGTTTCGCCTCCTTCTCCTGGTGGTAGAGGTCCCGGTCATGCCCCGGGAGGTAGGGCGTCAAAGACCCCTGCGCCGCCAAGGGCAGCGAAAGCAGGAGAAGGGCGGGTAGAAGGCGCATGGCTAAGGTTGGATGCCGCCGAGGAGCATCCGGTTCCGTTAGCGTGGAAGGATGATCGCGATCCTGGGTCCCACCGCTTCCGGCAAATCCGCCCTGGCGGTGGCTGTGGCGAAGGCGGTGGGCGGGACCGTGGTGAACGGCGATCCCTTCCAGGCGATTCAGGGCTTGGAGATCGGCACGGGGCAGCCGCGTTTGGCGGAGCAGGACGGCGTGCCCCATGTGGGCTATGGCGCGCTGCCGCTGTCCGCGCGGCCCAATCCGGCGAGCTTCGGCGCGCGCGTGCGCGGGTGGCTATCCGAGACGAGGCATCCGGTGCTCGTCACCGGGTCGGGCCTCTACCTGCGCGGCATCTGGGATCAGCTATCGGAGTTGCCTTTCGTGGAAGAAACCACGGTGGCGAAGGTCCGGCATCTGGGCGAGCGCCTGGGCACGCCGCGCCTCCACCGCTATCTCGCGGCGGTGGATCCCGTGCGGGGGGAAGAACTCCACCCGAATGATTCCTCCCGCGTCCAGCGGGCGCTGGCCTTGCACTACGCCACGGGCCATCGGCCCTCGGACCTGCGGGAAGGCCGCGCTGCCACCATCCCGGAAGGCTGGCGCGTGCTGGTGGTCACGCCCGCCCGGGACGCGCGCCGCGCGCGGGTGGAGGCGCGCATCGCCGCGCAGATGCGGGATGGGTGGCCGAACGAAGTGACGCGTCTCGTCCGTGATGGTCACGAAGACGACCTGCGCGCGCTGCGTCCGCTGGGCTACGAAGCGTTGCTGGACGGCGAAGGCGTGGACCGCATCGTCATCGAGACCCAAGGCTACGCCAAACGCCAGGCCACCTGGTTCCGCCACCAAGTGAAGGCCGCCGCTATGTGGGATCCGGATACGGAATCCATCGAAGCGGCGCTCGCCAAGCTGGGGCTGCCATGAGGCGCGTCTTCGACGGCGCGACGAGCCTCGACCTCATCGAGGGCCAGGGCTGGGCCTGGATCGGCCTGCACTCCGGCGATGGCCTGAACCGCCTGCATTCCGAGACGCTGCTCGCGCTGGATGCGCTCTTCACGGAGTTGCGCTTCAAGCGAGTCCGCCGCGTGGCCCTCAGCGCCTCCGGGTGGATGGATGGCGTGGGGCGTCATTTCAGCGCCGGGGCGGATCTTCACGAAGTCGCCGCGCTCACGCCCGCGACCGCGGATGCCTTCGCCCGCCGAGGGCAGCGGGTCATGGGCGCGCTGCTATGGCCCGGCTGGCGCTCGCTGACGCTCCTCTCCGGTGTCGCCATGGGCGGCGGCTGCGACCTCGCGCTGCACGGCCAGGAGCGGTGGGCCGCGGAAGGGTTGCGCATGGCCCACCCGGCCGCGAAGCACGGCATCCTCACGGGCTTCGGCGGCACGGTGCGCTTGCCGGAACTGCTCGGGTCTGCGGGCGCCGGGCGGCTCTTCGCCGCGCTGGAGCAGTGGAACGAACGCGATGCGCTGGAGGCCGGTGCCATCCAGCGCGTCCTCAAAACCGACGCCGCGCGGGCCGCGGTGCTCGACTGGCTCAGTGCTTGAGAGCTGCCATCTTGAAAGCGAAGGCGAGGAAGAGCCCGTAGGCAAGGCAGCAGAGGAACACGGGCGTCAGCACCGCGCAGATGCCGCGCCAGGTGTCCGTGCGGTGAATGCGCGCGAGACCCATGCCCAGATAGACGAGGCCGCCGAGCATCACGAACAGGTTCAGGCAGGGCACGAGCATCCCCAGATTCACGAAGCCCCAGATGTAGCCGCAGGCCCGCACGGTCTGGCCGAGTCCCAGTCCTTCGCGGGTACCGCCCCACATCCACAAGGCGGCGTGGAGAATCGCGCCGTAGAGGAACATGCCAACGGCCAGCAGGGTGACGATGAGGATGAACTCACCGCCGAAGACGCCGGCCATGAATCCCTTCGGCATGTTTGGATCCGAAGGCATGAAGGCCGTAATGGAACCGATGAAGATGAACATCACCCCCATGAACGCGAGATAGGGCACGGCCATGAGCAGGTTGAAGCGCCAGGCGGGCGCGAGCCCGTCCGTCAGGAGAATGCGGTCCGCCAACTCCATGGGATTCGAGAAGAGCAGCGAGAACATCGCCCCGATGCGCTTCCAAAGGCCGGGGTAGGTTTCGGGGTCCTCCCAAGGGATCACCGGCAGATGGCTGAAGTCCGTGGGCGGCTCCAGCACCGGGGCCTGGGGAGCTTCGTAGGGATTCTGGTACGGGATGTCCACCATGTCAGTGCCTCATCAGAGTGCCAAGGAGGGCCGCCGCGCCGATGCCGACGCAGCAGGCCGCGACGACCGGTGTGAGCGTCGCGGCGAACCCGCGCCAGGTGTCGGTGCGGTGCGTGCGTGCGAGCCCCATGGAGAAGAACACCCAGAACAGGATACCCAAGGGGATGTTCAACAGTGGAACCCAGCCGATGAGGTAGTAGGCGCCGTAGGCGTAGCCCGTGAAGCGGATCGTCTGGTTCAGGCCGAGGCCTTCCTTCGCGCCGCCCCACATCCAGAGGAAGAGGTGGACGAAGGCGCCCCCGATGAAGATGCCGATGAGCAGGCCGAGGATCGCCGCGCCGAGTTGCACGGCCGGATTCGTGTGGGGCTGGGTGTGGAGGAAGGAAGCCATGAGGTGGCGGACCATCTCCCCGAGCACTTGACTCAGGATCGTCGCCGGGATGCCCGCGATGAGCATGAACAGCCACGCGGGCAGCATCCCGCTCGTGGTCGGGATCCGGTCGCAGAGGCCCATGGGGTCCGTGAAGGCGAGTCGGATCGTCGCCCACCAACGGTCGAAGACGCCAGGGTAGGTGGTTTCGTCCTCCCACGGCACGAGCTCGTTCGTGCCGGACTCCCACGCCGTGGGCGCGACCTCCAGACGCGGGGCCAGAGGCGGCTGGTAGGGATTGAAGCGCGGCTCAGGCTCGGGGTGGGGATCCAACTCGATGCGCGACGGCTCGATGCGCGGTGGTTCGATGCGCGGCGGCACCCCAGGCGGTTCGGGCTCGGTCATGAAAGCTCCAAGGGATTCCGAGCAGCCTATCAGCGTCCGCGGTAATCCTTGGGCTGGAGACCCAGCTTCTCGGCCCGGCTGAGGAGGGTCGAGGCGGGGAGGCCCGCGACAGCCGCGGCGCCATCCGCGCCGGACACCTTGCCGGAGGTCGCCCGGAACAGCCGTTCCAGGTAGAGGCGATCCTGGTCCTCCCAGGTGGGAATGCGCTCGGAGCCTCGTTCCGCATGGCCCGGCAGGGCGCCGGGCGGCAGGCGCAGCTCACGGCCGGGCGAGAGGATCACCGCGCGCTCCAGCACATTCTGGAGTTCCCGCGCGTTGCCGGGCCAGCGGTAGGCGCGCAGGCGATCCATCGTCGCATCGCCGATGACCGGCACGGGGCGACGGTGTTCCTTGGCGATGCGCTCCAGAAAGAGCCGCGTCAGGGCCTCGATGTCCTTGGGTCGTTCGCGCAACGGCGGCAGGTGGATGGGGAACACGGACAGGCGGTAGTAGAGGTCTTCCCGGAAGCGGCCTTCATCCACCGCCCGGCGCAGATCCAGATGCGTCGCGGCCAGGAGGCGCACATCCACCTTGCGGGGCTTTTCCGAGCCCAGCGGATCCACTTCCTTTTCCTGGAGCGCGCGGAGCAGCTTGGGCTGCAGCTCCATCGGCAGGTCGCCGATCTCATCCAGGAAGAGCGTGCCGCCATCCGCCAGCTCGAACCTTCCTTTGCGGGCCATGGCCGCGCCGGTGAAGGCGCCCTTCACATGGCCGAAGAGCTCGCTCTCGATCAGGGCCGCGGGCAGCGCCGAGCAGTTCACCTTGATGAAGGGCTTGTCGCGGCGGGGCGAGAGATGGTGAAGGGTCTGTGCCACCTTCTCCTTGCCCGTGCCGGTCTCGCCGGTGATGAGCACCGTGGCCGTGGTGGGCGCGACCTGGCGCACCTGCTCGACGATGGCGCGCATTTCGGGGCTTTCGGCGCGGAGCGGAAGGTTCAGCAGATCCTGACGCTGGGTCTCCCGGAAGTAGCTCACTTCCGCATCCAGGTTGCGTTCGCGCTCGGCGAGTTTCGTCAGGTGCTCCGCCTGCTTGAGGCCCAGCGCCAGCAGGCTCGCGAAGATGCCGATGTGGTGGAGGACGCTCTCCGGGTACTGGTGGCACACCATCGCGTCGAGCGTCATCAGGCCGAAGGTCTCGCCCCGGCTCCGCAGCGGCGCCACGAGGCAGCTGTGGCCGTGGGGCATGTCCATCAGGCCGTGGAAGGTGTCCTCGCCGGGATCGTCTTCCTCGAAGCTGGTGGGCTTGCTCCTCGCCTTCAGCGCGGTCTGCAGGCGCGAATTGCCCTTCACGGCGATGCGCGATCCCACGAGACCCGGCGGGGTGATGGGGCCAACCGCGTGCGCCACGCGGAGATGATCGCCTTCCTTCAGCAGTACGGCCGCCATGTCGAAGGGGACGAGCTCGCCGAGACGCTCGAAGGCATGGCTCACCATGTCGTCCGGCGCCTCGCCGAAGGTGAGCAGGGACGCGGCCTCTTCCACCAGCTTCGCCCCGGAGAGGGCGGTGTCGAAGGCTGCGTCCACGGCTGAATCGTGGGTCGAAGTCGGAGTGGCGTCGCGCATGGGGCCTCCAAGCGAATTATCGGTATTTCGTAAATTAAGGCAACGGGTATTCGCGGAAAGGCTGATTTCCGAAATATCGAAAAACGGTAATCGCTGACCGGCGTGAACCTCCACGAGTGGCACGGCCTTGGCTCTGGGAAGGCGTGGCCTGCACGGCCCTTCCCAGGAGTCCCCATGACCTTCCCCGAATCCCGCACCCACCAGAACTTGAAAGCCGCCTTCGCGGGCGAAAGCCAGGCCAATCGCCGCTACCTCTACATGAGCCAGATCGCTGAGAAGGAAGGCCTGCCGGAGATCGCCGCCCTCTTCAAACACTCGGCGGAAGGCGAGACGGGTCACGCCCTCAAGCACCTCATGCTCCTCGCGGAACGCGCGGGCGACCCCGCCACGGGGATGCCCCTCGGCGCCACTCGGGCCAACCTGGAATCCGCCGTCGCGGGCGAAACCTACGAGTACACGGATATGTATCCCGCCTTCGCCGCCGAGGCGCGGGAAGAAGGTTTCCCGGACATCGCAGCCTGGTTCGAGACCCTCGCCAAGGTGGAGCGCTTCCATGCGGGCCGCTTCCAGGAGGCGCTGAACGGCCTCAAGAAGGCGGAGGTGGCCTGATGGAAGGACTCGTGCTTGATCCCGTCCTGGAACGCGCGCGGTATGAGGCGCGCCTCCCTTTCCTGGCCCGACAGGAGGCGATGCGGGTTCATCTCGCGCCGGGGATGTTCCTCCAGCCCGAAACCGGGGAAAGCGTGGCGGACCAGGTGCGCGAAACCCTTTGGGCCGAAGGCAAGACGCCGGAGACCTGCGACGCCGAGGAGCTGGCGGAGGTGCGCGCCTCCTTCGCCGTGCTCTCGCCCCGCCGTGAGTCCGCTGGATGCTCGGTGGCCGCGACGCTCATGATCGGCGTGGCGGAAGCGGAACGGGCCGAGCGCCTGGGACGGCTTCAGGCCTTCCCGGACCAGCTCGTCCTCGAATTGGAGGATGGTCGCCGCGTCCTGCCCGAGGTGGACCGCGGCATGGCTCCGGCGGGCGGTCGCCTGCCTTCGGTGCTGGCCCTGCGCTGGCGCATTCCGGAAGGGGCCGCCCCGGCGTTCTGGGTCTCCACCCACGAGGCGCTTCCGGGGCGCTGGCCCGCTCCGTCCTTGCCGATCTGGGCCGTATACTGAGGCGTCCCCAAGGCCGCGCTTGCCTCTCGATCCCCAATCCACCTTCGGCTCCTATCGCCTGCTCCAGCTCCTCGGCGAAGGGGCGATGGGAGCCGTGTGGCGCGCGCTGGATCTGCGGCTCGAACGCGAGGTGGCGCTCAAGATGCTCCGCGCGCCGGGCGACGCGGAACCGGGCGAGGGCACGACCCAGCGCCGTCGCAGCCTCCTCGCGGAGGCCAAGCTGGCCTGCCAGCTCAACCACCCGAACATCGCGCACATCTACGACGCGGGTGAAGTGGAGGGCATCCCCTTCATCGCCATGGAGCTGGTGGAGGGCAAGCCGCTCCGGGCCTACGCCGGCAAGGCCGCGCCGTCGGACCTGCTGATCTCCGTCGCCAAGCAGGCGAGCCTCGCGCTCTCCCACGCGCACCAGAAGGGCATCGTCCACCGGGACATCAAACCGGAAAACCTCGTCCTCACCGAGGATGGCGTGCTCAAGATCCTCGACTTCGGCATCGCGCGGCGTCAGGGTCCGGGATCGGCCGCGCCGGATCAGACCGCGCACCACATGACGCTCGTGTCGGAGACGGCGCCGGGCTTCAGCATGGGCACGCCCGCCTACATGAGCCCGGAGCAGGCCAACGGCCTCGCGCTCACCGGCGCGTCGGACCAGTTCTCGCTCGGCACGGTGCTCTACGAGCTGGCCGTGGGCCGCCATCCCTTCCTGCGGGACAACCTGGTGGAGACGCTGTTCGCGGTGGCGAAGGATGAGCCCGCTCCGCTCGCGATCCGCCGCCGGGATCTGGCGCCGACCTTCACCGGCGGCGTCATGCGGCTCCTATCGAAGCAGCCCGAGGATCGGTATCCCGATCTCGCGGAATTCGCGCGGACGCTGGAAGGTCAGACCGTCAGCTCAGCCGCGCCCATCCTCACGCCCGAACCCGCGGCGCGGAAGCGGCGCTGGCCCTACGCCGCCGCCGCGGCAGTCCTTCTCGCGGGCGGAGCCGCGTGGGGGTGGCGCGCGTGGATGCACAAGCCGGGCGCGGGCCTGCACGCGGCGATGGCGGCGTCCGAGCAGGACTTCATCGGCGGGCGCAAGGTCATCGCCATCCTCCCGATGGAGCAGATGAACCCCGATCCCTCCCAGGCCTGGCTCGCCAGCAGCCTTTCGGATGCCCTCGCCTTCTCGCTGGTGGAGCGCCCCAACCTCGTCGTGCTGGATCGCTACAAAGTCGCGGAGACCATGACCCGTCTGGGCGACAAGCCAGGCACGCCGCCGAAATCCATCAGCGAGCTGGGCACCGCCCTGCGGGCGCCGCTGCTCATCTCCGGCAACTACCAGTCCATCGGCGGCACGATTCGCGTGGTGGTCCGCAGCATTGACGCGCGCACCGGCGCGACGCTCCGCCAGTTCAGCGTGGAGAAGCCCGTGGCGGCGCTGTCGGCGCTGGAGGAAGAACTCCAGCAGCGCGCGCCGGAGCAACTGAATCTGGGCGGCCTCGGGGAGATCCGCTTCCCCGCCAAGGATCCGCGCACGCGCGAGCTCTACACCAAGGCCAACGAAGTGCTCACCGAGGGCAACGAACAGTCGCTCAAGGTGGCGCGCAACCTCTTCGAAGGCGCCATCGCCACCCAGGAGGACTACGCCCCGGCCCACGCGGGGCTGGCCTGGACCCTCTCCGAACTGGGCGCCACCTCCGCCCTCAGCCAGGGCCGCTTCCAGGAATCTCAGGGCCTCTTCAAGCTCGCCAGGGCGGAAGCGGAGAAGGCCATCCAGCTCGATCCCTCCACGAGCCAGGCCTACCGCGCGCTGTCCGCCACGCTGCTCCGTTCCGGGGATCTGGATGGCGCCTGCAAGGCCGCGCTCCAGGCCCTCCACCTCGATCCCGGCGACTCCCGCGCCTACGATGTGCTGGCGGATGCGTTCGCGGGACTCGATGGCGCCGACAATCACGCCGCGTCCCGCCGCTACTTCGAGAAGTCGTTGGAGCTGTACCCCGACAACTGGCACGCCCATCACCGGCTTTCCGTGCTGCTCCAGAACGACGGGGATCTCAAGGAATCGCTCGATCACGCGCAAACCGCTGTCCAGCTCAAACCCTCGGCGGAGTTCGCCTATGTGACGGCGGCGGACGATCTCCTGTGGCTGGGCCGCGTGGGGGAGGCAGATGCCCAGGCCAAGGCCGGGCTCATGGAACTGCCGGGCTCCACGGTGCTCAGGAGCATCTTCGCCTTCACCCGCTGGGAGATGGGGGACAAGGCCACGGCGCAAACGACCATTCACGACCTGGATGGCATCTGGCCCGCGGGCAGCTCCAACGCGGTGCTGCTGGAGGGCCTGGGCCGGGATCTGCAAGGGGATCAGAACGCCATGGCCGATGTGTTCCGCGACTACGCCGCGCGGGTGCGGCAAGAGGGCTTCGCGTCCCGCAAGCACAACGAACGCCGCGTGATGAGCGTGAACCTCTACTTCATGGCCGAAGCGCTCGCCGTTCGCGGAAGAAAGCCCGAAGCCCTGGATCTGCTTCAACTCGCCGACCAACTGCATCCCGGCAAGGCCCAGGTGGCGAAGATGGATCCGCGCTTCGCCTAAGCCGTCATCAGCGCTTCGATCCTTCCGCGCACCTCGGCCATGAGCGCGTCCCGGTCCGGGAAGGCGCTCGGGTCCACCGGCTGGCCGAAGCGGACTTCGTAGAGCCCGGGCCTCACCCGTCGTCCCCCTTTGGGCAGGATGTGGAATCCGCCCAGGATGGCGATGGGGACGATGGGCACGCCCGCGTCCATGGCGAGGTTGAAGCCGCCCTTCTTGAACGGCAGGAGCGCGCCCGTGCGGGTGCGGGTGCCTTCGGGGAAGATCACCACATTGCGCCCGCCGCGCACCTTCATGGCGGCCTCGTGGAGGCTGGCCACGGCGCGGTCGCGGTTGGAGCGGTCAATGAAGATGGCGCCCGCGGCGGCCGCGGCCCAGCCGATGAAGGGCACCCACTTCAGTTCCTTCTTGGCGATGTAGACGGCGTGGGTCGGGATCGCGCCCAGCAAGTAGGGCGGATCCAGCTGGCTCTGGTGGTTGCTCATGAAGATGGTGGGCTGCTGACCGTTCCGGATCGCATCCGGCAGGGTCTCCCAGCCCGTGATGCGGCGGGTGATGCCGCACACGGCGAAATACTGCCGGTGCCACCAGGGTCCGAAGAGCCAGAAGGAGCGGTGCGGCCCGAGGACGAGGGCGCCCAGCAGGATCAGGATCACGATCATGGGCACGGTGAGGATGCCCCAGATGAAGGTGACGATCCCGAAGCCCCAGTTGTCCCGCCAGTTGGCCACGCAGCCTCCCCCGTGCTATTCAAACCTAGCAGGGGAAGCCGCAGAGGAACGCATGGGCCAGACCGACACCATCCTCGAAGACTGGGCGAAGCGGAAAGACGCCGATGGCGTCGCCTGGTTCGCGGAAGCCGATCTCGCGCGGCTCGGCATCCAGGATCGCCTCATGACCGTCATGCAGAATGTCCAGCACACCTTGCGCCTTCGCCGCTCCGACAAGGTCGTCGAGACCGAAGGCAACACGGGCGCCTTCAGCGTGTGGGGAACGGAGTAGTTTTTCCCGAAGCCCGAAGCCCGAAGCCCGAAGCCCGAAGCCCGAAGCCCG
>CAZKIM010000002.1:4444-18406 GCA_964552855.1 uncultured Solibacteraceae bacterium | reverse complement strand
CCCGAAGCCCGAAGCCCGAAGCCCGAAGCCCGAAGCCCGAAGCCCGTCAGGGCATCCCCTGAGCTTCCGGTGGCAGCGGCGATCCGGGCACGGGGTCCACTCCGCCGTGGGTCAGCGGCGAGCAGCGGATGAGACGCCAGCTGGTGAGCAGCCCGCCGCGCAGGGTGCCGTAGCGGCGCACCGCCTCCAGGCCATAGTGGCTGCAGGTGGGCGAGAACTTGCACTGGCTGGGCAGATGGCTGGACAGCGTCATCTGGTAGAGCCGGATCATGCCCCGGGCGCCCCAAGCCGTGGGCTGGTAGCGCACCGGCAGGAGCGCCTCCAGCACGAGGTAGATCGCGGCGGTGAGGAAGGGATGCGCGAAGATCCAGGCCTTCAAGCGCCCGCCTTCGACAACTCCTCTTTGTACTTCACAGCCTCTTCGAGGAAGGCGGGGACGAGATCCTCCTCCTTCACTTTGCGGATCAGCACGCCCTTGCGGTAGATGAGGCCTTCGCCCGCGCCGCCCGCCACGCCGAGATCGGCTTCGCGCGCCTCGCCGGGGCCGTTCACGACGCAGCCCATGACCGCGTAGGTGATGCCCGTGTGGTTGATCTCCTTGAGCCCCGCCTCGATGGCGTTCGCGACCTTGTGCAAGTCAATCTGCACGCGGCCGCAGGAAGGGCAGCTCACCATGCGGATGCCGCCTTCGCGCAGGCCGAGGCCGCGCAGGATCTCGTGGCCGACCTTGGCTTCTTCCTCGCCTTCGCCGGTGAGAGAGACGCGCAGCGTGTCGCCGATGCCATCCGCCAGCAGAATCCCCAGGCCCATGGCCGAGCGGATCGTGCCGCCGAAGGGCGTGCCGGCTTCGGTGATGCCCAGGTGCAGTGGGTAGTCCACCTGCTTCGACAGCAGGCGGTAGGCGGCGACGGTGCGGGGCACATCGCTGGCCTTGAGGCTGATCTTGGTGTTGTGGAAGCCTTCGCGCTCCAGCATCTCCAGGTGCTTGAGCGCCGATTCCACCATGGCCTCAGGCGTCGCGTGGCCGCCGAACTTCTCCAGGAATTCCTTCTCCAGCGAGCCCGCGTTGACGCCGATGCGGATGGGGATCTTCTTCTCGCCGGCCTTCTCCACCACGGCGCGGACGCGGTCCTGGCCGCCGATGTTGCCGGGGTTGATGCGCAGGCAGGCCGCGCCGCCATCCGCCGCGACGAGCGCCATGCGGTAGTCGAAGTGGATGTCCGCCACCACGGGGATCGGCGAGCGGGCGGTGATCTCGTGGAAGACCTCGCCGGCCTTCTTCGTCGGCACGGAGACGCGGACGATCTCGCATCCGGCCGCGGCATAGCTGTAGATCTGGGCGACCGTCGCCTCCACATCCCGGGTGTCGGTCTTGGTCATGCTCTGGACGGGAATGGGGGCGCCGCCACCCACGGGAACCTGCCCGACCATGATCTGGCGGGTCTTGCGCCGGGGCGACAGGGGCTGGAGCTCGGACATGGCTTCCTCTTCAGCCCAGGACGGGGCCGAAGCTCCAGTCTACTCCCCGGAGGCCAGGACCGCCGGGGCCGGAAAGTTCCTAAGGGACCGGAGCCCCAGGGCCGGGATCGTTGCTACACTGGCCCCCCATTCACGAGGCGGCCCATGAAGATGACCACCCGCACCCACCAGGATGTGACCATCCTTTGCCCCGAGGGGAAGATCACCCTCGGCGACGGCGACCAGGAGCTGGGCGAGGCTGTCCGCTCCGCGCTCAACGATGGCGCGAAGAAGATCCTCATCAACTTCGAGAAGGTGAACTACCTCGATTCCAGCGGCGTCGGCGAGCTGGTGGGCTGCTTCACCTCCATCAAGAACAAGGGCGGCGAGCTCCGCGTCTGCGGCCTCAACACGCGGATCTTCGGCCTCATCAAGATGACGAGCCTGCACTCGGTGTTCGATGTGCGGGACACCGAGGCCGAAGCCCTTTCCGGTTTCTGACGCCCCGCGTTGCGGCGCGTCGCGGCGGCCAGTTCCCTCCTCGCCTTCGCGGGCGGGATGGGACTGGCCGCCGCCGCGCAGGCGCCACCCACCGCGGCTCAGGCGCCCACGCTGACGGCGCTCCGCTTCGAGGGCGGCACGGAAGATGACCACCTCATCGCCGTGAAGGCGATGGGGCTCCGCGTCGGTCAGGCCTTGGGTCCGACCGATTTCGCCACGGCCCTGGAAGCCTTGCGCCTCACGGACCGCTTCCAGGTCGCCGAAGGCCGCTTAGAGCCCAGGGGTGATGGCGAAGCGGTCGTCCTCCGCCTGGAAGCCTGGGCGCCGCTCAAATCCTGGCGCTTTGATGGCGATGGCGTCCCCAAAGCGTTGCGGAGCAATTTCCTCTTCGAGCTGCGCAAGGGCATCCGCGTCGGACCGCTGCGCCTCGAAGACCTGCGCGCCCGGGCCGAACGCCGACTCCAGGAGGGCGGCTATCCCCAGGCGAGGGTGACCGCGACGCGCGAAGGGGACGCGGGCCTCGTCTTCACGCTGCGCCTCGGGCCGCCCGCCCTCGTGAGGGAAGTGGCTCTCACCGGCGAGCCCGGCGCCTACACCGTCGCGGGCCTGGCCAAGGCCGCGGGCGTGGAGGCCGGCAAGACGCTCTGGACCGCGCCCGCGTTGAGGACGGCCCAACGCGGCCTGCGCAAGCGGCTGCTCAAGGACAGACGCTTCGAGGGCGCCTTCGACCTCGCCTTCGATCAGGCCAGCGGCGCCCTTCGCATCGAACTCCATCCCGGCCCCGTGGTGCGGCTCAAGGCCGAAGGCGCCCATTTCCTCGGCGCCTTCTTCGGCCAGAAGCGCCTCGTGGACCTGCTGCCCTTCACCCGCTCCGAGCGCTATTCGCCGGATCAACTGGATGAGGGCGACCGCGCCATCCAGCGCTATTTCACGGCCCAGGGCTATCCCGAGGTCGTGTGCGATCACCGGGTGGACCTGCTCAAGGGCACGGCGGCGGCCCCGGAGGAGATCCGTCTCACCTACCGCATCCAGAAGGGCCAGCGCTTCAAGGTCAAGACCGTGCGGATGGATGGCAACGAGGCCGTTCCCGCCTCGGACCTGAAGGAGCTGCTCGATCCGCCGAGCCGCTGGCTCGTGCTCGCGCCCTTCGTGACGCCCGACCTCGTGAAGGTGATGGAGGCGCGATTCGCCGTCTACTACGCCCAGCACGGTTTCCCTTCCGCCACCGTGCGGGTGCGCGTGCAGGACCGCCCGGGCGACCCGTCCGCCAAGGATCTGCTCGTCCAGATCCACGAAGGCGCGCGTTCCTTCCTCACGGGCGTCGAATTGCGCGTGCCCTTGGTCCACGGCCTCGACCCGGCGGCCCTCGGCCGCAGCCTCGGCTTCGTCCTGGCCGATCACCCGGACCTGAAGGTTCAGGGCGCGACCCTGCGCCTGGAGGGCGATCGTCGGGGCACGCTCGGCGTCTTCGGCCTCATCGAGCGCCTTCCGGATCTGGAAGGCATGGCGGTGATGCGGCTCACCACCGACCGCGCCATTCCCCAGGTGAATCCGGATCTCGCGGAAGTCGTCTCGGATCTGCGCCTGCGGCTCGCCGCCGCGGGCTCGGCCCAGCCGCGCGTGAGCCTCTCCTTCGACGGCGCGCCGGATCAGGCCCCGGAACAGGCCAAGGTGGCGGTGTTCACCATTCCGCCCCAGCCGCTCGATACGGTGAAGCGCGTGGTGGTGCGCGGCGCGGACGCGACGCGGGCCGAAGCCATCTTCCGCGATGTGCCCATCGAGCCGGGCGACGCGCTGGACCCCACGCGGCTCACGCAAGCGCAGAGCGATCTCGGCGATCTGGGCGCCTTCCGTCGCGCGGACTTCGAAAGCCTGGACGAGGACACGGATGGGTCGGTGAAGGCTGGCACGCCCTTCACCCGCGGCGACCTCGGCCTGCAACTCGAAGAGCGCCGCCCCTGGGTGTTCACCGAAGGCTTTGGCTACGACAAGAGCCAGGGCTATCACTTCCTGCTCGGCGCCCAGCGCCTCAATGTCGGCGGCATGGGCCGCACGCTGGATTTCGGCATCCGCGCCGGCGACAACACGCTCAAGAACCCCACGCTGCGGAAGTGGTTTCCCACGGGCGACATCAACCGGTCGCTGGACGATTACTCCATCGCCTACACCGATCCGTGGCCCGGCTTCCTCCACCGCTGGTTCGACACCAAGGTGCAATGGCGCACCGCCGCGGACTACATCGAGGAAGCCACCGCCACCTACTTCGCGCGCCGTCGCCGCCTCTCCACGGCCTTCACCTGGAAGGTCGGCGACCACCAGACGCTGGAGGCCGGATACCGCTTCGAGCGCACGGATTTCGGCCCGAACAAGGAAGGCATCAGCGATGTGGATTTGCAGGAGATCGCCCAGACCAACAAGCTGCGGGCCGTCATCTCAGCGCCCTATTTGCAACTCGTGCGGGATTTGCGGGACAAGCCCTACGATCCCACCACCGGCTCCTACTTCGCGGCGCGGCTCGATTTCGCGAACCAGCTCTTCGGCACCACGCCCGATTCCAGTTTCGTGAAGCTGGATGTGCGCCAGCAATGGAACTGGTCCTTCGGGTATCGCGGCGAGCGCGGCGTGTTCGCGGCCACCGCCCATGTGGGCGTCGCCCGCCCCACCGCCGCCAGCGCCGAGGACCTGCCGCTCTCCGAACGCTTCTACGCGGGCGGCCCCTTCTCCGTGCGCGGCGTGGAGCCGGACTTCCTCGGCCCCGTGGAAGTGGTGCCGTTGCGCGATCCCGCGGGCAACATCCTCTACAACGATCCGCCCTACAACACCTCGGCCCAGACCACGCTGATCCCCCTGGGCGGACAAGCGCTCGCGGCGTTCAGCCTCGAATACCGCTTTCCCCTCTTTGGCATCGTGTGGGGCGAGGTGTTCGTGGACACGGGCCAGGTCTACTCCCGCCTCAGCGCGGGGCCGCGCTTCGTGCTCGCGCCCACCAACCCCGCCGCGCCGCCGCCGGGCTACAACCCGGGCAACCCGCAGGCCTGGGATCCGGCCGTGCCGCCGCCGAGCGGCTACAGCGTGCTGGACAATGGCGCGCCCTACCCGCCCTTCCGCACCACGCCGGGCATCGGCCTCATCTTCAAGCTCGGCTTCCCCATCAAGATCGAATACGCCACGGACTGGAAACGCATCATGGGCCGCCCGCGCACTCAGATCGAGCGCGACACCCAGCTCAAGAGCCTGCTGATCTCGGCTGGGTTCCAGTTCTAGATTTCCGGACCAGCCGCATCCCCACCGGCACCGCCAGCAGCGCGGCGACGAGTCCCGCGGCCCAGCCCCATCGGAAGCCGTGGCTCCCGATGAGCAGGCCGAGGGCGAAGGAACCGAGGCCGATGCCCGTGTCGAAGGCGAACATGAAGGCGCCGAAGGCCGCGCCGCGCCGGTCCGGCGTGACGACTTCGAGCACCTCCGCGTTGAGCAGCGTGTAGATCATCGAATAGCCCGCACCGTAGATGAGGCCACTCACCACATGACGCGCCGTGCCGCCCGGCGCGAAGGCGAGGATCGCGAGACCCGCGGCCGTGAGCAGCACCATGGCGGGCAGCAGGCGTATCGGCCGCCGACCGAAGCCGCGAAGCCCCATCACCGCGCGCATGGCGACCATGCCGATGGCGAGGCAGGACAGGAAGGCCGCGGGCCACGCGAAGCCGCCGCCCAGGGCTTCCTGCGCGCTGTAGCTCGTGAGCGTCCCGTAGCTGAGCGCGATGAAGAAGAGGATCGCGCTCAGCGAGAAGACTTCCCGCTCGGGCAGGCGCAAAGGGTGTTTGGACCGCGCGTGCTTCGGCGGGTCCGGCGGGAGTTGGCGCGAGAGCCAGGCCAGCAGGGCGAAGCAGGGCACCAGCAGCAGGCACATCGTCTCCCACCCGGCGAAGCGGTAGAGCAGCAGCCCGCAGGTGGGGCCGAACACGACGCCGCCGGGGCTCGCCAGCCCGTACCAGCTCATGCCTTCGGCCCGTCGGTCCTCGGGGATGATCGCGCCGAGCAGCGCCGGTTGTGAGGTGACGAGCCCCGACCACACCGCGCCGTGGATGGGCGCGAGGGCGTACATCATCCACCGCGTCGGGATGAAGGCGTAGGCGGCCATGATGAGCGTGAAGAGCGCGGCCGTGAGTCCCATCATGCGCCGCAGGCCGATGCGGTCCGCGAGCTGACCCATGGCCAACGCGCCGAGCGAGGACCCCACCGTGAACGCCGTGAGGTAGCGCCCGCTCTCCGCCTTCGTCGCGCCGAGTTCCACCAACCGCAACGGCGCGGTGGGGAAGAGTTGGAACGCGGCGAAAAAGGTGAGAAAGGTGAAGGCCCAGAGCAGGAAAAAGGCTCTGTTGAATAGCGGCGTGGATTGTTGATCGTGACTAGGCATGGGCGACCCAAGCGGGAACACAGAGGACACAGAGGAAGCACAGAGGAGCACAGAGGATCGTGGAGAGGATGCAGAGCATTGCCGCCGAATCGCTTTTCTCTGTGCCCTCGGCAGCCCTCTGCGTCCTCTCTGCTCCAACTTTTCGCCCGGCTTGCCGGGATCCCAGGCGGTCTGTCATGCCCCCAGCCTATTCGGGACGGGAAGGGGCGGGGTCACGGTAGTCTGTGATGTTGTCGAAGAGGACCCCATGAACTCCGAAAAGCTGGCTTCCGAGACCGCGCGCGTCCTGAAGGGCGGCACCGACAAGGCCCACGCCAAGAACGCGGAAAGCGGCAAGCTCTTCGCCCGGGAGCGCATCGCGCTGCTGGTGGATGCGGGCTCCTTCGTCGAGGATGGCCTTTTCGCCAACGCCCTCGATCCGTCGCTGCCGGCGGATGGCGTCGTCACCGGCACGGCCACGGTGGAGGGCCGCCCCGTCGCCATCATGGCCAACGACAGCACCATCAAGGCTGGTTCCTGGGGCGCGCGCACGGTGGAGAAGATCATCCGCATCCAGGAAGTGGCCATGCGGGCCAGAGTCCCCATGCTCTACCTCGTGGATAGCGCGGGCGCGCGCATCACGGACCAGATTGATATGTTCCCCGGTCGCCGCCACGCGGGGACCATCTTCCACAACGAAGTGGCGATGAGCGGGCTCGTGCCGCAAATCTGCCTGCTCTTCGGCCCCAGCGCGGCGGGCGGCGCCTACATCCCCGCCTTCTGCGATGTGGTGATGATGGTGGAGGGCAACGCCTCCATGTACCTCGGCAGCCCGCGCATGGCCGAGATGGTCATCGGCGAGAAGATCAGCCTCGAGGATCTCGGCGGCGCGAAGATGCACTGCTCCGTGAGCGGTTGCGGCGACTTCCTCTGCAAGACCGAGCAAGAGGCCATTCAGCTCTGCAAGGCCTACCTCGCCTACTTCCCATCCCACTGCGAGGATGCGCTTCCCGTGGCTGAAGCGAAGGCCGTCGCCGCCAAGGCCAAGGACATCGCCGCGCTCATCCCCAAGGACATCAACTCGCCCTTCCAGATGAAGGACTTCATCGAGGCGCTGGTGGATGAAGGCTCGTTCCTTGAGATCAAGAAGCTCTTCGCGGGCGAGCTCATCACGGGCCTCGCGCGGCTGGATGGCAAGCCCGTGGGCATCGTCGCCAACCAGCCCCGCGTGAAGGGCGGCGTACTCTTCGTGGACAGCGCCGACAAGGCCACGCGGTTCATGACGCTCTGCGACGCCTTCGGGATTCCGCTCGTATTCCTCAGCGATGTGCCGGGCTTCATGATCGGTTCCGCCGTGGAGAAGCAGGGCATCATCCGCCACGGCGCGAAGATGATCTCAGCCATGGCCAGCTGCACGACGCCGCGCGTCTGCGTCGTCGTCCGCAAGGCCTATGGCGCGGGCCTCTACGCCATGAGCGGCCCCGGCTTCGACCCCGACGCCACGCTCGCGCTCCCCACCGCGAGCATCGCCGTCATGGGGGCCGAGGCGGCCGTGAACGCCGTCTTCGCCAACAAGATCGCCGAACAGCCTGAAGAGCGCCGCGCCGAATTCGTGCGGAAGCTCCGCGACGAATACAACGAGGACATCAACCTCATGAAGCTCGCCGCCGACCTCCATGTGGACGCCGTCATCCAGCCCACCGACCTCCGCGCCGAACTCATCACCCGCCTGAGCCGTGCCCGCAGACGCGCCATGACGATCCCCAAGCGCCGCAGCGTGACGCCGGTGTGATCCAATGAAGCTCCTCCGCCCAGGTCAGGCATTCACGATTGAAGAGGCTGCATCTAGCCCTGAGGATCCGCTGGTGAAGGCCGGGCCTGGCCCGGACGATGCTCAGGATCACTACATCCGCGAACTCGGGAGAGAGTCACCTGGCGAGCCGGAGCCAGGGGGCGTTTTCGCGCGCGTGGAATCGGCCATCATGGCCTATCGCATCTATCCACCCTCGCTGCTCAGGGGCACGCTACCCAATAAGACGGTGGAGGCGGGTGACACGCTCGCGCTCCGCATGAGTCTGCCCATGGGGCTGGGATTCGGTTTCGGAACGAGGGTTCAAAGCGCTGGGCGCTCGGAGGACGATAACTGGGTGCGCAGCGGTTTCAGCTACACCACACTCCAAGGCCATCCGGAGCTTGGAGAGGCATGGTTCCATGTCGAGAAGGAACGAAACTCCGGGCTGGTGCGCATCCACCTAAGCAGTTGGTCGCGGCCGGGAAACCTGATGGCGAAATTGGGTCGGCCTTTGGCGCGCCGCATGCAGGTCCGGGCAAACCGTCTCGCTCTGGATCATCTGGAGCGGCAGAGTAGGGATTAGTTCAGCTCCAACACCGCCTTCACCGCCTCGCCCACCTTCTCGATCTGCGGTTTTGTGGCTTTGCCGAGTCGCTTTTCTAGGCGGGACTTGTCCACAGTGAGGAGTTGGGTGCAGTTGGCCCAGGAGTCGCTTCCGAGGCCGGTGTCCTTGGTCTTGGGGATGGGGACATAGAAGACGAAGGGACGGCCTTGGGTGGTGAGGGGCACAACGATCGTCGTGCGGGCGCCGGGGGCGTGATTGCCGAGATCGCTCTGGACGATAAGGGCTGGGCGATGACCGCCTTGCTCGGAACCGCGCCGCGGTTCGAAATTCAGCATCCAGATGTCGCCGCGACTGCAGTGGGGCATGGCGTCGCTCATCGGCGCTTCCGCGGGGCGCGATAGGACTTCGTCTTGGGTTCAGCAACGGCCTCCGCCTGGGCGGGCAGGGCGTAGGCCACATCCTGCGCTTCAGCGTCCTGGGCATAGGCGGCCCAGTCGCGGGCGAGTCGCTTGCGCGCGCGCGCCGTCCTGGCTTGGTGGACCAGCTGGGCGAGCAGGGCGTTGACGCTGAGCTCACGCGCCTGGGCTTCCTCCTGAAGGAAGAGGGCGAGATCGTCGTCGAGGCGGAGGGTGGTGCTGTACATGGTTCACCTCGTGAAATCATTTTATGATGCCAAAGAATGGATGCAAGTCTGAACCTTCATGGGCGAGGCAGAGGGGCGGTCGGCATTCCGAAAGGAAGGGATTGGCTTCCGAAGGTTTTCTTCCCGGGTTGTGCCGGAATTTCACTCCTGCCCTCGCCGGGCCGATGGGGAGGGCGTGATCACCCCTGTTCCCCGCGCCCGGCACCGGGTCCGAAGCCTTCGTCTGGCTCTGCCGGGCGGGGCGTGCCATGCTTGTTTTTTCCATTTCAGGTTCTTCCGTGCGCTGGCCTAGGCTCCAGGTCCTGATCGCCTTCCTGGGCCTCTCCTTGGGCTCATGTCCCTGGCTGCACGCAGCGCAGGGGCCTGCGGGTCGTCTGGCCTTCCGGGTCCATGGCCGCGCGGAAGGGCTGCGGCATCTGTCGCTCACCTGCCTGGCCCAGGATGCGACAGGCTTCATCTGGGCGGGCACGGAAGGCGGCGTCTACCGCTACGATGGCGCGGGGTTCCGTCGCTGGACGGTGAACGAGGGCCTGCCTTCCACCTGGGTGGAGAGCCTGAGCCCGGATGCGGATGGCAGCGTGTGGGTCGGCACGCGGCGCGGGCTCTGCCGCCTTCGCGGCGGTCGCATCACGGCGGTCACGGAGCCTTCGGTGCTCGCCACCGCTGAGATCAAGCACCTCTTCCGCAGTTCCGAAGGCCGCCTGTGGGCCGCCACGGATCAGGGCCTCTTCACTCGGGGCGCTTCCGGCCCGTTCCAACTCGCCCCTGGCTGGCCGGGGGGCAAGGCCTACTGGGTGGCGGGCGCCTCGATTACCGGGAAGGATGCGCTCTGGGTGGGCGCGGAAACGGGCCTGCGTCTCTTCCAGGGCGGAGCCTGGCACGCCTATGGACCGGAATCGGGACTCCCGGCGGAGCCGGTGAAGGCGGTGGAAGAGGATGGCGCGGGCCGAGTCTGGCTCCGCACGGCGAGCGCGCTCTTTCTGCGCCGCGTGGGGGGGGCGCTCTTCACCAAGGTGGACGCGGGCCCGATGCTCAACACCATCTACGAGGAACAGCTCGAGCCCGATGGCCAGGGCGGGCTCTGGGCGCCCACCGTGCAGGGGCTTCTCCACATCACGCCGGAGGGTTCGCTGGAGCGCCTCGGCCAGGCGCGGGGCTTGCCCACCGCGTGGGCGAATGTGGCCCTGGTGGATCGCCAGGGCGGGCTGTGGGCCGGGGGCGTGGGGCTCTACGAGGAGTTGGGTCGTGGCGACTGGCGCACCTATGTGCAGGCGGATGGTCTGCCCGCGGACAACATCTGGGCGCTGCACCGGGACCAGTTCGGCGTGCTGTGGGTGTCCACCGCGGCGGGGCCCGCGCGCATGCGGCCGGAAGGCTTTGAAAGCCTGCCCGAGACCAAGGGCGAAGTGGTCTATGCCTTCGCCGAACGGGAGGGCGAGATCTGGGCGGGGGGCGAGCAGCCCTATCTGGATCGCTTCCGTTTCGGGCGGACGAAGCCGGATCGGATTCCGATGCCCGCCGCGCTCGGCGCGCAGGGAATCCTCAGCCTCGCCTTCGATGGCGGCGGCGATCTCTGGATCGGCACCAACAAGGCCGGGCTGCTCTGCCTCAAGACGGATGGCTCCTTCACCCGCGTTCCCGTGCCGGGCCTCGCGGCGGATGGACAGGTGTCTTCTGTGCAGGTGGCGGCGGATGGCAGCCTCTGGATCGCCAGCGACGCGGGCCTCGCCATTCGCGGCGCGGATGGAAGCTGGCGGAACTGGGACGACCGATCCGGCTTGAAGACCGCGCGTCTCTGGGCGCTGACCCGCCTGGACGATGGCACGGCCTGGATCGCCTACCAGGAGCCCTACGGACTCACCCATGTCCGCGTGGAGGGAAGCAAGCTCACCCTCCTCGGCCAGCTCGGCTCGCTTCAAGGACTCGCCTCCGATTCCATCTACTCGCTGGGGCGGGATGGGCAGGGCAACCTGTGGGCCGGCACCAACGATGGTGTGGCCCGCGTGACCCCGGGCGGCGGCATCACGCGGTATGGGCGGGCGGAAGGCCTCGGCGGCGAGGACTGCAATCCCTTCAGCTTCTGGGCCGATGAGGATGGCGATGTGTGGATCGGCACCACCGGCGGCCTGGAGCACCACATCGCGGGCCATGATGTCGCGACGATCCAAGCGCCCGGGGCCGTCGTGCTGTCCGCCGAGGCGGGCGGTCGCACGGTGGATGGCCCCTTCGACGGCACCACCCGCTTGCCGGATGTGGAAGCGGGCGCGAGCACGGTGCAGTTCCGGTTCGCGACGCTGGACTTCGCCCTCGGCTCCTCCGTGCGCTACCAGGTGCGCCTGCTCGGGCTCGGCGAGGACTGGCGCGACACGAATCTCCATGAAGCGCGCTACCCCGCGCTGCCTCCGGGCCGCTATCGCTTCGAGGTGAGGACGGTGTTGGGCGAGGATTCAGCGGGGCCACCCAGCGGCGTGGATTTCGATGTGCTCGCGCCCTGGTGGCGGCGGCGCGGAACGCTCGCCTTCGGCCTGGCGGCGCTGCTCGGCCTCGTGTGGGCGGGGCTGCGCTGGCGCACCCGCCGCCTGCGGCATCGCAACGAAGAACTCGAAGAGCTGGTGAGGCAGCGCACCGAGGCGCTGGAGCTGTCCAACCTCGCGCTGGAGGCGATCTCGATGACGGACCCGCTCACGGGCCTCGGCAATCGCCGTCGCCTGGAGCAATCGCTTCCCAACGAGGTGTCCCGCGCCCAGCGCCGCCACCGCGAACTGCTGGAAGGCAAGCTGCTCCAGCTTCCGCCGGACGCCAAACTCGCCATCGTCATGTTGGATATTGACCGCTTCAAGGCGGTGAACGACAGCTACGGCCACGCGGGCGGCGACGCGGTGCTGGCGCAGGTGGCCGAGCGCATCCGCGCGGTGTGCCGCGGCACGGACCTGCCGGTGCGCTGGGGCGGCGAGGAATTCCTCATCATCGCCCATGTGGCGGATCTGGATGGCGCCTGCGCCTTCGCCGAGCGTCTGGCCCATCTCCTGCGGGAGCGGCCCTTCAAGCTGCCCGATGGCAAGGATCTGCTGCTCACCGCCTCGCTGGGTTTCGCGCTCTTCCCCTTCATCGCGACGGACCCCGACGCGGTGCCCTGGGACGAGGCCGTGGCGATGGCGGACCGCTGCCTTTACGCCGCCAAGGCGAGCGGGCGCGATCGCTGGGTGGGCGTGGCCGGGCACGATGGCGTCCGCGCCGAGGACACCATCGGCTTCCGCTGGGATCCGGAAAGCGCGGTGGAGGAAGGCACCGTCATCCTCCGCGCGGCGGAAGGCACGCGGAAACTGTACTGGGGCTAGGTCCCAGCTCGCCTCCGGTCTCCGCTCATCGCCGCAACGCATTAGACTCATCCGATGCGGCGCGCCGACCGGCTCTTCCAGATCGTGCAGCTCCTCCGGCGGGATCGCGTCACCACCGGCGCGAAGCTCGCGGGCGAGCTGGGCATCAGCCCGCGCACGCTCTACCGGGACATCCAGGACCTCATGGCGAGCGGCGTGCCCATCGAAAGCGAGGCGGGCGTGGGCTACCGCCTGCCGCGCGCGTTCGACTTGCCGCCGCTCATGTTCACGGCGGACGAGGTGGAAGCGCTCGTCGCCGGCGCGCGCATGGTGGAGGCCTGGGCCGACGAAGCCTTGAAGGAGGCCGCGCGCAGCCTGCTCCGCAAAACGGAAGCCGTGCTGCCCGGCCGACGCAAGCTCGGCGATCTGCCGATCCTCGTGCCGGACTTCCACATCCCGCCCACGACGGCGGCCTTCCTGGGCGAGTTGCGGATCGCCTTGCGCGAACGCCGCAAAGTGCGCGTCCGCTACGCGCGCAAGGATGGCGAACGATCCACCCGCGTGGTGCGTCCCCTGGGTCTGGCCTTCTGGGGCCGCAGCTGGTCGCTGGCGGCGTGGTGCGAGACGCGGAACGACTTCCGAACCTTCCGTCCGGATCGCATCGAGGGGCTGGAGCTCCTGGATGAAGCCTTCGACCCCGAGCCGGGGCAGGGGCTCGACGACTATCTGAAGCGGCAGGAAGCCAACTGACA
This sequence comes from uncultured Solibacteraceae bacterium, assembly GCA_964552855.1. GTDB lineage: Bacteria > Acidobacteriota > Holophagae > Holophagales > Holophagaceae > JAFDVN01. The sequence goes on along the minus strand of CAZKIM010000002.1, from coordinate 4,985 downwards.
CAGGGTTGTCAGCAGCCCCTCGGACACTGGTGATCCAACGCTAAGGAGCCACCATGTACCGCCGACTCGCCGACTTTCGCGCCCACTGGCAGGAGGAGGCCGTGGACACCCTCAAGGTGCTCGACGCCATTCCCGAAGCCAAGCTTGGCCAGGCCGTGACTGCTGAACACCGCGATCTGCGCCGTCTCGCCGCGCATCTCGCGTCCTCCATCCCTGGCCTCGCCGAAGGCATGGGCTTGAAGGTGGAGGGTCCGCGCGATGGGGACGCCCCCGCTCCCACCCTCGCGGGCCTGCGCGCGGCCTATGCGAAGGCCTCCGATTCCCTGCTCAAGGCGCTCGACGCCTGGACCGATGCCGACCTGGAGACCGAGGACACGATGTTCGGGCATCTCATCTGGAAGCGCGGCTACACGCTTCTGGCGCTCGAAATGCACCAGGCCCACCACCGCGGCCAGATGACCGTGCTCATGCGCCAGGCTGGCCTCCGCGTGCCGGAGTTCTACGGGCCGGTGAAGGAACAATGGGCGGGCCTGGGGATGCC
>CAZKIM010000002.1:0-4344 GCA_964552855.1 uncultured Solibacteraceae bacterium | reverse complement strand
GGGAAGAGTTTCAGCGCGAGCAGCTTCCGGCTGAGCAGGGGACCATCGAGCGCGAGCAGCTTCACGCCGCCGAAGGCGAGGGCGCCCATGAGCGCCGCGCCGAGCAGGCTCTGCGCCCAGCTTTTCATCACTTCCCGCTTCGGCACTTCGCCGAGGCGGCGGTCCAGCAGGCGCGTGAGCAGGATGAGGCCGAGGATGGCGCTGAGTCCGTTGGCGAGGGCAAGGCCGCTCGTGCCCATGGGTTTCAGCAGCGCGATGGAGAGCAGGATGTTGGCGACGAGCGAGGCGAAGGCCACCCACACCGGGCCGCGATAGTCCTTGAGCGCGTAGAGCGCTTGGGTCCCGATGCGGTTGGAGGCGACGAAGAGCAGGCCCACCATCTGGAACATCATCGTGGCCGCCGTCCATTCCGCCGCCGACGCGCTGTAGCGGCCGGTCTGGAACAGGAGCCGCGCCACGGGCAGCGCCAGCACCGCGAGGCCGATGCAGGCGGGGATGCAGAGCAGGGCAGACGCGCGCAGGCCTTCCGAAAGGCTGTGCCGCAGGCCGCCGAAGTCGCCCGCCTCCGCCTGCTGGGCCATGAGCGGCAGGCTCGCCGTCACGAGGCTCATGGCGAAGACGCCAAGCACCATCTCGCCCATCATGCCGCTGTTGAAGAGGATGATCTGCGCGCCGTCCGACAGGGTCGAGGCGAGCAGCGTGGAGATGAGCGCGTTGATGGGATAGATGCCCGCCGCGATGAGCCCAGGCCCCATGCGGCGCAGCGCGCGCTTCACGCCAGGGTCCGAGAAGTACAGCCCGAGCCGGAAGCGGAACCCCATCTTCGCCGCGGCGGGCCAGAGGATGGCGAGCTGCACGACGCCCCCCGCCAGCACGGCCAGCGCGCAGGCGTAGGCCGCCGTCACATCGCCGCCTCCGCCGTGGCGGAAGCCGAAGATGACCACGCTGCCGAAGGCGATGAAGGTGAGGTTCCAGAACACCGAGACGCTGGAGGCGAGCGCGAACTTGTGCCGCAGGTTGAGCAGCCCCGCGAAGCCCGCCGTGAGGCTCACCAGCACCAGGTACGGGAACATGAGGCGACCGAGCGCGATGGTGAGCCGCATCTCCGGCGGCGGCGCGGCCTGTCCCGTGAGCACGCGGCCGAGCATGGCGGCGTTCGCCGCGAAGCCGCTGCCCGGCGGCGTGAGACGCCCCACCACCAGCACGCCCGCGATGACGCCCATCAGGAGGATGCCGAGCGCCACGAGGATCGTGAGCAGCACCGTGAGCGTGCCCAGGAATTTCGCGGCCGTCTCCTTCATGGCTGCTTCGCCTTCCTTCGCCTCCACTTCGGCGAGGGTCGGCAGGAACGCGGCCGTCATCGTGCCTTCGGCCGTGAAGCGCCGCAGCAGGTTGGGAAGGCGGAAGGCCACGGCGTAGGCATCGGCGGCCGCGCCCGCGCCCAGCACATGGGAGAGGAAGAAGGTCTGGGCGAGCCCCGACACCTTGCTCAGCAAGGTCATCGCGCCCACCACTCCAGCGGACCGCAGCAGGCTCCTCGGTTTCTCCATCGCTGAATCATAGCGGGTCGCTTCCCCGGACCAGGCGGCGGTTAACCTGGAGCGATGCGTCTCGTCCTCGTCGCCGCCCTGCTCGCCGCCGCGCCCATCCCCGCGCGGGCGGCCGTCCAGGGCTTCAGCCTCACCGCCTCCAGCACGCGCGTGGAGGCGGGCCAGTCCGTGGAGCTGGACTGGTCCATCCCCGGCCAAGGCCCGTTGCGCTTGGAGCCCGGCGGCCTGCGGGTGCCGCGCCAAAGCCGCCTCATCGTGAAGCCGCTGGCCACCACCACCTACCAACTTTCCGAAGAAGGCCTGCCGGGGCCGCCGGTGGCGCAGATTCTCATCGCCGTGGATCCGCCGCCCGTGCAGGTGCCGGAGGTGTGCGCCTTCGAGCCCAGCGCCAAGGCCGTCCTGCCCGGCGAGCCCGTCGTCCTGCGCTGGCAGTGCAACGGCGCGGCCAAGGTGCGCCTGGAGCCCGGCGGGTTGGAGCTGGATGGCAAAAGCGAAGTGACCGTCACGCCGATGGAGAGCACCAAGTACACGCTGAGCGTCTACAACGCGCTGGGCGGCGCCAGCAAGAGCGTCGAAGTGACGGTGCTCGCCACGCCGGTGAAAGGCGCGGCGGCCACCGCCACCTTCGATGCGGACAAGAAGTTCTGCTACCCCGGCGACGCGGTCACCCTCGCCTGGGATTGCGGCGCCGGGGTCAAGGCGCGCCTCTACCCCACGGGCATGGAAGTGGAAGGCAAGGGCAGCGTCACCGTCACGCCCGTCGCCACCACGGTCTACACCCTCAGCGTCACCAACGCCGCGGGCGGCAGCAGCCGCAGCCTGGAGATCACCGTCGTGCCCAGGCCGGTGACGGCCGTGGATCTTCCCGCGCTGCTGCGCGAATCAAAACTGGACGAGGCGATCCACGAAGGCGAATTGAAACGCGCCGCCGCGCCGAAGGAGGCCTGGACGCTGCGCCTCGTCGTCTCAGGTCGCCGCGAGGGCCTGCGAGCCTTGGCCGATCTGGGTGGAAAGCACGCGAAGGACTTCATGGTCCTGCCCTTCATCCGCAAGGATGGCTTTCGCTGGTGGCAGGCGTGCTGGGGCGCCTTTCCGAGCCACGACGCCGCCAAGCGGGCCGCCGCGAAGCTCCCCGCGCCGCTCCTCAAGGCTTTCTCGCGCCCGCTGCCCTTCAAGCTCGATGCGTTGCCGGGGGCTTCGCCGAAAGAGTGAGGCTAGCCCTTCACGAGCAACCAGATCCCGACGGCGAGGTTGCCGAAGCCCGAGGCCGCGAAGAGCATCCGGCGGAAGCCCCGCATGCCGCCCAGCTTCGCCGCGATCCAGCCCGATGCCGCCGACAGCCCGATGAACATGGCCGTGATGCCGAGGCCGAAGAGCAGCAGCGCGACGCCAAAGGCGAAGGTGCCGTGGATGCCGCCGTGCTCCATCAGCGTCGTGAAGCCGCGCACGCCGCCCAGGCCGAAGAAAGCGCCGAGCCAGGCCGCGGAGTGGTGGAAGCGATGGCCATGGCCTTCCGGATGCGGGTGGGTGTGCGTGAGGACGCCGTGGGTGTGCGCGTGGGAGTGCAGCGCGCCCTTGCGGAGGCCGAAGGCCGCCGCGAGATTCCACAGGCCGAGCAGGGCCACCAGGATCCAGGCGCCGCGGTCCATCCAGTCGTAGAAGGCTTCGCCGAACACCGCGTGGCCCGCGAGGATCGCCACCGCCGCGAGCACGGCCACCGCGAGCATGTGCGAAACGCCGAAGGCGAGGCCCACCTTCCAGGCGGTCTTGCGATCGCCCTCCAGGCTCACGCCCGTCACCACCGCGACATGGTCGGGTTCGAGGGCGTGGAGGCATCCCAGGTAGAGCGGCAACAGCATCCATTCAGGTTATCGGGCTTCGGGCATCGGGCGTCGGGCCTCTTTGCCACCGGACCGCTTGGACGGTCCGCCCTCCCCGAATAAAGGCCCGACGCCTGAAGCCTGACGCCTGACGCCAATCCATAAATATTGATTATGCTGGTGGAGCCAATCATCAGGAGTTCCACCATGCTCAACGACACCTCCCTTCTCGGCGTTTTCTACACGGTGGTGAATGAGCGGAGCTTTACCCGGGCGGCGGAGAAGCTGTTCCGCACCCAGCCTGCCGTGTCCCTGGCCGTCCAACGGCTGGAAGCCGAGGTAGGGGAGCCGCTGCTGGACCGCTCGGGCCGCGACCTCTTCCTCACGGAAGCCGGCAAGCTCGTCTTTGAAGCGGCGCGGCAGCAGGACAACCTCCAGCGCAGCCTCTCGAACCAGCTCGGCGAATTGAAGAACAAGGCGACGGGTCGCCTCGCCATCGGCGCCAACGAGAGCATGACGCTCTACCTGCTGCCGCACCTCTCGCGCTTCCGCCGCGCCTACCCCAAGGTGAAGCTCGTCGTGCAGCGCAGCCGCTCCGGCGAGATCCCCGACCGCCTGCTGGCGGGCGATGTGGACTACGGCGTCATCAGCTACCGCGTGGATGACGAGCGCTTCCGCTCCCAGGTGCTCTACACGGACCACCTCGCCCTCGTCGTCGCGCCGACCCACAAGCTCGGAAAGAAGAGCGGCGTGGCGCTCAAGGAACTGGAGAAGGAGACCTTCATCGCGCACAATGTCGCCTCGCCCTATCGGGACGCGGTCATCAAGGCCTTCCAGCACGCGAAGGTGCCGCTCAACATGGACATCGAGATGCCCACGGTGGAGAGCATCCGCCGCATGGTGCAAGCGGGCGAAGGCGTCGCCTTCCTCCCCCGCATGTGCGTGGACCAGGACATCCGCCAGGGTGTGCTGAA
>CAZKIM010000001.1:55503-63087 GCA_964552855.1 uncultured Solibacteraceae bacterium | reverse complement strand
TCTAATGCTTGCAGCTCATGTGGGCGAAGGCGGCGGGGTCCACGCCCAGGGCGGCTTCGAGCTTTTCGGCCCAGGGGAAGAGGACGGTGTTCTCCAGGTGGATGTGGGTGTGGAGGTCCGCCTCCAGCTCCTGGAGGCCGTCCAGCATGGCCCGCCAGGTGTTGCAGGCGCCTTCGGGCACGACATAGCCGTCCGTGAGGCGGTGGAAGGTCTCCAGGGCCGCGCCGTGATCCTCGTGCTCGGCCATCATCGTGCGGATGGGCATCGTCACCGTGGGCGGGAAGGGCGGGCGCTGGCCGTTCTCCAGGATCTTGCAGAAGGGGAAGAGGATCATCTCCTCCTTGTTCAGATGCTCGTCCGTCTCCTTGGCGAAGGCCTTGAAGGCCTTGGCCAGCTCCGGCAGGCGAGCGTCCTTGTCCCCGTGGACCTTGGCGACCTTGTCCGTGATCCATTCCAGGCGGGGTAGGGATTCGCGCAGGTAGGCGTGGTGGGTGGAGACGATGTGCTCCACCAGGCTGTCCACCGTCTTCCGCCAGGGCGCGTCCGGGCCAAGGCCGGGGCTGGGGGCGGCGGCTTCCATCAGGGCCGCGATCTCAGTCGGGTTCGCGCCCTTGGCCTCGCAGGCGACCGCGAGCGCCACATTGCCCTTGCAGCAGTAGTCAATGCCCAGCTTCTCGAAGACCTTGGCGCGGCCAGGGCGCTCGGCCACCAGTTCCCCCACGGTCCTCTCCAATATGCTCACGCTCATGGAACGCCTCCTGGAACCCAGGTTGGGCAGGGCAGGCAGGGGCGTCCTTGATGGAACTCAATGGCGACTCGGGAGTTGACTTCGATCAATCGCGCCAGGTCCAGGCGCGCTCTAGACTGGCTCCATGGCCGCGCCACACCAGGGCCTCTGGTCCAAATCCGCCCTCTTCCACCGCATGAAGCCCGAGCAGGTGGGCGCGGTGGGGGCGCTGCTCCGGCTTCGCAAGGCCGAGGCGGGCGAACCGCTGTTCCGGGAAGGGGACGATTGCACGGGCTTCTTCGTGGTGCTGGAAGGGGCCGTGCAACTCAGCCGGGCCGGGGCGGAAGGGCGGGAGACCGTGCTCAGCATCGTCCGCGCGGGGCAGAGCTTCGCCGAGGCGGCCGTCTTCTCGGGCGGTCCCTATCCCGCCACGGCGGTGGCCCTGGAGCCTTCGCTGCTCGCCCACTTTCCCAAGGCGCCCCTGCTGCGCATGCTGCGGGAAGACCCGGATCTCTGCCTGGGCGCGCTGGAAAGCCTCGCCTCATGGCACCACCGGCTGACCTCCCAGGTCCAGCAATTGAGCCAGGAGGACGGCACGGGCCGCCTCCGGCGCTGGCTTGGCGACCAGGCCAAGGAAAGCCGGGATGGCGTCGTGCGCCTGCGGGTGCCCAAGAAGGTGCTCGCCGCCCAGCTGGGCATGGCGCCGGAAACCCTCTCCCGGCTGCTGCGGCACATGCGGGACGCAGGCGAGATCCGGGAAGAGGGCCGCGAGATCCGGCTTCACTAGAGGATGGGGCCGATGCTGGCTTCGGGCGGTATTCTTGAAGGTCAGGACCGGTCGCGGTCCAGGGAGAAGGCATGAAGGTCATCGTCGCCAAGACCGCCGGGTTCTGCTGGGGCGTGCGTCGCGCCATGGACGCGGTGCTGGAGGCTTCCACCAAGCAGAGCGCCGGGCCGGTCCAGACCCTCGGCCCGCTCATCCACAATCCTCAAGCGCTGGAGCTCATCGGCAAGCGCGGCGTGGCCGTGGCCGAGGCGCCCGCCAAGGTCGAGAACGGCACGGTGGTGATCCGCGCCCACGGCATTCCCATCCAGGATCTGCGCGGCCTGAAAGAGCGCGCGAAGAAGGGCGAACTCACCATCGTCAACGCCACCTGCCCGGAAGTGGCGAAGGTCCACAACAAGATCAAAAAGTGGAGCCCCAAGGGCTACTTCACCATCATCCTCGGCTCCCACGGCCACGCCGAAAGCATCGCCCATCGCAGCTTCGCGGAGCACGGCTCCCTCATCGTCGCCAACATGGACGAGGCGAAGGCGCTCACCGACGAGCAGCTCAAGAAGATCCTCATCGTGTCCCAGACGACCTTCACGGTGAAGGACTTCCACGAGATCAGCGGCTACCTCCGCGACCGCGCGCAGGATGTGATCGTCGAGAACACCATCTGCGAAGACACCTGGACGCGCCAGGACGAAGCCAAGTCCCTGGCCCAGGCCGTGGACTATGTGGTCGTCGTGGGCGGCAAGGCCTCCTCCAACACCAAGCATCTCGCCGAGCTGGCTCACCACTACGGCAAGCCCGTGCAGTATGTGGAGACGGCTTCGGAGCTGGATCTCAAGGCCTTCAAGGGCACGGAGACGGTGGGCGTGCTCGCCGGCGCCTCCACGCCCACCTGGCTCGTGGACGAGGTGGTGGACACGCTGGAGCAGCTGGGCGATGCCCGGGGCCGCTTCGCCAGTTTCCTCCGCGCGGGTTTCGGCGCGCCAGCCTTGCTGGCGGTGGGTTCGGCGCTGATGACGCTCGGCGTTCACGCCTGGCTCGGCCTCGCCCTCACCTGGCGATTTCCGATCATCACCGGGTCCTATGTGCTCGGTATGTTCCTCCTGACGCCCTTCCTGGATCCCCACGGCCTCGGCGCGAAGGGGCCGGGCCGCGCGCGCTTCCTGGAGCGCAACAAGGTGGCGATGCTCGCCTCCGCCATCGCGTTCCTCGGCCTCGCCCTCGGACTCGCCGCCACCTTCGGCCTCGTGCCGCTGGGCGTGCTTCTCGGCGCGACGGTGTTGGGCGCGCTCTACAAGCTGCCCCTGGGCGGCGGGCGCAGCCTCCGTGGCATTCCTGGTTCCAAGGACGCGGTCGTGGCCGTGGCGCTCTCCGTGGTGGCCGTTGCCATGCCCGTGTGGTTCACGGGCCGGACCTGGGACCTGCGCGTCTTCGCGGCGCTCTTCCTCGTGGGCGTGCTGGCCTTCGCCCGCACGGTGGTGAACGACATCCGCGACATGCAGAACGACCAGATCGTCGGTCAAGAGACGCTGCCCATCCTGCTGGGCAAGCGCGCCGCCAAGGGCGTGCTCGCGGCCATGCTCGGCCTGCTGCTGGCGGGCACGCTGTGGCTGACCTTCCACAGCCGCCACGCGGTCCATCCCCTGCTCACGGCGCTGATCCTCGTCGCCTGCGCGGCCTACCCGCTGATCTACCTCTGGCTTTTCCATGACCGCTTCACCACCGGCCGGGCGAAATACCAGGTGGGCGTGGAGCTGAGCTTCTACCTGCTGGGCCTGCTGGCGCTGGTTTAAATCAGGCGTCCGGCATCGGACGCCAGAAGCCAGGCATTGCCTCGCGTTCCGATGCGCGGGACACTGGAAGTCCGCGTGTCCGCGCTCTGTTTGAGATGACATGACCGACGCTCCTGCTTCCGCAACGCCCCGCCGCGCCGGCTTCCTTTCCGAGCCTCTGGAACGCAACTTCTTCCTGCAGGCGCTGGCCTTGTTGGCTTGGTGCCTGGCGTGGATGGCGGCGCAGACGCTGCTCGAGCGCAGTCAGGCGACGCCCCAGCACCAGGTGACGGTCTTCATGGTGGTGTCGTTGGTGTTCCTGGCCGGCGTCTTCCTCATTGGAAGGCGGAAAGCCTACGCGTTCTTCACGAGCGTGCCCTTCGCCATCACGCAGATGGTGACCATCGCCATGGCGGTGCTGCTCGGGACGCTGGTGCTGCAGCAGCTCAAGTGGACGGAATACACGAGCCTCTACGGCTCGAAATGGTGGGGCGGGCTGCCGCTCTTCCTCGTGCGCCACGCCCATGTGGACGATGTCTACCACAGCCTCTGGTTCTACGCGCTGATGCTCATCATCAGCCTCTGCACCTTGCTGGTGGCCTGGAAGCGGCGGCCCTACACGCTGCCGAAATTCGGCTTCCTGCTGGTGCACATCGCCCCGGCGCTCATCCTGGCGGGCGGCCTCATCGGCAAGTACGGCTTCGTGCGCGCCTTCAACGAGATCCACCAGGGCGAGCCCACCTCCGTCTTCTGGCGCGTGAAGGGACCCGATCCCAACGACTGGAAGGACGCCTACGGCCTGCCGGATTTCCGCGTGAAGCTGGAGAAGTTCGAGATCCAGCACTACGAGCCCGAGTTCAAGCTCTACGCCTTCGTGGAGCCGGATGGGAAGGGCGGCTTCGAGCGCAATCCCAAGGCCTACGAGGTGAAGGAAGGCCTGGACACGCGCCTGCCCCTCACCTGGCTCCACATGAAGGTGGACAAGGTTCTTCCCGACGCCGTGGATGACGGCGGGTTCCAGGAAGACTCCAAGGCGGCGGCCAATCCCGTGATGAAGCTCATGCTGGGCCTGGGCGGGCCCAATCCGGTGGTGGGCTACCTGCTGGCGAATAGCGGTTCGGCCTACCGCTTCAACGAGCCGGGTGGCCGCTTCTCCATCCTGCTCAAACCCACCTTCGATTCGGCGCTGGCCGCGCGGCTCAAGCCCCACGGGCCTTCCGCCGAGAAGCTGGAACTCACCTTCATGGGCAAGGATCTGGAGCACGACGCCAAGCCCGGCGCCGTGTGGTCCTTCCCGGCCTTCGAGTTGAAGGTGATCAAGAAGCACCCCGACTTCCCCTTCAAGCAAGGGCCTGAGGGGCCGGTGGACTTGGCGCGGGTTCCCCCAGAGCTTCGCGGCCCGTGGCTGGAGATGCAGCTCCACCGCTTCAGCGATGGCGCCACCGCGCCGCTCTTCCTTTGCGCGCGCACGCCCGCCTTCTCCGACCAGGCCAACGCGGCGACTCTGCCGCCGGGCATGGGCATGACCCTCCACTATGTGCGGGAAGGGGAAGAGACCCAGAACCGCTTCGTGGTCTACAGCCTTGATGACCAGAAGGTCCGTCTCCTGGAGAACGGCAAGGTCACGCGCGCCGAGGACTGGGCGCCGGGCAAGCTCTTCTCCATCGAAAAGGGGCTTAGCGCCACGATGCTGGAGATGCTGCCCCACGCGGTCTGGCATCCGAACTACATCGCCAACCCGGATACGCAGGCCAAGCCGGACCCCGATCACGCCGCTCCAGCCATCCAGGTGACGATCACCGATCCGGATTCCGGCAAGTCCGAGACCCACTGGCTCGCCGCGAAGAGTCCCGATGGCTCGCCATCCCAGGGCACCACCTACTTCGACAACCGCGTGGGCCTCAGCTACCACGAGAAGGACGCGGAGCCGAAGGACTTCCGCAGCGTGCTCGTCATCGAGGACAAGAGCGGCAAGGAGCTGGCCCGCAAGGAAGTGAGCGTGAATGATCCGCTCGTCTTCCGCGGTCACTGGTTCTACCAGAGCAACTACGATCCGAAGGATTCCACCGTGAGCGGCATCATGGTCGTCTACGAGCCGGGCCTGTGGCTGACCTACCTGGGCTTCCTCTGCCTCATCGGCGGCGCCCTGTGGATGTTCTACCTGAAGCCCTGGCTCAAGAAGCGCGCAGGGCAGAAGACGGAAGGGGGCGCCTGATGTTCGAGATGTATTCCCACTTCGCCAAGGCCGAATGGCCCTTCAAGCTCACGCTCATCGCCTACACGCTGGCCTTCCTCGCCTACCTCACGAGTCTGTGGGCGCCCAAGCTGAAGGACGAGAAGGACCGCATCTATCAGGCGGCGCGCATCCTCTTCCTCGCCGCGTGGCTCCTGAACGCCTACACCCTCATCGGTCGCGGCATCGAGGCCGGTCGCCCGCCCTTCAAGACCTTCTACGAAAGCCTCATCTACTTCGGCTTCATCTTCGGCGGCCTGATGGTCGTGGTGGAGTGGCTGAAGAAGGTGCGGTTCCTCGGCGTGATCGCGAACCTGCTCATCCTCGGCGCGCTGGGCTACGCGCTCCACAAGCAGGACATCGAGATCATCCAGTTGCCGCCCGCGCTCAACAGCGGCTGGTTCCTGCCCCATGTGACCATCTACTTTTGCGGCTACTCCTGTGTGACGGTGGCTTTCGTGCTGGGCATCCTCGCCCTGCTCAAGCCCGGCAACCGGACGATGGAAGCTGGCTCCTTCTGGGCGCGGGCTCTGGGCGCGACGGAAGTGGATTTCGAAGCCCTCACCATCAAGTGGATCCGCGCGGGCTTCCTGTTCCTCGCCGCCGGGCTCATCACGGGCGGCACCTGGGCCAAGTTCGCCTGGAGCGACTATTGGTCCTGGGATCCCAAGGAAAACTGGGGCCTCATCACCTGGCTCATCTACGCGGGCGTGCTTCACCTTCAGCACACCAAGTGGAAGGGCCGCCCGGCCATCAAGTTGAGCCTCGTGGCTTGGGGCTTCATCGCCTTCACCTACTTCGGCATGGGCTACCTGCCTACCAAGAGTCAGTCCATGCATGTCTACACCGCGCCGCCTCCCGCCGACCAGGGGGATGTGAACGGCGTGAACAAGCAGATGTATTGACCTGAACTCCGGTGGTGCTACTGTTGGGGCGCTAACCAACCCCAAGGAGCATTCCATGCGCAAGTTCGCCTCATCCCTCCTCCTGGCCGGCGCCCTCTTCGGCGCCACCGCCCTCGCCGCCGCTGGCGCCAAGACCTACCAGGTGACCGGCCCCGTCGTCTCCGTGGAGAACGGCGTCGTGACGGTCATGAAGGGCAAGGACAAGTGGGAGGTCAACCTCGGCTCCGCCACCGCCCCCAAGGTCGGCGACAAGGTGACGATCACCTACACCATGACGGCCAGCAGCGTCGAGGTGAAGGCCGCCAAGGGCGCGAAGGCCGAGAAGCCCGCCAAGAAGGCCACGACCAAAAAGGCCGCCTGAGCGCGACGCGATTCCAGACGGGCCCTTCGGGGCCCGTTTCCATTTAGGCTGGAACGATGGATCGCGGATGGATTCTCGTCACGGGTTGTTCCAGCGGCATCGGCCGTTCGCTCGTTGCGGAGCTGCGGAGGCGCGGCTTCGGCGTCGTGGCGACCGCGCGGAAGGTGGATGCGCTGGCGGAAGTGCCGGAAGGCGACGATCTGCGCCGCCTCGCGCTGGATGTGACGGATGCGGCCTCCATCGCCGTCGCCGTGGACGCTTGTCGGACGCTCCGTCTCATCGGCCTCGTGAACAACGCGGGCTATGGGCAGGTGGGACCGCTGGAACTTCTCACCGAAGATGAACTGCGCACCCAGTTCGAGACGAATGTGGTCGGGCTCCACGCCATGACCCGCGCCTTCCTGCCCCTCATCCGCGCCCACGCGGCGAAGGGCGAAGGCCGCATCGTGCAGGTGGCCTCCATGCTCGGGCGGCTCTCCATTCCGCTCGCGGGCGCCTACAACGCCAGCAAGCACGCGGTCGTCGCGCTCGCGGAAACCCTGCGCCTGGAGCTCGGCGACGAGATCCCGGTCATCCTCGTGGAGCCCGGCGCCATCCGCACCGAATTCCGCCGCACCCTTGTCCAGGCCTGGGGCGACCTGCCCGCGCGCGCCGCGGGCACGCGCTACGAGACCATCCTGAAGCGTTCCATGGACGCCCGCGAGGCGATGGGCGAGCGCCACGCCATCGAAGCCTCCGCCTGCGCCGCGAAGATCGCCCAAGCCATCGCGAAGCCGCGCCCGCCCCGCCGCGTGGTCATCGGCAAGGA
>CAZKIM010000001.1:49948-55403 GCA_964552855.1 uncultured Solibacteraceae bacterium | reverse complement strand
TGGGCGTCGGGCCAGGCGGCCGCGTAGGCTTCACCGTGGGAGAACGGCACTTCGCGGTCTCGCGCGTCATGGATGACGAGGCCCGGAAGCTGGATCGCCTTCGCGCAGGTCGGACCGTGGATCTCCGCGAGGTGGAGTCCGTAATCCCGCTCCATCGCGCGCAGGCAGGTCTCCTGACGATTCGCATCGAAGCCGAGCGCCGTCAGCAGGTCGCGGTAGAACCCTTCCGGACTCGTCGGCGCGGCGATGAGCACGGCGCGGGAGGCGCTCAGCCCGTGGCTCAAGGCGTAGGTCGTCGTGGCGCCGCCGAAGCTGTGGCCGATGACGGCGTGAAAGGGGCCGCGAAGGTCGGCGAGGTCCAGCATCGCCCGCGCGAAGAGCGGCACGCTCGCGGTGTGGCCTTCCGACTGCCCATGACCCGGCGCGTCGAAGGCGAGGACGGAATAGCCTTCATCCAGCAAGGGCTCGACGAAGGCGTGGAGCTGGCCGCCGCGTCCGCCCCAGCCGTGGGCGAGGAGGATGGAAGGGCCTTCGCCCCAGCACCAGGCCCGAAGCCGCAGGCCTCCGCTGATGAAGTTGAAGGGGCGCCCTCGGCGGAGGACGGCCCGTTCTGCGGGCGGCGCAGGGTGGCGCGGGGGCGTCGTGAAGAGGCGTTGCGCCCATCGCCGGGCAAGCTCCGGAGCGACAGCGTCCGTCGCGCGGAAGGCGAGACGGAGCGCGCGAAGTTTCGCGTTCATGGCCTCCTCCTCACAAGGGCGCGAGCCGTGTGCCGGGCGCGGTGAAGGTCTTGAGCCGTTCTTTGATGGCCCGGCGGCTCATGGCGAAGGCCGCGCGGTCGCCGAAGAGCTGAAAGGCGCCGTTGGCTCCGAGGGCGAGGGCGTGGAATTCGTAGGCGAGCTGCTCGGGATCAGTCTCCTTCGCGAGCTCACCCGAAGCCTTCGCTTCGCGGATGAGACGGGCGATCGTCTGGCGCAGCTCCGCCATGCATTCCGCCGTGTAGTCCTTCACCGGTCCGGGCCGCCCGTCGAATTCCGCGCTGGCCGCGGCGATGGGGCAGCCGCCCCGGAAGACCTCCGATTCGGCGTAGGCGAGCCAGCGGTCGCAGACGGCCAGCAGGCGCTTCAGGCCGCGCGGCGCTTTAAACGCGGGAATGAAGACTTCCTGCGCCACCCGGTCCCGGGCCGCCTTGAGCGTGGCGAGCTGCAGGCCCTCCTTGGAACCGAAATGGGCGAAGAGCCCCGCCTTGCTCAGCCCTGTGTTCTCCGCGAGCTTCCCGATGCTCAGGCCCTCCAAGCCCAGTTCCGAAGCCATCTGCACGGCTTCGAGCAGAATCGCCTCGCGGGTGAGGGCGCCTTTGGAAGATGCGGTGGCGGCGGGCATGGAGCCTCCGGGTCATCCAATAATAAAACGATCGTTCGTTATGTCAAGCGATGGAAATTGACCCCGACTCCACAGGAGCCCCTGGCCTCAGCCGCGCTTTCGCAGACGCAGATGGGTGGCGCGCTCTCCGGGCAAAGTCTCGGCGACCTCGTAGCCCAGGGCGTCCAGATCGAGGCCTTGGAAAAGCGATTCGCCGCGTCCCAGGAGCACCGGACTCAGGGCGAGGTGCATCTCGTCCACGAGCCCCGCCTGGAGGTACTGCCGAACGGTGGCCACGCCGCCGCCCAGGCGGACATCCTTGCCGCCCGCGGCCTCGAAGGCGCGATTCAGCGCCTCCCGGATGCCGCCGGTGACGAAGTGGAAGATCGTCCCGCCCGCCATCACCAGCGGCTTGCGCGGATGGTGGGTTAGCACGAAGACGGGCACATGGTAGGGCGGTTCCTCGCCCCACCAGCCGCGCCAGCTTTCGTCGGGCCAGGGACCGCGAACGGGGCCGAACATATTGCGGCCCAGGATCCATGCGCCGATATTCTCGAAGCCGTGATCGGCCTGAGTGTTGTCCACGCCGATCTCGCCGCCTTCCCCGCCGCCGCCGTGCATGGCCTTGAACATCCGCGTCGGGAAGACCCAGCCCATGAGCTCCGGCCCGCGCACACCGAGGGGGTTCTCCAGACTCTGGCTCGGTCCCGCGCCGAAGCCATCCAGAGAGACCCCGAAACATTCGACACGGAGCTTGGCCATGACGCCTCCCAAGGATTGCGGCTTAAGGCGACACTTTACCTCATGGACTTGGGTGCATTGAAGGAAGTGGGGTGGGAGCTTTGGCCCCAGGCCGTGGGGGAAGGCGAACTTCGCGCGCTGGAGGCGGCGCTGCCATGGCTGCTCGAACCCTCTCGCCGTCCGGTGCCGCTGGCGCCCTTGAACGCCTGGCTCGCGACCACGGCGCTGCCATCGCGCATGACGGAGTTGCTGGGGTCCGGCGCGCGCGTCGTACGCGCGCTGCTCATGGCCAAGGGCGAAGGCCAGGACTGGGACATCGGCTGGCACCGCGACACGACCTTCGCGGTGAAGGCGCCCAAGCCTGTGCCCGGCTTCGATGGCTGGGTGGACAAAGGCCCGTTCTGGCAGGTGCAGGCGCCGGATGAGCTGGTGGCTCAGGTGCGGAGCCTGCGCCTGCATCTGGATGATTCGGGACCGGACACGGGGCCGCTGCGCGTGAAACCTGGGAGCCATCGCGGACTGGAGACCAATCCCGTGGAGATCCACGCGACGCGCGGCGACGCCATCCTCATGCACCCGCTCCTGCTCCACGCCTCCGAGCGCCCGAAGCGCCTCATTCCGCGTAGGGTGCTGCACCTCGAATGGGCCGCCTTCGACCTTCCGGACGGCCTCGAGTGGGCGTGGTTCTGAAAAGGCAATTCACCACGGAGAGCACGGAGGACACCGAGAAAACTCCGTGTCCTCCGTGCTCTCCGTGGTGAACCTTTATTGCCACAAGCCATACTGTCTCCATGCCCGAAGAACGCCTCTACCTCCTCGACACCTTCGCCTTCATTTTCCGTTCCTACTTCGCCAATCCCCGGCTGAAGAACGGGGCCGCCTACACCTTCGCGCGCATCGCGCTTCAACTCCTCGAAAAGCACAAGCCCACGCACATCGCGGCGGTCTTCGACACGCCGGAGCCCACCTTCCGCCACGAGATCTACCCCGACTACAAAGCGAACCGGGCGGAGATGCCCGAGGATCTGCGTCCTCAGATTCCGCTCATCCGCCAGCTCATCGAGGCCATGAACATCCCCATCGTGGAGCTGCCGGGCTTTGAGGCCGACGATGTGATGGGCACGCTGGCGAAGCGGGCCGCGAAGGATGGCCTGGGCGCGGTCATCGTGAGCCCGGACAAGGACCTGCTCCAACTGGTGGACGACGCTGCCGGCATCACCGTGCTCAACACCAAGGATGGGGAAATCTGGCACGACCGCGAAGGCGTGAAGGCGCGCATGGGCGTGTGGCCCGAGCAGGTGGTGGACTATCTGTCGCTGCTCGGCGACGCCTCGGACAATGTGAAGGGCGTGCCGGGCATCGGCGAGAAAGGCGCGGCGCAACTGCTGGAGAAGTACGGCAGCCTGGATGGCGTCCTCGCCGCCAAGGCGGAGCTGAAGCCCAAGCAGCGGGAGGGCCTCGATACCGCGTCCGAATGGCTGGATCTCACCAAGCGCCTCGTCACTGTCGTCACGGATTTGGACCTTCCCACTTCGCCGGAGAAGCTCAAGTACGCCGGCCTGGATTCGGAGAAGGCCCGCGCCGCGTTCAAGGAACTGGGCTTCCAGACTCTGACGAAAGAGTTCACGGCGACTTCCGTCAGCAGCGGGTCGTCGCGCACCTATCGCCATGCCGCGTCCATGAAGGATCTGGAAGCCGCCGTATTGGAGATCCGCGCCGCCGGGCGCTTCGGCCTCGACACCGAAACGACGAGCATTGATGCCACGCGCGGGCATCTCGTCGGCCTATCGCTGGCGTGGAAACCGAACGAAGGCCTTTATGTCCCACTGGCCCATCTCAAGCCCTCCGCGAAGGATACCGATGGCGCGCTGCCGGGTCTGCTGCCCGATTCCGGCTTGCCTGAATCGCTGCTCGATCTGCGAGGCGACGCGGCGGACTTTTGGACGCAGCTCGCGCCGCACCTCGATCCGCGCAACCTGCCCTTCGCGGAAGTCCAAACGATCCTCGCGCCCCTCTTCGCCGATGCCTCCGTCAAGAAGGTCGGCCAGAACCTCAAATACGACCTCGAAGTGCTCGCGCGTCACGGCCTGCCGGTGCACGGACTCAGTGATGACAGCATGGTGCTGAGCTATGTGCTCGACTCCAGCTTCCGCCACAACCTGGATGACTTGAGTGTTCGCTGGCTCGACACCAAGCCCATCGCCTTCGAGGAGGTGGTTGGCAAGGGCAAGGCCATGAAGCGCTTCGACGAGGCCGACTTCGACCAGGCCGTGCAATACGCCGCCGAGGACGCGGACCTTGCGCTCCGTCTCTGCGACGCCATCAAGGCCAAGATGACGGACGAGCAGCTTCAGCGCCTCTATGCCGAAGTTGACCTGCCGCTGGTGGAAGTGCTCGCTCAGGTGGAACTGAACGGCGTGCGCCTGGACACCTCCGTGTTGGACAAGCTGGGCGTGGAGATGCGCGCCGAGCGCGACGCGGCGGTTGCGCGGGCGACGGAGCTGGCGGGCGAAGGCTTCAACCTCAACAGTCCCGCCCAGCTCGGCAAGATCCTCTACGAGAAGCTGGGCCTGCCCGTCCTCAAGCGCACCGGCAAGACGAAGGCGCCGAGCACCGATGAGGATGTGCTTCAGGAACTGGCGGAGGACCACGGCGCGGAGATCGCCGTCGCGCTGCTTAAGCACCGGCAGATGCAGAAGCTGCTGGGCACCTATGTGGAGGCGCTGCCGCTGATGGTCAATCCGGTCACGGGCCGCGTGCACACCAAGCTCCACGCCGCCGCCGTGCCCACGGGTCGCCTCGCCTCCAACGATCCCAACCTCCAGAACATTCCCGTGCGCACGCCCGAAGGCCGCGCCATCCGCGGCGCTTTCGTTCCGGAAGACGGATGGCTGTTGCTGGACGCGGACTACAGCCAGATCGAGCTCCGCGTCGTCGCCGCGCTCGCGGACGATCCGACTCTGCTCGGCGGCTTCGAGCGCGGCGAGGACATCCATCGCCGCACGGCGGCGGAGGTCTACGGCCTTGCGCTGGAAGAGGTGACGGCCGATCAGCGCAGCGCTTCCAAGGCCGTGAACTTCGGTCTTCTCTACGGCCAGGGCGCCTTCGCCCTCGCGGCTTCCCTTGGCATTTCACAAAAGGAGGCGAAGGCCTTCATCGAACGCTACTTCGAACGCATGCCCAAAGTCGCGGCGTGGATCGAGAACACCAAGGAGAAGGCCCTGGCCGAGGGCATGGTGCGCACCCACTGGGGCCGCATCCGCCGCATCCCCGAACTGGAAAGCCAGAATCAGGGTCTGCGCGCCGCGGGCCTGCGCGAGGCGGTGAACACGGTGGTGCAGGGCACCGCCGCCGA
>CAZKIM010000001.1:48194-49848 GCA_964552855.1 uncultured Solibacteraceae bacterium | reverse complement strand
CGGCCCGTGGGCTTCGTGCTCACCTTCAAGGACGGCCGCAGCCTCTACCACACGGGCGACACCTGGATCTTCGGCGACATGTCGCTCATCCAGGAGCTCTACCACCCGAGCATCCTGCTGCTCTGCGTGGGCGGCGGGCCCTACACCGAAGACCCCGCCACCGCAGCGCTCGCCGTGAGGAAGTACTTCCACCCGAGCACCATCGTGCCCATGCACTACGCCACCTTCCCGGGCCTCGCGTCCACCGCCCAAGTGGAGCAGGCCTTCAAGGGCGACAAGCGCCTGCGCGTGATGAAGCCGGGTGAGACGGTGAAGTTCTAGTCGGCGCTTCAGGGCCTCCGCTCCTTCGGCGATACTGGAGGATCGGAGGTTCCATGAAGATCCTGCTGCTCGGCTCCGGTGGCCGTGAACACGCCCTGGCGCTCAAGCTCAAGGAAACGGCGGGCGTGGAACTGGTGTCGGCGCCGGGCAGCGACGCGCTCGGCGAGCTCGGATCCCGCGTGGCCATGGACGCCGCGGACCCGAAGGCCGTGGCGGGCTGGTGCGCGGCGAATCGCCCGGGCCTCGTCGTCATCGGCCCCGAGGCTCCGCTGGTGGCGGGGGTGGCGGACGCGGTGCGCGCGCTCGGCATCCCCGTCTTCGGCCACGGCGCGGCGACGGCGAGGCTCGAAGGATCGAAGGCCTTCGCGAAGGATTTCATGGAGCGCCACGACCTTCCAGCCGCGGCCTCGGTCACCGTCGGCGATTGGGTTTCGGGCGAAGCGGAGATCCGCAACTGGGCCTGGGGCCTGCCCATCGTCCTGAAGGCTGATGGCCTCGCGGCGGGGAAGGGAGTTGTGCTGGCGGAGAGCGAGGCCGAGGCGCTCGACACGCTGCGCGCCTTCCTGGATGGCGCGTTCGGAGAAGCCTCCAAGACCGTCGTGCTGGAAGCGCCGCTGCTGGGCATGGAGCTGAGCCTCCATGTGCTGGTGGATGTGGACGCGGACCACGCCTCCTACCTTCCGCTGCCCGCCTGCCAGGACCACAAGCGCATCTTCGAAGGCGACAAGGGCCCGAACACCGGCGGCATGGGCGTCTTCGGCCCCATTCCCTTCCTGCGGCCCGAAGACACGGAGCGCATGCGCAAGGAACTGGTGGAGCCCACGGTGCGCGGCCTGCAGAAGGATGGCCTCGTCGGCCGCGGCGTCCTCTTCCTCGGCGTCATGTGGACAGCGGAAGGGCCGAAGTTGCTGGAGTACAACTGCCGCTTCGGCGATCCGGAAACCCAAGTGCTCATGCAGCTGCTGGACGAGGATCTCGCCGCGCTGCTGCTCGCCGTCGCAAAGGGCGAATTGAAGCAGGGGAGCGTGAAGGTGAAGCCGGGCTGCGCCATCACCGTCGTGCTGGCGGCGGAAGGCTATCCCGACCGCCCCAAGACGGGCGTGCCCATCGAGATCAAGGCACCGAAGTGCGTCCTCATCCACGCGGGCACCAAGAAGGTGGAGGGCCGCTGGACGGTGAATGGCGGGCGCGTGCTGAACCTCGCCACCGCCGCGCCCACGCTGGCGGAGGCGCGGACGAAGGTGGAAGCCGATCTCACCCAGGTCGCATGGCCCGGGATGCAGGCCCGCAAGGACATCGGACTTAAAGCCTTGCGCCACGCGGAAGCAGGGCT
>CAZKIM010000001.1:40432-48094 GCA_964552855.1 uncultured Solibacteraceae bacterium | reverse complement strand
CTGGCGAACCTCCACGCCGTCCTGGAGATGGGGCTCGCCACGGTGGACAGCTCCACCTCCGGCCTCGGCGGCTGCCCCTACGCGAAAGGCGCCAGCGGCAATGTGGCGACGGAGGATGTGGTCTACATGCTGCGCGGCATGGGCATCGAAACCGGCGTGGACCTGGATCGCCTCGTCTCCGTGGGTGCGGCGATCTCCGCCGTCCTCGGAAAGAAGCCCGTCTCCAAGGCCGGGCAGGCGCTGCTGGCGAAACGGAACTGAGCCCCCCGGGACTACTCCGGTTTCCCGCCATCCCGGTTCGCCCCACGCAGGCGTGCGTTCGCCCCAAAAAGAGTCCATTCCGCCTTGCTGACCCGGAGTTCTTGCATACGATCTATCCATGGTTCGGCGGAAAAACGGATGGATCCTGTATTGGGGCGGATGGCTCCTGATCGGGCTCTATTTCGCCGGGCTCGACGCGACGGTGTATTCCGATGGCCCCGTCAACCTGCCCCGCCTCGTGATCATGGATGTCCTCCTGCACCTGGTCCTGGGAGCCCTGGTGCTCGTCGTCATCCGTTCGCTGAAGCGCTACCCCTTGGGAGACATCAGCACCTGGCCCCGGTGGATCTACCACTTGGGGATGTGCCTCGTGTTCTCGGTCATCGGCCTCGCGGTGGCCTACGGCATCAACCTCGGCCTGCGCGGAGGACCGCTTCCGCCGTGGGGCGTGCTCATGCGGAAGTTCGGCCACTTCTTCTGGCAGTATTTCCACCTTTCCTTCATGGATTTCCTCATCGCCATGGGCGCCTACACCGCCGTGGACATGTATCGGCGCTTCAAGGCGCGTGAACTGCATGGCTCGCAGTTGGAGGCCCGGCTCGCGGAGGCCCAGAACCAGGTGCTGCGCATGCAGCTCCAGCCCCACTTCCTGTTCAACACGCTCCATTCCGTCTCAGCGCTCATCGAGCGGGATCCGGCGGGCGCGGACCTGATGCTCTCCCGCCTCGGCGACCTGCTCCGTCGCACCTTGGACCTGGGCGGCAAGCAGGAGATCACCCTGCGACAGGAGTTGGCCATCCTCCATGACTACCTGGAGATCCAGCGCATCCGCTTCCAGGATCGGCTGCGAGTGGTGGAGGAATGCCCGGAAGCGCTGATGGACGCGCTGGTGCCCAGCTTCATGCTTCAACCTCTGGTGGAGAACGCCCTCAAGCACGGCCTGGTCCGGCGCGCGGCAGGCGGGCGAATCGTGCTGCGCGCCTTCGAGGAGCATCGGGATCTGATCCTGGAGGTTGAGGACGATGGAGAAGGGCTTGGTCCATCGGTGCAGGGGCACGGCATCGGCACGGCCAATACCCGAGCCCGGCTGGAGTTGCTCTATGGAGAGGAACAGGGGTTCAGCCTCTCGTCGGTGCCCACCGGCGGTACGATCGCGCGCATCCGTCTGCCGCTCCACGACAGGCTCTGCCTGAATACCTCGCCCGTCGAGGCTTCGCCCGAGGCACCGCAGCATTACCCCACCGGCGAGATGGCGCCCATCCGGGATTAAGACGAGCCCGCGCGACGCCGCCTGGGGCAGTGGTCTCAGGCGAGGTTCTGCCCGATGCGCCACATCACCCCGGACGGGTCCAGGAGCACGAAGTCGCGCATGCGCCAGGGCTGTTCCTCCACCGCCGTTATCTTGACGCCATAGGTATCCGGGATGCCCTTGGCGCTGAGCTCCGTGTGCCAGGCGTCCACATCCTCCACCAGCAGGTGCATCATGAGGTTGTGTGCTAGGCCTTCGTGGTGGAAGTCCTGGAGCAGGAAGCTGCAATCACCGTGATGGAAGTAGGCCACGCCACCACCATCCGAGGCCATCGTGAAGCCGAGATCCTGGTAGAAGCGCTTGGAGAGGCCATAGTCCTTCGCGGGAACGAAGGCTTTGATCTCGACGGTGGTGAGGTTGGGCACGGAGGCTCCTGGGCGAGAAGGCGCGAAGAGATGGACCGCCTAAGCGGGATCAGGGTTGAACACTCGGCGGACACCAAGGCTCTTGAGGATGCGCATTGGGAGTCTGTGGATGTAGACGGGTTGATGTGGTGACAACCTATTTCCTGATTGGGAATCGAAGGCCAATCTTCATACGCAAAAGGCTCATTACCCTGACGGCACATTCAAGCGATGAACAAAATGATGCGTTGACTACCTGCCATTCTTTCAGTTGATCCACTGCTATAGCTTCACCATCTTGCAATTGCTGAAGGATCCTGTGGGTAAAAAGGAGGTCGTTCTCCTTGAACACGAATGGATATGTTCCACGAAGGGCCGTTCTTGTTTCTTGATCTAGATCGTCCCAAATTGTCTGAACCTGACGAAGTGAATCACGAGATAGAAATAAATCCTGCGCCTTGTTGATCAGGAACCGAACAGATTCTTTTGTGATCGCGATATCGACAGCCTCCAATCTGTCCAAGCTCGCGGGAGTGCTTTGACTGATGTCTTGGTAGAGCTCTGTGCTAATCCAGATGAATCCATGCATATGAGAAATGGATTTTGTTAACCAATCTTTTGCTCGTTGATACCGATCAGCTCTTCTTCTCTTCCAGTCAAAATAAATGATTGCCAGAGTTGGAAGAATTGATACATAGATGCCGACCCAAGCGAGTTGATGATCTGAAATTGACATGCGGGACCTCTCATCATCCTCGGGAATTCGGTTGGACTTATCTGCAGATTCAGAGTTTCTCGGCTCCCACTTCCTTATCGCCATCCCATTTGTAGAACCCCGACCCGCTCTTGCGGCCGAGCCTGCCCGCGGCCACGAGTTGCTTGAGGAGGGAAGGGCTTTTGAAGCGGGGCTCGCCGAAGGCTTCGAACATTACTTCGGCCACATGGTCCATGGTATCGAGGCCGATGTAGTCGCAGAGGAGCAGGGGGCCCATGGGGTGGCCGCAGCCGAGCTTCATGCCGGCGTCCATGTCCTCGGTGGTGGCGAGGCCCTGCTCGCGGCAGCGCACCGCGTCGAGCAGGTAGGGCACGAGGAGGCGGTTCACGATGAAGCCGGGCGCGTCCGGCGCGACGACGGGCGTCTTGTGGAGCTTCGCCACAAAGGTCTTGAGCGCGTCCACGGTCTCAGGCGAAGTCGGCAGCGCCTTCACGATCTCCACCAGCGGCATGGCGGGCACAGGGTTGAAGAAGTGGAGGCCCGCGAGGCGCGGCAGGCGCGAGGGCGAAAGCGGCGCGGCCAGCGAGCCGATGGGCAGGCTGGAAGTGTTGGAACAGAGAATGGCTTCCGCCTTCGCAGTCTTCTCCAGCGCGGCGAAAGCCGCGAGCTTGAGCTCGGGCACTTCGGGCACCGCCTCAATGATGAGGTCGCAGTCCTGGAGGTCGCCGTAGTCCGTCGTGCCGCGCACGGTCTGCTTCAAGGCTTCCACCCGGGCCGCATCCAGCTTGCTCTTCGCCAGCGCGCGCTCCCAGGCGCCGTGGATGCGGGCGAGACCCTTGTCCAGGAAGGCCGGGTCCATCTCCTTCACGATCACCGCGCACCCCGCCTCCGCGGCCACCTGCGCGATGCCCGCGCCCATGAGGCCGCAGCCGATGACGCCGACCTTCTGGATGGCCATGGTCACTCCGCGCTCACGAACCACGCGGCCTGGATCACGCCGCCGCGCACACTGTAGATGACGAGGGAGGGCACGGGCGTCTTCTCGATGCCATCCACTTCCTGGTGTTCGATGACGGTGGTGGGGCCGAGCTGGGCGCGATAGAGCACACGCATCTTGGCCGCTTTGTGTTCGCGGAAGAACTTGGCGAAGGTCTTGTAGATCTCATCGCGCCCCGCCATGGCGGTAATGCCGGGGTGGCGGATGAACTGGGCATCCGGCGCGAAGCAGGCGGCGTAGGCCTGGGCATCGTGGGCGTTGTAGGCCTCCGTCTGCCGCTGCACGACGAGCTCGATGCCAGTGGGCGCGGCGGGCGGAGGAACGGGAGCCGGGGCCTGAGCGCTGAGCGCGGTTGCGAAGATGGCGGGGATGGCGCGGAGCATCGGTCACCTCTCCTCCATTCTGCCAACATGAGGGCCGGAGAGCCCATGCTCGATCTCATCCGCGACCTCTACGCGCACCAGGAATGGGCCGACGCCTGCCATTGGCGGGCGGTCCTCGCCTCGGACGCGGCCCGCGAGGATGCGGACCTGAAGGCGCGCCTCGTCCACCTCCACGGCGCCCAGCAGGTGTGGCTGGGGCGCTGGCAGGGGGTTTCGCTTCCCTACCCCAAGGCTGAGGACCACGCCTCCATCGAGGACACCTTCCATTTCGCTCAAGCCTGCCACGCGGCGCTGCGAGCCTATCTCGGCTTGCGGAAGGAGCCCGACCTGGCGGAGGCCGTCACCTACACGAACAACGCGGGCGAAACCCACACCCAACCGCTGGGCGAGTTGATGCTGCATGTCGCCCTGCACAGCCACTATCACCGCGGCCAGATCATGACCCGCTTGAAGCAGCTGGGCGGCCACGCCACGGATGTGGACTACATCTTCTGGATCTGGAAGGAACGGCCGTCAGCGCAGTGGAACTGAAAAGCTTTCACCGCAGAGGCACAGAGGACGCAGAGGGGACGAGGCATATCGTCGGCCAAGGCTGGGATGAAGCGAGAGCTGCGCGCCTTCGCGTCCTTAGCGCCATTGCGGTGAATGGCTGTTCTCTGCGGCTCCGCGCCTCTGTGGTGAAAAGCCTTTCGCCGTTCACATCTCCAGGTAGGTCGTGTTCTGCCGTTCCTGGGCCATGAGGGCGCGGAGCGCTTCGGCGGCGTCGGCCTTGGCGCCGCGGCCTTTGCGGGCGGGGCCCTGGACGAGGGTGGCGGGCTCGTAGTTCACGCTGCGGAGCATGTCGTCCACCGTGTCCGCGCGGACCACATGCTGGATCTTGAAGTCCTCGTCCTCGTCCACCACCACCATCACTTCGTTGGGCGCGCCGAAGAGGTTGTGGCGCATGCCGAGGATGTCCTGGTAGGCGCCGGTGAGGAAGAAGGCCACATAGTAGGGCTCGCCGGCCTTGGGCTCGTGCAGCGGGATCTCCTCACGCACATCCTTCATGTCCGTGAACTTCTCCATCTTGCCGTCGCTGTCGCAGGTGATGTCGCAAAGGGTGGCCCAGAGCGTGGGCTGCTCCTTGAGGCGATGCAGCGGCATGACCGGGAAGAGCTGCTCGATGGCCCAGTGATCGGGCATGGACTGGAAGATGCTGAAGTTGGCGATGAGTTTGTCGGCGAGGCTCGTGTTGAAGTCCTCGAACTCCTCGGGGATGTATTTCACGGACTTGCTGCCGAGGATCTTGCTCAGCTTGCGGCAGACTTCCCAGTAGAGCGTCTCGCCCTTGGAACGGTCCTCCAGGCTCAGGTAGCCCAGGTTGAAGAGGGTGATGAGCTCGTCCTTCTGGGTGACGGCGTCGTTGTACATCTCGGAGAAGTTCTTCACCGACATGTTGTCGCGAGTGTAGGCGAGCTCCTTCAGGATCTGCGGTTCGCGGCCCGTGAGCTCCACCTTGTACTTGGTGTGGGTGGTGTCAATGAGGCCGATGATGTCCACCACGACGACCTGATGGTAGGCGGCGATGGCGCGGCCGCTCTCGCTCACGAGGTCGGGCATGGGCACCTGCTCGTGGGTGCAGATGTCCTTGGTGGTGTAGACCACATCCGCCGCGTACTGCTCGATGGAGTAGTTCATGGAGGAGCTGAAGGTGGTCTTCGACCCGTCGTAGTCCACGCCCAGCCCGCCGCCCACATTGAGGAAGCGGATGGGCACGCCCATCTTCCGCAGCTTGGCGTAGATGCGGGTGGCCTCCTTCATGGCGGCCTTCACCTTGCGGATGTCGGTGATCTGGGAGCCGATGTGGAAGTGCAGCTCGACGATGCTCTCCAGCAGGCCCTTCTTGTCCATGACCTCCACGGCTTCGAGGATCTCGCGGGTGGTGAGGCCGAACTTGGCGTGATCGCCCGCGCTCGTCTCCCACTTGCCGGAGCCCTGCGCGTTCAGCTTGGCTCGCAGGCCGATCTGGGGCTCGACTTTCAGATCCTTCGCGACCTTCAGGATGAGCGGAAGCTCGGTCATCTTCTCCACGGTGATGACCACATTGCGCCCGGCTTTGCGGGCGAGCAGGGCCATGCGGATGAAGGTCTCGTCCTTGTA
The DNA here is from genome assembly GCA_964552855.1 of uncultured Solibacteraceae bacterium. Classification (GTDB taxonomy): domain Bacteria; phylum Acidobacteriota; class Holophagae; order Holophagales; family Holophagaceae; genus JAFDVN01. The sequence continues at coordinate 41,946 of CAZKIM010000001.1, read as the reverse complement.
TCCGTTGCAGAGGATGAGCGCCTCGGGATGCAGGTCCATGTTGAGGGCGATCATGAGCTCGGGCTTGGAGCCGGCCTCCAGGCCGTAGCGGTACTTGTGCCCGGCCTTCACCAGCTCCTCGACGACCTCTTTGGTCTGGTTGGTCTTCACCGGGTAGACGCCCTGGTAGGAGCCTTCGTAGCTGAATTCGCGGATGGCCTTCTTGAAGGCCTCGTTCACTTCCTCCACGCGGTCCGCGAGGATCTGGGGAAAGCGCAGCGTCAGCGGCGTGCGGATGCCCTTCTTCCGCAGGTGCTGGACGATCTCGTGGACATCCGCGACGAGGTTCTCATCCTGCGTCGGCGCCACTTCGAGATGGCCCTTGCTGTTGATGCCGAAGTACCCGTTGCCCCATTCACGAACGCCATAGAGAGTCGCGGCGTCCTGGACCGACCAGTGCTTCATGGGCATCGAAGGGGCCTCCCGCAAAAAAGGGCAACGGATTATTAGAGGGAAAATCGTCCGGTGGTGCCAGGGGAAATCCTGGCTTCGGGCGTCAGCCGTCGGGCGTCGGGTCGTGTGGACCGAGGATCAGGTCCACGGTGCGCCGCCAGTGGCGGTCCCGGACGCGGCGCAGGGCCGTGCGGCGGGTGCGGACGCGCCACTGGGCCGAGCCCAGGCGCAGGCTCGCGGCGGGCTCGGCGTGCAGGCGGTTGGGCTGGCCCCAGAGCCCGGGATCGCCCCACAGCGGAGCCCGGTTCCAGGGGCAGACCTCCTGGCAGGCGTCGCAGCCGGCGGCCCAGCGGGAATCGCGGATCGCTTCGGCGACCTCCGGCGGCGGCTCGGCTTCCGTCTCGATGGTGTAGGTCGTGAGGCAGCGGTTCGGATCGAGCCGGAAGGGCGAGAGCGCGCCGCTGGGGCAGGCCTCCAGGCAGCGGGTGCAGGTGCCGCACTGATCCGTGGGGAAGGGCGCGTCTGGCGGCAGGTCCTCCGAAAGCAGCAGCACGCCGAGGAAGCCGTAGGAGCCGCCCTTGCCCCCGTGCTTGGGAAGGATGAGGAGCGTGTGCTTGCCCTGCCAGCCGAGGCCCGCCCTGGCCGCCAGCGGGCGCTCCATGAGCGGCGCGGTGTCCACGCAGACGCGGCCCTCCAGTCCGGGCCTCCGTTCCTGCGCCTTCGCCAGCAGCTTGGCGAGGCGGGGTTTCAGGATCATGTGGTAATCCGGCCCCCAGAGGTAGCGGCTCAACTTCAGCGAGCCCGGCGCCGCGCCCGGCACGGCCTCGGGCCGCGCGTAGGGGAAGAAGCCCACAAGGGCCGTCCGGGCCTGGGGCCAGAGCTTGCTGGGATCGAGCATCGTCGCCGGGTCCAGATAGGGCAGGTGCCGCGCGCCGCCGCCCGCGAACCAGGCCTCCAGCCGCTCCGCCGCAAAAGGTTCACAGGACGCGAACCCCACCCGCGCGAAGCCCGCGGCAAGCGCCTCGGCCCGGAGCCATTCTTTGAAGTGAGGCGCATCCACGCCCTTAGAGTAGTGCGTCCGG
>CAZKIM010000001.1:38921-40332 GCA_964552855.1 uncultured Solibacteraceae bacterium | reverse complement strand
GTAGCCGGTAGCCTGTAGCCTGGTATGAACCTCCCCAACCTCCTCACCTTCCTGCGGATCCTCATGGTCCCGGTGCTGGTCGTGGTGCTGCTCACGCGGCTCCCGGCCCACGAGATCATCGGCGTCATCCTCTTCTGGATCGCGTCGCTCACGGATTGGCTGGACGGCTACCTGGCCAGGCGCTGGAGCCAGGTGACGACGCTGGGCAAGCTGCTGGATCCGCTCGCGGACAAACTGCTGGTGGCGGGCGCGCTCATCTCGCTGGTGGAACTGCGCGGACCCGGCGACCTCGCGCCCCTCGCCCCGGCCTGGATGGTCTTCATCATCCTCGCGCGGGAATTCGCCGTCACGGGCCTGCGGGGCATCGCTTCGGAAGAAGGCGTGACCATCGCGGCGGGCACGGTGGGCAAGTGGAAGCTGGGCTTCCAGGTGGCGGCCATCTCGCTGTTGATCCTCGGCCCGAGGCTCGACGCCTGGGCCTACGCCTGGACGAAGAAGCCGATCTTCATCCACTTCATCACCATCCGCTACCCCTACAGCTTCTTCTGGGGCCTGGGCGTGCTGCTGCTGTGGGTGGCGGTGATCCTCGCCATCTGGAGCGCGACCGTCTACTTCCGCGCCTTCTGGAAGGCGGTCGGTCCGGCGCTGCTCAGCGGAGAAGGTCGCCTCACCGGCAAGGAGGAAGGCAAATGACCCGTCGCTGGATCATCGCGGGGCTGCTCACCGTGTTGCCGCTGGTGGTGACGGTGTGGATCCTGAAGAGCGTCTTCAGCTTCCTCGTCGGCATCTATCAACTGCCCTTCACCTGGGCCAGCCATCACATGGGCTTCGGCGATCCGCCGTTCTGGGTGCTCGCCATCCTTTCCGCGATCACGACGGTGCTGCTCCTCACGCTCGTGGGCGCGCTCGTGGGCAATTTCATCGGCCGCCAGCTCCTCACCTGGCTGGACGATGTGATGCTCAATGTGCCGGTGGTGAAGGGCATCTACGGCGCCACCAAGCAGCTCATCAACGCCATCCAGAGCGGCCAGGGCGGCCAGGGCGGCGGCTTCAAGGAGGTGGTGCTGGTGGAATGGCCCCACCCCGGTTCGCGGACCCTCGGCTTCATCGCGCGGCGGGACTGCTCCTGGGCCGTGCCCGGCGGCGAGAACATGGTGGCGGTCTACATTCCCACCGCGCCCAACCCGACGAGCGGCTATGTGGTGATGGTGGACGCCGCGAAAGTCCAGCCGGTGGATGTGACACCGGACCAGGCCCTCACCTGGGCCATCAGCGGCGGTGTCGTCGCCCCCGTCCGCACCAGCACCGGCACCTTCAAGTTTCCGGAAGCCTGATGACCTTCGTGGGCAAGCGCATCCTCGTCTCCGGCGCGGGCAGCGGCATCGGGCGCGCGGCGGCGCGGGCGCTGGCG
>CAZKIM010000001.1:33252-38821 GCA_964552855.1 uncultured Solibacteraceae bacterium | reverse complement strand
TTCTTCATCCAGATCATGGGCCGGGAGGAAGGCCCCTACGGCCTCGGCGAACTCCAGGCCCTGGTGCGCGCCGGACAGATCACGGGCCGCACCCTCGTCCGCCGGGAAGGCGGCTCCTGGTTCAACGCCGATGAGATCCCCGGCGTCTTCTCGCGCAAGGACTGGGTGATCGCCCTGCTCCTGAGCGTGTTCCTCGGCACCTTCGGCGTGGACCGCTTCTACCTGGGCCACATCGGCCTCGGGCTGCTCAAGCTCGTCACCTTGGGGGGCTGCGGCGTGTGGCATATCATTGATGTGATCCTCATCGCCGTGGGCGCGCTCAAGGATGAGCATGGACTCCCCCTCAAGCACTAAGCCGGTTCTCTCCCCGCTTCGGAAGATCCTGGGCGCCAGCGGCCTCGCCGTCATCGCCCTCAGCTTCGCGCTCGGCCCAGCCTTCTGGCAGGGCCAGGCGGACCTGTGCGCCTTCCACGCCATGACCGGCCTCCCGTGCCCCACCTGCGGCATGACGCGCTCCTTCGCGGCCACCGCGCATGGTCAGCTCGGCCTCGCCTTCCACTACCACGCCTTCGGTCCCTTCGCGTTCGTGGCGCTCCTGCTGGCGAGCCTGTGGGCCTTCACCGGGCGGCCCTATCCGCGCATCCGCCCCTGGATGGTGTGGATCGTGGTGGCGGCGGTGACCGTCTACGGCGTCGCCCGCATGATGGGGTGGATCGCGAGGCCTTAGGCCTCCTGCTCCACTTCCAGAAAGTCGAGGTCGCGGCCGAAGCTCTCCTCCATCCGCGCGACGGAGAAGGCGGCGAGGAGCAGCACGATCGCGCCCACCGCCGCGGCGGAGGCGATCAATCCGAGATGGGCCTTCAACGCTAGGAAGCCGAGCGCCATGGGGGTGAGCGCGCCGCGGATGAAGTTGGGCACCGTCGTCGTGACCGTGGCGCGGAGGTTCGTTCCGAACTGCTCGCTGGCGACGGTGACGAGCAGCGCCCAGTAGCCGAAGGAGAAGCCGAGCAGGGCGCAGAGGCCGTAGAACGCGCCCGCGCTGAAACCGCGCTGGAGCAGGAAGGCGGCGACACAGGCGGTCGCCAGGGCCAGGTAGGCCGCGATGGCCTTGCGGCGGCTGCGGAGGCTCTGGCTCACCGCGCCCGCCAGGAGGTCGCCCACGGCGCCGCCCGCGTAGCACCACGCGACGGCCAGCCCGTTCTCCACCACGCCGCGCACCCCCAAGGCGGGGGCGAAGCTCTCCGCATTCACCACGAGAATGCCCACCACGAACCAGATGGGCAGCCCCGCCAGCACGCAGCGGAGGAAACGCAGGAAGCGATCCGTCGAGGTGAAGAGCGAAAGGAAGTCGCCCCGTCGCGCCTTGCTTTCGCGCACTTCTTCAAAAAGACGGCTTTCCTTCAAGCCCATGCGCAGGCCCAGCAGCAACAGGCCGAGAATTCCGCCCGTCAGATAGGCGTAGGTCCACCCTTGCACGGGCCAGTGGAGCGCGAAGGCCTTGCCCAGCACGCCGCCCACCACCGCGCCGCAGATGCCCACCCCGGCGACGATGGAGGAGCCGTAGCCCCGGGCCTCCTTCGGCAGCGCCTCACTCACGAGCGTCACGGCCGCGCCCAGCTCGCCGGCGAGGCCAAGCCCCGCCAGGAAACGACAGGCCGTGTAGGCGGGGATCGTGTGGACGAAGGCGTTGGCGAGATTGGCGAGGGAGTAGAGGGCGATGCTGCCGAAGAGCACCGAGCGGCGTCCGCGCTTGTCGCCCAGCACGCCCCAGAGGATGCCGCCGAGCAGGAGCCCGTTCATTTGCCAGTTCAGGAGTCGCGCGCCGACTTCGAGTTGCTGGGCCACGGGCACGCCCAGCGCGTGCAAGCTCGGCGTCTTGATGATGGGGAAGAGCAGCAGGTCGAAGATGTCCACGAAATAGCCCAGCGCGCCCACGAGCACGGGCAAGGTCAGGGCGGCACGGAAGGAGGCGCGGTCGGTCATGGGTTCTTGGGGAAAGCCCATAGGATAGCGCTGGTCGCTGAGGTCGCGGAATCACACGGAAGGCGCGGAAGAAAACCATTCCGCGTCTTCCGCGCTTTTCCGCGTCTTCTGCGACCAGCCTTTCCTTACGCGTGATCCGCCGCGTCCAGCTTGTCAATCTCGGGGCTGGCGAGCAGTTCGGATTCCATCCATTTGAACTGGCCATCCAGGATGCCGCGGGAGACTTTCACCTTCAGGTTGTCATCGTTGGAGCCCAGGGCCTTGAAGGCGCGGCGGATGCGGCGCTCGGTGTTGCGGCAGAAGAGGTCCGCCAGCAGCGCGGCGTCGGCGGCGTTGGTCGCGCCCGCCTTGCGGAGATCCTCCGCGCGCAGCACGGCGGCCACCATGGCGAAGATGTCGGCGCCGATGTCCACGGCGCGGAAGAGCGTCACCTGCTTGCGCTCCAGCTTGGGGCCGTTCGTCGCCATCTTGTGGAAGATGCCGCGGCTCAGTTTGCGCGTGAGCCGCTCGGCGGTGCGCAGGTGCTTGCCCAGCTTGCCGAAGCCGTGGTGCTTGAAGGGCGTCATCAGGCCGAACCAGCGGGTCGGATACCACCACGCGTAGAAGAGGCCGACCTTGGGCAGCGCCTTGATCCGCTCGCCCATGGTGGACTTGGGATTCACCACCGGCCAGGCCAGCGACATGTGCGTGTCCACCGCCTCGCGGGCGATGAAGAGCCGCATGATCTCGCTGGAACCTTCGAAGATCAGGTTGATGCGGAAATCGCGCATGATGCGCTCGATGGGGATCGCGGGCTCGCCCCGGTGGCGCAGGCTGTCGGCGGTCTCGTAGCCGCGTCCGCCGCGGATCTGGAGCGTGTCGTCCACCATCTTCCAGCCCTCGACCGTCGTCCAGAGCTTGGCCATGGCGGCTTCGAGGCGGATGTCGCGGCCGCCGGTGTCCGCCATTCGGTTGCAGAGCTTGGCCATGGCTTCGATGGCGAAGGTGGTGGAGGCGATGTCCGCCACCATGTGCCCCACGGCCTCGTGCTTGCCCACCACCTGACCCCATTGGTAGCGCTTCGAACCCCAGGCGCGCACCACCTGCGTGAAGCGCTTGCCGGCGCCCATGACGCCGCTGGGGATGGAGAGACGGCCCGTGTTCAGCGTGACGAGGGCGAGCTTCAGGCCCTTGCCTTCCGGTCCGAGCACGCTCTCCTTCGGGATCTTCACCTGATGGAAGCGGATGATGCCGTTCTCCAGGGCGCGCAGGCCCATGAAGTGGCAGCGGGTGACGACCTCCACGCCCGCCCAGGCCTTCTCGACGATGACGGCGGAGATCTTCTTCGTGTCCGGGTGCTTGGCCATCACGACGAAGAGCTCGGCGATGGTGCCGTTGGTGCACCAGAGCTTCTCGCCATCGAGGATGAAGTCGCCTTCCGCCGTGCGGGTGAGCGTCGTATGCACATTGGCGGGATCGGAGCCGACTTCGGACTCGGTCAGCGCGAAGGCCGACACCGCGCCCTTGGCGATGCGGGGCAGGTACTTCTGCTTCTGCTCCTCGGTGCCGAAGTGGATGAGCGGGTTCGGCACGCCGATGCTCTGGTGGGCGCTGAGAAGCGCGAGGACATTGGCGTCCTGCGTCCCGATGAGCTCCATCACCTTGCCGTATTCCCACTGGTTGAAGCCCAGGCCGCCGTACTTCGTGGGGATCTTCATGCCGAAGCAGCCCAGCTCGGCGAGACCCTTGATCACTTCGGACGGGTATTGGCCATCGCGATCAATCTTGTCGCTGTCCACCGTCGCCATGAAGGCGCGGAGCTTCGCCATGAAGGTCGCGAACTCCGGGCGGTCCGGCTTCTCGGGCGGAACGGTCGTGAGGATCTTCAGGTTGAAGTTGCCGTTGAAGACCTCCTTGAGGAAGCTGGGCGCCTGCCAGGCGTCCTCGCGGGCTTCCTCGGCGACCTGCCGCGACTGCTCCTCGCTGAGCTTGCCGCCCTCGGGCGTCGTCGCGCCGTTCATGGTCTTCGTCTGTTCTTCCGTGGCCTGGGGCATGGCGTCCTCCCTGAGGAACGCCAGTGTGCGCTGGCGACGAAGCCATGACAACTTGACGCTGGGTAGGGGGGAACGGGCCTCGGGCCTCGGACCTCGGGAATGGATTTCCTGCGGCCCGCGAGCGACTCCCCTGGTCCACACTGGGCGATGAACCCCTATCCAGGCGCCGTCATGTCCGACCCCACATCCCATTCCTGGCCTGTCTCGCCCGACACGCCCTGCGCGCTGCCCGAGCGGGTGGAGGTGGAAGTCGCCATCCTCGGCGCGGGCATCCATGGCGCGGCGCTGGCGCGGGAACTGAAGCTGCGGGGCGTGAGCTGCGCCGTCGTGGACAAGGGCGCGGTGGGCGGCGGCACGAGCCAGTGGTCGAGCCAACTCCTTCATGGCGGCATCCGCTACCTCCAGACCGGCGACATCGCGCAGATGAAGGAGGGCCTTCACGAGCGCGCCACCTGGGCGCGCATCGCGCCCACGCGCAACCGCTGGGAGGCGTTCTGGATGCCCCACCGGGGGATCTGGGAAGGCTTCACCCACCGCGTCGGCATCGGCTTCTACGACCGCTGGGGTTCGGAACGGCCAGGGTGGCCGGAGGCGCTGGAGCTGGGCGCGGTGCCGAAGGCGGCTTTCTTCGCGGACCCGCGCGCCGCCCGCACGAAGTTCCGCGGCGCGGTGGCCTACACCGATCTGCTCACCCATGACCGCGATCTCGTCCGGGACATGATGGCCTCCAGCGACGCGGCCTTGCTCGACTTCCACGCGGTGGAGGGTTTCGAGGAAGGCGAAGGCGGCTTGAAGGCGATGCGCCTCCGCGATCGCCGCGACGGTGCGCGGCGCGAGGTTCAGGCCAGGCAGTTCATCTTCGCCCTCGGTCCCTGGATGGATGCCTTCATGGTGGAATGGTTCGGCGAGACGAAGAAGCGTCTGCGTCTTTCCAGCGGCATCCACCTCTGGTTCGATCCCAAAGGCACACCCCTGGAACGCTGCCAGCGGCCCTGGGCCATGATGCGGAGCAAGGGCCGCATCCTCTTCGTGATCCCGCGCGACGGCCTCATCCAGGTGGGCACCACGGAGCGCGAGGTGGAGGAGGGCTGGGTGCCCATCGCCGAGACGGAGCGCGAAGACCTCTACGATGTGCTCGGCCGCATCATCCCCGGCATCGCATGGCGGCAGATCCCGGTGGCCTTCGAGGAGCTGGGCGTGCGCCCGTTGGTGGCGGCCTCTGGCGGGACGGACAAGCTGAGCCGCGAGGCCGTGCTGGAGACCCACGCGCGCCTCCCCAACCTGCGCCTCGTCCTCGGCGGCAAGCTCACCACCGCCCGGGCGCTCATGGACCGCCTCGCCACCGACCTCACCGGCCAGGCCTGCCCCGCGTCGCGGACCGAGCCGCTGCGCCTTTGGGATGGACAAGCGAAGGCCTTTTGATAGACTGGTCCTTCCGGCACCCGTAGCTCAGCTGGATAGAGCAACAGGCTACGAACCTGTAGGTCGGGCGTTCGAATCGCTCCGGGTGCACCAAAAAAGGCCGCTTTAGCGGCCTTTTTTGGTGCACCCGG
>CAZKIM010000001.1:30899-33152 GCA_964552855.1 uncultured Solibacteraceae bacterium | reverse complement strand
TCGCTCCGGGTGCACCAAAAAAGGCCGCTTTAGCGGCCTTTTTTGGTGCACCCGGTCACGCGCGACGACGAGACGGCATGAGTGCCGAGTCACGCTGGAACGGTTGAGCGATTCTCGCGCCCTGCGGGCGTTCCGCGACTGGAATCAAGAAGACCAAGGACCAATAGATCGCCGGTCAGCTTTTGGCCATCGCCACGATCTTCATGATGGCGGCCACCACGACGAGCGCTCCCCAGGTCCAGAACACGATGCGGGTGACGCGCTTGCCCCATCCGGGTTTGATATCACGCGCGTTTCCCCCGGGTTGACCCGCGGATGGCCCCAGGATCATGCTCTGCCACCCCGTTCCAATCGTGGCCGGTGGGCGTGCGGTGTCATCTTTGAGCGTGACGAGCACTTCTTCATTCACGCGTCGCCGATGCGCCTCAAGGGAATCCGGTCGTGGTTGGTAGGGGTTTTCCATGGGTTCGCCAGAAGAGTCGGGTTGAGGGGAGTGTTCGGGATTCCGATTTAAAGTTCCGTCCGCTTCTCTTCGAGTTCCAGCCATTCCGTCTCAAGCGTGTCCAGTTCAGCTTTCGCCGCGTCACGGTCCTTGAGGGCCTGATGACCAGGCGCGTCGGCGTTGAGGAAGGCGGCAGGGTCGGCGAGGACGGCGTCGAGCCTCTCGATGCGCGTGTGCAGCGAGGTCATGGCGGTTTCGACCTCCGCGAGGCGCCGCTGTTCCTTCTGCGTGAGGCCAGGCTTCTTTGATTTTGGAGAGGCGCCTGATTTGCTTTCGGTAGCCGGTGGCCGGGAGCCGGTAGCCGGTCCCTCCGCCGCTCTCGCCGCGCGGAGATCCTTCACGGTGCCGGGATTGCCTTCGTACAGCTCCCAGCGCGGGCTTCCCGCCTGCCACGCGAGCGTGTGCGTGGCCACCTGATCCAGGAAGAAACGGTCGTGGCTCACGAGGAGCAGCGTGCCGGGAAAGCTGCGCAGCGCGTCTTCGAGGTTCTGCAGGGTGGGGATGTCCAGGTCGTTGGTGGGCTCGTCCAGCACCAGCAGGTCCGCGGGCGAAAGCATGGCCTTGGCCAGCAGCAGGCGGTTGCGTTCGCCACCCGAGAGGCTCGCGGCGTCGCGCCGCTGATCCGGCACGGAGAACCCGAAGCGGGAGAGGTAGACATGGCTCGGCGTGATGACGCCACCGAAGCTGACCGTGGGCGCGCCTTCGCAGAGGTTCCAGGCCAGATCCCGGGCGCCGTCCAATTCGCCGCGGCCCTGGCTGAGGACGGTGATCTGGAGTTTGGGGTGCCGCGCCAGTTCGCCGCCGGTGGGCTCCCGTTCTCCGAGCAGGAGTTTCAGCAGCGTGGACTTGCCGCAGCCGTTGGGGCCGAGGAGCGCGACGCGCATGCCGCGCTGGAGGACGAGGTCCAGGCCGTCCATCAGTTCGGGACCGCCATAGCTGAAGCGCAGGGCGCGCGCGCTCAGGAGCGCGTCGCTGCGATTGCCGCCGCCCTGGAAGGCGAGGGCCTGTTTGGCGACGAGCTTCGTCCGGTCGGCGACTTCGTCCTTGAGATCCAGCACTTCCTCGATGCGCAGCTTGGATTTGCGCGTGCGGGCCTTCGCGCCGCGGCGCAGCCAGGCCAGCTCGGTGCGGAGGCGGTTCTGCATGTGATCGGTGAGGCGCGCCTCGCGGAAATCCTGATCAGCCTTCAGCAGCAGGTAGTCGCTGTAGCCGCCTTCATAGCTCGTGGCCTTGCCGTTCTCGAGCTCCACCATGCGATCCACCACGGCGTCCAGCAGCTGGCGGTCGTGAGTGATGAGCAGCAGCGCGCCGGGAAAGCCCTGGAGCCAGCTTTGCAGTTTCTCCACCTGGTCTGGATCGAGGTGGTTGGTGGGCTCGTCCAGCACCAGGATCTCGGGCTGGCGCAACCAGGCCTGGGCCAGGGCGACGCGCTTGCGCCAGCCGCCGGAGAGGGCTTCCACCTTGGCGTCGAGATCGGCGAGACCCCAGAAGGTGGCGGCTTCGGCGATGCGCGGCGCGAGATCCCAGCCGAGGTCTTGGAGGCGATGCTCGATGGCTTCCAATTCCGTGTGGAGCTTGTCGGCCTCGGCACCGGTGGTCGTTTCCAACCGGTCGTGGATGGCGCCATGGCGTTCCAGCAGCGCGCGATGGTCCGCCACGGCGGATTCCAGCGCGGCCCGCACGGTCATGCCCGCCGCGAACTCGGGCTCCTGGCTCAGTCGCGCGATGCTGAGGCCGCCGGTGAGGATGAC
>CAZKIM010000001.1:29114-30799 GCA_964552855.1 uncultured Solibacteraceae bacterium | reverse complement strand
CGAACTCGGGCTCCTGGCTCAGTCGCGCGATGCTGAGGCCGCCGGTGAGGATGACTTCGCCCGCATCGGGATGGTCTTCCCCGGAGAGCAGTTTGAACAGCGTGCTCTTGCCCGCGCCGTTGCGGCCGATGAGGCCCACCTTCTCGCCCTGCATGAGGCCAAAGGAGAGGCCATCCAGGATGGCGCGGACGCCGTAGCGCTTGGTGGCGTTGACGAGGCTGAGGGCGATGGCGGGCAAGGGCTCTCCAGGACCCTCCAGAATCTCACGGGTGGCCGCAGGATCCTATTTCCCGTAGCGCTCCGGAAGGAAGGCCAGTTCCTTGGCGATGCGCGGGACGAGCTCTTCCCCGGCCAAGGGGTAGATCCGGGTTTCCTCCAGGTGGTTGTGCCTTTGGAGGAGGCCGTGCATCTCCGCGAAGGCGGCGGCGAGGAGCGGATGGTTCGCCCCAGGCTTGCGCAGGTCATGGAGGAGGCGGGCCAAGGTGGCCATGAACACATCGTGGTCCGCGCGAAGGTCCTGGAGGATGGCCTGGATGTCATCCGGGGCCGCGGCCAGGGCTGGAAAGAGCACTTTGTGCTCGGCGCGGATGTGGACGGCGAGGCGCATCCAGAGCCGGTCCAACGCCCCATGGATCGCCGCGCCATCGGCTCGCGCGAAGGCGGCGAAGGCTTCTTCCGCGAGCGCGTCCAGATCGCGGTGATCGCCCGCGAGTCGCGCTTCAGCGCTTGGCATCATGCACTTCCAGCGCGTCGAGCGCCAGGAAGGCCTGCGCTTCGGTGCAGCGGTCGAGCTTGAGCCAGCGGCGGTGGCCGAGATCCAGGAAGAGGGTGCGATCCTTGGGCGCCCACCAGCCGATGCGGCCTTGGGAACCCTGGAGCTTGCGCGCGCCGACCAACTCCGCCGCGACGGGGCGTGTGCGCGCGAGGAGCGCGTGGCGGTGATGGTCCGGTGTGGCGAAGCTGAGCTGGCCGTCCTTGAAGGACCACGCCGCTCCTGGCCACGAGAGGCGCGTTCCATCCGGCGCGAGCGCGCTGTCGCCGGTGAACGCGGGCGGAGGCGTCGGATCGGGGACGAAGGTTCCGCCGCCAAGAGCTGTCATCAGGTGGTCCCAGCCCAGGCTGCCGAGATCCGCGAGGTCGGTGGAGCCGAGCGCGACATGGAAGGCGGAGGCGGGCGCTTCGTCCAGCGTCGGATCCACCGGGAGCCACCGTGTCCCGAGTTTCACCTCCACCCAGAAATGCATGCCCATCATGCGATCCAGCGCGACCCAGCCCAGCACGCCCCGGGCGGGCACGCCCAGCTTGCGGAGCAGGGCGATGGCCAGCACGCCATGCTCGGTGCAGTCGCCTTTCGGGTTCTTGCAGACCTCCAGCGCGGAGGCGAAGCCCACGCTGTAATCCTTGTCGCGGATGAACTGGAAGACGAAATCCGTGACAGCTTGCGCGAGTTCCCAGCGGCTGAGGCCAGGCTTCAGATTCATGCGCGTCACGAGGCCGGTGAAGGCGGGATCCTTGAATTGCAGGAGCGGCGTGGCCGCGAGGTAGGGCGCGTCGTCCTTGGCAGGCTCGCCCTGGACGGGCGCTTCAGCGGCCTCCGTTGAGGTGGGCGGGAGCGCTCGGGTGAGACGCCACGCGCGATCTCCGAGTCGCCGTTGCAGCGCCGTCTCGGGAAGCTCCGGCGGCGT
>CAZKIM010000001.1:26220-29014 GCA_964552855.1 uncultured Solibacteraceae bacterium | reverse complement strand
TGTCCGTGCCGGTGAACTTCACCGCGTCGGGAAAGCCGGGGAGGGGTTCCGGTCCGGTCGGTTTGAGCTCTCGCGTCGCCCAGGTGGCGGTGGCGAAGCTGTAGGTGCGGTAGGTGATCGGCGCGCGCGCGGCGGCCGCGGCCATCAGCGCGCGATCTTCGTCCTCAGGCCAGAGCAGCGCGCCGGTCGGAACGGCAAGGTCTTCAGCCTTTCCGCCCTTGGGCGCCACATGGAGAACCGTGGGACGCGAGGGCGACCAGGAGGCGCGGCCTTCCAAGGGGAGATCCGAGAGCTTCACGGACCAGGTGAAGGTGAGCGCGCCATCCGCGGCCTTGGTGGCGGTGCTCGTCAGCTCCTGCCGGATCTCCAGGCCGAAGCGGTCCAGCTTCACCCATTCCGTGTGCTGGATCGTCCGCGTGGCGCCCGAGGTGGACGCCGTATCCGTCGCGCCGCCCACTTCGCGCCCGCCCATCCATTGTCGGTAGTGGGTGGTCTGCCCGGCGAGGGAGAGCGCGAAGAGGGCGGCGAGGACGGCGCGGAGCGGCATCGCTCCAGATTAGCGGGCCGGATTCTCCGGAGCCTGATCCTGGTCAAGCCGGTGCTGGAGGAAGGCGATGCGGCGCTCCATGCGTTCGTGGCGGCGTTCGCGGAAGCGGGCCTTCATGGCGTCCACCTTGGCCTGCTGATCCGGCGTGAGCACGGCGCGAACTTCCTGGCGCATGGCGCGGCGTTCGAGCAGCGCCTGGAAGCGGCGCGCGCTCATCTGATCGTAGGCTTGGCGGAGCTGGGCCTCGCTGGCTTTGGGATCCTGCATGGCCGCCCGGAACGCCTGGGCCTGGGCGCGGGCCGCTTCGTGATCGGCCTTGAAGGCTTCCTGATGCTTTTGGCGGATGGCCTTGATCTGCGCCTGCTGATCGGAAGAGAGTCCGAGCGCATTGGCCCTGGGAGCGTCCATAGGCTGCGCTGGCCGCGTGGGCGGGGCCTGGGCGAGGATGGGAAGGGTGATGAGCAGGATGGCGAGGGATCGCATGGGTTCCTCCAAATGCCTTGCTTCGTGAGACACGCGAAGCCAGTCGGGGTTGAAGGCCTTTACACTTCAAAGGTGCTCCGGACCCTCGACGCCATCGTGCTCCGCCCGACGCTGCTGCCCGATGGGGGCGCGGTGGTGTCCTTCCTCACCGAATGGGGGGAGCGGGTGACAGGTCTCGCCAAGGGCGCGAAGAAGCCATCCGCCAAGTGGGTGGCGGCCTTCGAGCCGCTGGGCGCGGTGCGCGTCACCTTTTTCGGCAAGGAGCAGGCGGAGTTGCGGCGGGTCACGCGCTGCGAGCTGGCCTTCAGTCCCATCACGCTGGGCCATCTGGAATCGAGCCTCGTCATCGCCTGTTTGGCGGATCTCTTCGACCGCGTGGCGAAGGAAGGCATGGAGGATGAACGCCTCTACCGGCTGCTGTCGGCCTGCGGGCGCGCGTTGAAGCGGAACCCGGACCACGCGCTCGCCGTCCTCGCCTACGCCGAACATTGGCTGCTCCACTGCCTGGGTGTGCTGCCCCATCCGCGGGCCTGCGGGCGCTGCGGCGGCGAGTCGGCGCCGCTGGTGCTGCTGGATGAACGCGGCTGGGCCTGCGCCGCCTGCACGCCGGTGGATCCGAGCGAAGCCTTGCCGCAGGGCGCGCGTGACCATCTGAAGCGGCTCCGCACCGCGTCGGCGGAGGCGATCCCCACCCTCGACCCGGGTGATGAAGCTCAAGTCGCCGTGACGGCTTTGTTGCGGAACCGGCTCATGGCGGAGCTGGGCGGCCAGCCGAAGAGCTACGAGGTGCTGTTCCGCACGCTCTAGCGTCATCCCTCGCGTCATCCTCCGCGTCATCGGAATCGGTGACGCGGATGGTGACGCGCGCGCCACCATCACGCTCGCGTCATGGCGCGGCGCGCTTCATCAATACGGTGTGACTTTTCGCGGTGCGCGGTTGACGGTTCGGGAAGCCGTCCCATGATGGGCGCACCTGCTCTTTGGATACCGCGAGGCGAGCGCGAACACCGCGCAGTCGCACAGCCGTCCTGGAGCTTTTTCCTGGAGGTCTCCCATGACCACGCTGTCCCACCAGCCCGGCCTTCGGCCTGCCCTGGCCGCGCTTCCGCCAACGCTTCAGCCCCACGCGGTGCTGAGCCTCGCCCCGCCCGTGGATCGGGCGCGAAGCTTCGCGGTGTCCGCGGGCGTCTACGCGCTGCTTGCGGGCGGCCTCATCTGGGCGGCCCACGCGGGCGTGCAGGTGATCCAGAAGTTGCCTCCGACCATCGGGCCGGTGGTGATTGGTGAGCCCGCGCCGCCAACGCCTGTGCCCGCCCAGGCGCATCCCGCCACTCCAACCAAGGCGCCCTTGCTGCCGCAACAGGTGATGCCCAAGGACAGCATCCCGGATGTCGCGCCTCCCCTGGACACCACGGACCATTCGGGCGACCCCCCGCTCCAGCCGGTTCAAGCCAGTGGACCCAGCACCAACGCGAATGCCACGACCAATGCCGGTCCCATTTCCCTCTCGGGCGATTCGGTTCGCATCCTCCATTCCGTGACGCCGGTCTATCCGCCGCTGGCGAAGATGGCCCATCGGCAAGGCCAGGTGGTGATCCGCATGACCATTGATACGGACGGCATTCCCACGGATGTGCAGGCTGTGTCGGGCCAGGATGTGTTCACCCTGCCCGCGCTCCAGGCCGCCCGGCAATGGCGCTTCGCGCCCGCCACGCAGAACGGCCAGCCCGTGCCCGCGACCTTCCTGCTCACGCTGAATTTCGT
>CAZKIM010000001.1:19775-26120 GCA_964552855.1 uncultured Solibacteraceae bacterium | reverse complement strand
CGGCCTGATAACCTGAATCCGTGGACTAGGGCGTCGCTGCTTCACGGCAGAGGAAAGTCCGGGCTCCGCAGGGCAGTGAGCCTGCTAACGGCAGGGCGGGGCGACCCGACGGAAAGTGCAACAGAGAGCAAACCGCCGATGGCTCCTCGGAGCACAGGCAAGGGTGAAACGGTGGGGTAAGAGCCCACCGCCGCGTTGGCAACAGGGCGGGCACGGCAAACCCCTCACGGAGCAAGACCAAATAGGCTGGCGCACTCCTGAAAAGGAGCGAGGATCGGCCCGATCGAGCCAGCGGGTAGGTTGCTAGAGGTGGTGGGCGACCACCATCCCAGAGGAATGACGCTCCACGACAGAACCCGGCTTACCGGTCCACCACGGCCCCCGCAAGGGGGCCGCGCTGCTACTTGGGCCTCGGGCTACGGGCCTCGGTGATGGGATGCTGGAGTGATGCGTCTGAAACCTTCCACCGCCGCCTTGCTCGTGACGGGGCTCGCGTTCTTCACGGACATGCTCCTCTACTACCTGCTGGTGCCGCTCCTGCCGCGCTACGCGGCGGAGCTGCACTTGAGCCAGATGAAGGTGGGCCTGCTCTTCGGGAGCTACGCCGTGGCGCTGCTCGCGGCGACGCTGCCGGTCGGGCGTTTCACGGATCGGCATGGACGAAGGCCGGTGATGCTCATCGGGCTGCTCGGCCTCGGCGCGACGACGCTGCTCTTCGCCTTCGCCAAAGCCTATTGGCTGCTGGTGCTGGCCCGCGCGCTCCAGGGCGTCGCCGGCGCGGCGACCTGGCTGCCGGGCATGGCGTTGCTGGCGGATCATTTCGCGCCGGAGAAACGAGGGCAGGCCATGGGCCTCGCCTTCGCCGCCGCCAATGTGGGCGTGCTGCTCGGGCCTCCGATTTCCGGCTTCCTCGATCAGCACGCGGGGCCGAAGGCGCCCTTTCTCGTGGGCGCGGTCATCGTGCTGCTCGACGCCGCGGGTCGCGCCTTCCTGTTGAAGGATGACGCGCATCAGGCCCGCGGTCCGATCCCCTGGCGGGCCTTGCTCGGGAATCCCCTCATCCGGGCCATCGCCGGGGCGATGATCCTGGCTTCCGGCCTTTGGGCCTTGCTGGAATCCACGCTGCCCTTGCGTCTGGACCGGGAACTCCATCTCGGGCCGGCCGCCATCGGGATCTGCTTCGCCGCCGCGGCGCTCAGCCACACGCTCGCCTCGCCCATCCTGGGCCGGGTATCGGACCGCATCGGCCGCGTGAAGGTGATCCGCGCGGGGTTGGGGATCTGCCTCGTCGCGCTTCCGTTGCCGGTCTTCATGCCGGGACTGGGGAGCGTGATCCTCGCGATGATCCTGCTGGGCGCCGCGGCCAGTTTCGTGATGGCGCCCTGCGGCCCTGGCGTGGCGGACGCCATTGAAGCGGAAGGCCGCTCGGATTTCGGATCGGGCTTCGCCGTCCTCAACATCGCCTACGCGGTGGGCATGGTGGCCGGGCCCTTCCTGGGCAGCGCGCTGGTGGAGGTGGCGGGCATCCGAGCGGCGTTCGTCGCGCTCGCGGTCGGATACGCCGCCTACGGAATCACGCTCCGGCCCCGGCGGATTTGAGGTATACCTTGCGGCACGAGGTTCCACCATGCGCCGCGCCTTGACCCTTCTCGCCGCTCCCGCCTTGATCGCTCAGACGCCCGTGCCGCCCGGCGGCTGGCACCATGTCCGCCTTCCGGCCTCCTTCTTCGCGGGCAATCGCGCGCGGCTGCTGGAGGCGATGAAGGCCATGGGGCCGGGCACGCTGGCTGTCATCAAGTCCATGCCGGTCCAGCCCCGGAACGGCGACGCGGACCACGAATACCGGCAGGATTCGGATTTCTACTACTTCACGGGCGTGGAAGAGGAGAACGCCGTCGCCCTCCTGGATGGCGACACGGGCAAGTACATCCTGCTCGTCCAACCGCGCGATCCCCGCATGGAAACCTGGACCGGGCCGCGGCTCGGGGTCGAGGGCGCCAAGGCCATGGGCGCGGATGAGGCCTTCGCCTTCAAGGAAGGTGAAGAGGGCAAGGGCGATTCGCCCGCGGACAAGGCTCTGCGCGAAGCGCTCTTCAAGGCGACGCGCATCGTGTTCATTGACAACTTCGACCAGGATTTCCGCACGCGCGTTCTGGATGCGGCCTATCCCACCGGCGCGCGCAACTGGGGCGGCGGCGACAAGATCCTCGTGGATGGCCGCGCCCTGTCCGCCGAAATGCGCTCCATCAAGCAACCGGCCGAAATCGAGATGATCAGGAAGGCGGTGGAGGTGAGCATCGAGGGCCACCTCGCCGCCATGAAGGGCAGCCCGCGCTTCATCAACGAAGGCCAGGTGGCGGGCGCCTTCGAAGGCACGGTGCGCTCCCTCGGCGCGCGCTTCCTCGCCTACGACACCATCGCGGGCGCGGGCAACGACGGCTGCACGCTTCACTACCCCTTCAATGATCAGCCCATCGTCAAGGGCTCGCTCATCCTCATGGACGCGGGCGCGGAGCTGGGTTTCTACAGTTCCGACATCACCCGCACCTGGCCGGCGGATGGCACCTTCTCGCCGGAGCAGCGCAAGCTCTACGACCTGGTGCTGAAGGCCCAGGACGCGGGCATCGCCGAGATGAAGCCGGGCAATCCCCACATCGCGAGCATGTACGCCTCGACCCGCATCATCAGCGATGGCCTGGTGGACCTGGGCATCCTCAAGGGCGACAAGGACGAGGTCTACAAGAAGATGGCATGGAAGCGCTTCCTGCCCCACGGCGTGAGCCACTGGATCGGGCTGGATGTCCATGACGCCGGGAGCTACGGCAAGGGCGACGCGATCTATCCGCGCGGCGGCTCCCGCAAGCTGGAGCCCGGCATGCTGCTCACCATGGAGCCGGGCATCTACATCCCCAAAGGCGCCGAGGGCGTGGACCCCAAGTGGCAGGGCATCGGCATCCGCATCGAGGACGACATCCTCGTCACCAAGGACGGCCCGGTGAACCTCAGCGCCCGCCTTCCGCGCAAAGCGGAAGATGTGGAACGGGTCGTGCGGGAAGGGTTGAAGAAGCGCTGAACAGACCACGGGCCTCGAACCTCCGGGAGGTCCGAGGCCCGTGGTCTGTTTAGGCCCGTCTTATTCGTGGCCTTCGCTCTTCACCAGCTTGACGGGGGGCAACTCTTCCTTGCCCTTGTTGGCCCAGAGATAGCGGGTGCCGCGCTTCTCGCCTTCCTTGCGCACGAGACCTTCCTCGATGAGTTCACTGAAGAGGCGGCGCAGCGTGTTCGGAGCCCAGTCGCAATCGGCGAGATTCAGCTTCTTCTGGGCGTCGAAGCTGCTGACGCTGGCGTCCCGCTTGATGAGGTCGGCGAGCTTCTCCTTCAACCCTTCCAGCTCCTTCTTGTTGCGGCGGGCCTTGGTCTTGTAATCGGGAATGGCCTCCGCGCGGGGGGCGTCCTCGGAGATGCGCGTGGCCGCCAGGGAGAAGACGGGCGCGGGCGCGGCGACGGGGGCGGGGCGGGGCGCTTCCACGAGGCTGCCGTCCATGTAGAGGTCGCCGTTTTCGACCTCATAGCGCAGGACCACCGAGCCGGGGGCGAGGCCTTCCTGCTGGAGCGCGTAAAGAATGCGGTCTCCGAGGCGCTTTTTCTGCTCCGCGCTCAAAGAGGGCGTTTTCAGCGTGATGAACGACATAGAGGAATCCCCCGAATGTATGAACGGATGCCCCAAGTCTAGGCTTTGTTCCTCGGTTTGGGAAGCCGAAGGTAGAATTCACGCGAGGACTCCATGACCAAGCGACCCACCAAGCGAGCCGCCGACCTTCAGCAGGCCCAGGCCCGCTTCGAGGAGTTCCTTCGCGGCCGCAACCTCAAGCTCACCGAGGAGCGCCGAAGCCTCGTTGAGGCCGTCTTCGCTGAAGACCACCATTTCGACGCCGACGAGCTGCACATGAACCAGAAAGGCCAAGGCCGGGACATTTCCCGGGCCACGGTCTACCGCACCCTGGATCTGCTCGTGCAGGCCGGACTCGTCCGCAAGAGCAGCTTTGGCGATCAGCACGCGCACTACGAGGCCGTGCGGCACGATGAGCACCACGACCACCTCATCTGCCTGAACTGCCACACCATCATCGAGTTCTATCGGCCCGACCTGGAGGAGCTGCAGGAGCGCATCTGCGAAGATCACCGCTTCAAGCCGCTCCATCACAGCCACCAGATCTTCGGGCTTTGCGAAAAGTGCCAGAAGAAGGGCGCCGATGAGCTTTTCCTCGCCCACAAGGTGAGTCAGTTGAACGCCTGAGGAGAGGAAAGCCATGTTGATGCTCGCCGCCCTGTTGGCCTTCGCGCCCTCTACCCGTGCGGCCCTGCTGAAGCGTGCGGAGCGCGGCGAAGTGCGCGCCGAAGTCGCGCTCGCGTTGTCGCTCCAGGATGAAGGCCAAGGCCCCGTGGACCTCGCCGCCTCCGAACAATGGCTCCGGAAGGCCGCCGCGACGGGGGATCGGGAAGGTGAATTCTTCCTCGGGCGTTTCTACCATCTGGTGCCCAAGGCCCATCACGATCGCTTCGAAGCCCAGAAGTGGTATTTGAAAGCCGCCGACCAGGGTGATGCCTGGGCGTTGAACAACCTCGGGCTTCTGGCCGAAGGGAGCAGCGATCCGGTTGAGCGCGGGAAGACCATGGCCTACTTCCGCAAAGGCGCGGAAGGGGGAGATTGGCACGCCCAGGAGAATCTCGCCGATCGGCTCAGGGGCGGTGATTTCGGATCCAAAAATCCGACGGAAGCCCGCTATTGGTACTCCCGGGCTGGGGCGCAGGGGGATGCGGAGTCGGAGGCCGTGCTTGGGGTGATGTGGTGGAAAGGCGAAGGCGGGCCTGTGGATTTCGCCCTGGCGCGCCAGCATCTGACACGAGCCGAAGCCCTGGGCAACGGCTGGGCCGCCTTGAACCTGGGCATCCTCCAGGAAGAAGGCCACGGCGCTCCTCCCGACCCCGTGGCCGCCCGCGTCACCTATCTGAAGGCCGCCGGATTGGGGAATGCGGATGCCATGGAGCGCCTGGGTTGGCTCTTTCGGCAAGGCAAGGGCGTGACCAGGGACATCCCAATGGCGCGCCAATGGTTCGAAAGAGCGACGAAGGCGGGCGATCTCCACGGTTGGTCCGCGATGGGAACCCTGTACTCCGAAAGCGATGCTGGACTGAAGAACGACGCGGAAGCCATCAAGTACTTCTACATGGGCGCGTACCTGGGCGAGCCCCAGTGCGAAAACAATGTGGGCGCGTTCTATCACCATGGCCGTGGCGGAGTGGGTCGGGATCTCGGCAACGCCTTCGCCTGGTTCACCATGGCGCTCGAAGATGGCGATCCCACGGCCAAGGGGAATCTCGCCACCTTGGATAAGGAGATCGGTCCGATTGACCGGCTCCGCGGGAAAGCCCTGATCCCCGGACTTCGAAGCGAGATCGCGCGGCGGCGTGAAGCCGCCAACCTGGATTAAGCCCGGGCCTCCACCTGCTCTAAGATTGGCCCATGCCCAAGCTCACCCTCTCCGATATCCAGCGTCTTCCCAAGACGGACCTCCATGTGCACCTGGATGGCTCGCTGCGGATCTCTACGATCCTGGAGCTGGCGGAGGAGCAGAAGGTGAAACTCCCGGCCGCGACGCCGGAGAAGCTGCGGCCCTTCGTGCAGAAGGGCGAGGATTGCCCGTCGCTGGTGGAATACCTCAAGGCCTTCGATGTGACGCTGGCCGTGATGCAGACCTACGAGAGCCTCGTCCGCACGGCCTTCGAGCTGGCGGAGGACGCGGCCAAGGAGAATGTCCGCTACATCGAGGTGCGCTACAGCCCGATCCTCCATCAGCAGCAGGGGCTCACGCTGCATACCATCGTCCAGGCCGTCGTCGAGGGCCTGAAAGCCGCTCAGAAGAAGTACGGCATCCGCTACGGCGTCATCATCTGCGGCATCCGTCACATGAGCCCGGAGACGAGCAACAAGCTCGCGGATCTCACCGTCGCCTTCAAGAACAAGGGTGTGGTGGGCTTCGATCTGGCGGGCGCGGAGGAGAACTTCCCGGCCAAGAAGTTCCGGGAGGCCTTTGGCCGGGTGCTGGCCAACAACATCAACTGCACGCTCCACGCGGGCGAGGCCTACGGCCCCGAAAGCATCCACCAGGCGGTCCATCTCTGCGGCGCGCACCGCATCGGCCACGGCGTGCGGCTCATCGAGGACGGCGACCTGCTGAACTACATCAACGACCACCGCATCCCGCTGGAGTGCTGTCCTTCGAGCAATGTGCAGACCAAGGCCGTGAAGCGCCTGGAGGACCACCCCATCCGCCTCTTCTACGA
>CAZKIM010000001.1:0-19675 GCA_964552855.1 uncultured Solibacteraceae bacterium | reverse complement strand
CATGCTCGATCGCTTCGCCGCCTTCATTGACCAGCACCAGCGCTTCCTGCTGACGACCCACGAGAACCCGGACGGGGACGGCATCGGCGCGTCCATCGGACTCGCGGCTTATCTCCGCTCCAAGGGCAAGCAGGTGCGCATGGTCGTCACGCCTTCGATCCCCGAGAACCTGCGCTGGCTGGACGAGGCGGGCTTGGCGGAGGCCTATGAACCCGAAGGGAAGCACAAGGATCTCGCGGCTTGGCCGGATGTGTGGCTGGTGACGGACGCCTCCGAGCCGCACCGCCTCGGGCCGATGCACGCGGCGTTTGAAGCCACGAAGGCGAAGCGCGCCTGTCTGGATCACCATTTGAAGGACGCGCCCAAGGGCTTCGATCAGGAATTCACGGATGCGACGGCCAGCGCCAGCGCGGAGCTGGTCTTCGAGTTGGTCGCGCCGCGCATGGCGAAGCCCTGGCCCGTTTCCATGGTCCGCGCGCTCTACACGGGCATGGTGGCGGACACGGGCAACTTCCGTTTCAGCAACGCCACGCCCAAGCTGCACCGCGCCGCTGCCGAGCTCATCGAGCTCGGCGCCGAGCCCGCGCGCACCTTCCAGGGGCTCTACCACACGGACACGCCCCAGAAGGTGAAGCTGTGGGGCCGGGCGATGGAAGGCCTGCGGCTCATGGAGCAGGATCGCGTCGCGCTCGTCACCGTGTCCTTGGCGGATCTCGCCGCCTGCGGCGCCAACCATGAGGATCTGGATGAACTCGTCCAGCAGCCCATGCGGCTCAAGGGGGTCGAGGTTTCGGCGCTGCTTTACGAAGCGGTGGATGGCCGCATCAAGCTGTCGCTGCGCTCCCGCGAGCGGGTGGATGTGAACGCCGTCTGCAAGCGGTTTGGCGGCGGCGGCCACCGCCTCGCCAGCGGCGCCAAGCTGCCGGGACCGCTCGCCGAAGCCCAAAAAACGGTGGAAGCGGCCCTCCGTGACCAAGTCCGGAAGGATTTGGCCTAACTTAGTAGTTCCGGTCACGGACCACCCGGCCGACGCATCCCAGGAACGAGGGACACTGATCATGGCCAAGGAAAGCCCTGTCGCGCCCAAGCTCGAGCTGCTCTGGAAGCTCGAAGGCGAGAAGGTGCCCTTCGTGGCCAAGGCGATCATCCCCACGATCCACGGGACCTTCACGGTCTACGGCTTCCTGGAGAAGGCCACGGGCAAGGAGCACCTCGCCGTCGTCAGCGGCGAGATTGACGCGCGGAAGCGCATCCCCGTGCGCATCCACAGCGAATGCTGGACAGGGGATGTGCTCGGTTCCCTGCGCTGCGATTGCCGCCAGCAGCTCGAAGCGGCGCTCCAGCACATCGCGGCCCACGGCGGCATGGTCCTCTACCTGCGCCAGGAAGGCCGCGGCATCGGCCTCCTCAACAAGCTCAAGGCCTACGCGCTCCAGGAGCAGGGCATGGACACGGTGGAGGCCAACCACGCCCTAGGCTTCCCCGACGACTTGCGCACCTACGACAGCGCGGTGGAGATGCTGAAGTTCTTCGGCATCCACCGCATCAAGCTGCTCACGAACAATCCGAAGAAGATCGGCGCGCTGGAGCAGGCGGGCATCGAGGTCGAGCGGGAGCGGCACCAGATGGACGCCAACCCCAACAACCTCCGCTACCTGAAGACCAAGGCCCGCAAGAGCGGGCACCTGCTGGACTTCAAGGAAGAGCCGCTTTCATAGCGGCATCGTGAAAGTGAAGGCCGCGCCCTTGCCCGGCGTGCTGCGAAGCGTGATTTCCCCGCCCATGAGGCGCGCGAGGTGCTTGGCGATGGCGAGGCCCAGCCCCGTTCCAGGCACGGCCCGCGCGGAGGCGGTGCGGTAGAAGCGCTCGAAGATTCGGGTCTGTTCGGCTTCCGGGATGCCGGGGCCTTGGTCGCGCACCGTCCAACGCAGATGGGCGCCGTCCCGCTCGGCCTCCAGTCGGACTTCCGCGCCGTCCGGACTGAACTTCACGGCGTTGGAGAGGAGGTTTTCGAGCAGTTGATGAAGGCGGAAGGGATCGGTCTCGGCGCGCGCCGCCTCCAGCCCCGGCGCTAAATCAAGGCGGAGCGTCACGCCCTTCGCGTGGGCCGCGGGCGCCAGATCCTCGAGCAGTTCGCGGGCGAAGGCCGCGAGGGGCACGGTCCGGGTGTCCAGCGTCAGCGCGCCGGTCTCGATGCGGGACAGCTCGGAGATGTCATTGAGGAGCAGGGTCATCTTCTCCACGGAGCGGAGGATGCTCTTCAAGCCGGGCTCGCCCTCGGCGCTCACCGAACCGCTGTCCTGGAGGTTCTCCACGGCGATGCGGATGGCCGTCACCGGGGTCTTCAGCTCGTGGCTGGCGTTGGAGATGAATTTCTGGCGCGTCGTCTCCAGCGCCTCCATGCGCGTGATGTCGTCCAGGGTGATGAGCACGCCGCGGGCTTCGAGGCCGGCCTGGAAGGGCAGGGCCAGGACCCGCAGCATCTGGCCTCCGCGCTGGAGCGTCCATTGTGGCGAGTCGCCTTGGAAGGCGGATTCGAGCGCCGCCAGGGATTCGGGATCCCGGAAAGCCTCCACCACGCCCGCGCCCTCCACCAAGCGGTTGCCAACCTCCAGCAGGCGCGCGGCGGCGGGGTTGGCCAGGAGCAGGCGCCGGTCCTCGCCGAAGACGAGGACGCCTTCCCGGAGACTGGCCAGGATGCCCTGCCGCAACTGGTCCTCGCGGTTCGCCCGAGAACGGAGGGCGAGGATCTCCTCCTCCAACTGGCGGGTCGCGCGGCGATGGGGGCCTTCCACCCGCAGCGCCTGGTGGAGCAGCAGGCCGAGTCCCCACGCCAGCATGGGGCCGCCGATCAGCAGCTTCAGCGGGGATGGAAGCAGGAACGCGAGGGTGCCGCCGCCCAGGGCCAAGAGCATGGCGAACCAGGGTGGGGTGATCCGAAGCGAGTGGGCCATGCCGCCAGATTACGGGTTTTCGCGCCTTTTTCCCGTGAAGGCCCTGAAACAACCCCGTTATTTCGCTTTTCTTTGCCTTGTTGTCCCGGGGGCGCTTCCTAGATTCTGTTGTGGATCTCAGTGGACAAAATTGGAATGAAGAGGATCAAAGTGGCCTCGACCCTTCCAGGAGCGTCTCCCGGGACTACTTGTTGAAAGGCGCCGAGAATGCTGCGATTCCGCGGCAATTCCCCGGCCACGGTGGATGAGAAGGGACGCCTCAAGCTCCCCTCAACCTTCAAGGCCGAGCTGGAAACCTTCGCCAAGGGCGAGGGCCAGGGAGCCTCTACCCACTATCTGACCTCCCTGGATGGCCTAAGCGCGCGGTTCTACCCCATGCCCATCTGGGAGGGCATCGAGGCGCGTCTGGCGGCCCTCCCCGCCACCAGCCCCGCCAAGCGCAAGTTCCTGGAAGTGACCGCCTACTACGGCTCCGAAGTGGAGCCGGACGCTCAAGGCCGCTTCGTCATCCCGCCCATCCTCCGCGAATCCGCCGGTCTCAAGGGCGAAGTCGCCGTGCTCGGCCAGATGGACCACATCGCCATCTGGAACCGCGGCGGTTTCGAGAAGCGCCTCGTGGCCGATCCGCTCACGCCGGACGATCTGGCTCAACTCGCAGACCTGGGGATCTAGATGATGGTTGCCACGCCCATCCACATCCCTGTGCTCCTCAACGAGGTGCTGGACGCGCTGCCGCTTCCGCCGGCCGCCCGCATCCTCGATCTCACCCTGGGCCTCGGGGGCCACGCGGAGGCATTGCTCCGCCGCTGCGATGGCGATTCCCGGTACATGGGGGTGGACCGGGACCCCGAGGCCCGGGCCTTGGCGCAGGCGCGCCTGGGCCATGACCCCCGCCTTTCCGTCCTCGCCTCCACCTACGAGGACCTTTGGCGGAACCCGGACTTCCAGACCTGGAAGGCCGCCCACGCGCCGGAAGGGTTCGACGCCATCCTCGCCGATCTCGGCGTGTCGAGCCTCCAGCTCAAGTCCGCGTCCCGCGGCTTCAGTTTCCGCGAGGCCGGTCCCCTCGACATGCGCATGGACACCGAGTCCGGCATGACGGCCCTGGAGTGGATCCAGCGACAGGATGAAGGCACCCTCGCCTTCGCGCTTCGGACCTACGGCGAAGAGCGGCTCGCCAAGCTCATCGCCCGCGCCATCCTCGCCGCGCTCCACGAAGGCCGGCTCGCGACGACGCTGGATCTGGCGGAAGCGGTCTACCGCGTGATTCCCAAGGAGCCCGCCAAGCGCAAGGGCCATGCGGACCCCGCCACGCGCACCTTCCAGGCGATCCGCATCGCCGTCAACGGCGAGCTGGAGCGCCTCGCCTCCGCGCTCGTGGAGGCCACCCAGGCCCTCCGCCCCGGCGGCCGCCTCGCCGTCATCTCTTTCCACAGCCTCGAAGACCGGATCGTCAAGCAGACCTTCCGCCGTCTTTCAGGGATCTACGACGGCCCAGGCCGCTTCGCGCCGGAGCCCCTCCCCAAGACCATCCGCCTCATCCATCCCGGCGGCCAGGAGCCTTCCGAGGCCGAACTCGCCGCCAACCCTCCTTCCCGCTCCGCCCGCTTGCGCGTGGCCGAGCGCCTGCCTCAGTGAGGTCACCCATGAACCTCGGAAACCGCGCCCAGATCCGCCAGGTGGAGAGCGAAGGCGTCCTGCGCCTGCTGCTGCTCGCCCTGGCCCTCGCGTTGCCGCTGATGTCCCTCGTCTACCTCAAGGTCCAGTCCGTGCGCCTCGGCTACCGGATGACCGAGGTGCAGGCGCGCATCAATCAGGAGCAGGAGACCCAGCGCAAACTGCTGCTGGAGCGCAGCCGCTTCCAGCGCGACGAGGAGATCCAGTCCTACGCCGTGAAATCCGGCATGCAGCCCAAGAAGCAGGGCCGCCTCATCCAGCGCGCCTTCAGCTCCGCCGATCAGCGGGAAGCCAAGCTCCGCCCCGTGAACTCCTGGGAGGAGCTGAACCGCTGAATCAGGCCTGAGACTGCCTCTAGGTCCACGGGGACGCAATGCGTTCCCGTAGTGAGGCTGTAGGCTGGAGGATGGCTGACCTGAATGTCCTTGCTTTCCTCTTCCTCTAGAACCCCGCGCCGCCTCATGGAGGGGGCGCCGGAGGCTCGTCAGCTCCAGGGAAGCCGCCGCCCTTGGGTGATGGGCTTCGTCGCCGCCTGGGGCGCGGCCGTCTTCCTGCGCCTGTTCTGGCTCCAGGTGGTGCAGCACCGGGCCTACCACGAGCGCGCCGCGCGCCAGCACCTCACCACCGTGGACATCATGCCCATCCGCGGCGAGTTGCGGGATCGCAAGGGCGACAACCTGGCCATCAGCCTCCGGGTGGACAGCCTCTTCGCCGATCCGCGCACTTTCTACCCGGACTACTCCCAAGACAAGGACGCGCCCGCCAAGTGGGGCGAGCCGGATCGCAAGGCCGCCAACGACGCGGCCACGCGGCTCGCGCCCGTGCTCGAGATGTCCAAGGCGGACATCCTCAGCCGCCTGCTGAAGAAGAAGAGCTTCGTCTGGATCAAGCGCCAGCTCGTGCCCTCCAAGGCCGCGGCGGTGAAGGCCATGGATCTGGAAGGCCTGGAATTCCTCCCCGAGGTGCGGCGCTTCTATCCACGAGGCAGCCTCGCCTGCCAGATCCTCGGCTTCACCAACATTGACGGGATCGGCCAGCTTGGCATCGAACGCGCCTACAACGAAGTGCTGGCCGGCCGCGAAGGCAAGCTGGTGGCGCCCCGCGACGCGCGCGGCCACCTGCTGGAGATGAGCGAGAACTACGCCCAGGTGCCGGTCAACGGCTCCAGCATCCAGCTCAGCATTGACGCCACCATCCAGCACATCCTCGAAGACGCGCTGGCGGAGGGCGTCGCCAAGGCCCATCCCAAGACGGCCTACGGCGTCGTCGTGGATCCAGACACCGGCGAGATCCTCGCCATGGCGGGCACGCCCACCTTCGATCCGAACCACCTCCTGCCGAAGAAATTCCAGGGCATTTCGGAATCGGAGATGGACCCTGCGCTGAAGGCCGACTACCAAGCCGAGCTGGATCGCCAGCGCGAGGCGCGTCGCGTGCATCCCGTGGAGGACGCCTACGAGCCCGGCTCCACCATGAAGATCTTCACGGCCGCCATCGCCCTCGAAGAACGCAAGGTCCATCTGGGCGAGATGTTTAACACCGGCCCCGGCCGCATGGCTTTTCCCCACGGGCAGATCGTCACCGACACCCACGCCCACGGAACCATCTCCTTCGAACAGATCCTCTGGCTCAGCTCCAACATCGGCGCGGCGGAGATCGGAACTCGCCTCAAGGCCGCGGATCATTACGAGTACCTGAAGAAGTTCGGCTTCGGGGATCCCACCGGGCTCAACTTCCCCGGCGAGACCAACGGCCGCCTGCCTTCGCCGGACCAGTGGAGCGGCACCTCGCAAACGACCATCTCCTACGGCTACGGGCTCAACGCCTCGCCGCTGCAGGTGCTCATGGCCGGATGCGCCATCGCCAACGGTGGCAAGCTCATGAAGCCCATCCTCGTGGAGAAGGTCTTCAACGACCAGGGCGCGCTGCTCAAGGAGAACGCGCCGGAAGTGCGCGGCCAGGTCATCAGTCCCGAGACTTCCGAAATCATGCGCGGCGTCCTCGAAGGTGTCATCACCAACGGCACCGCCAAGCACGCCAAGCTGGATGGCGGCGTCGTCGCCTTCGGCAAGACCGGCACGAGCCGCAAGATCATTGACGGCAAATACGACCCCAAGCGCCACTTCGCGTCCTTCATGGGCTTCTTCCCGGAAGACCATCCGCGCTACGGCATCCTCATCATGCTGGACGACCCACAGGGCGATCTGGATGGCGGCAGCGTGGCCGCGCCCCTCTTCGCGGAAGTGGGCAACGCCATCCTGCGCTACCAGCAGACGGCCGGAGGGCAGGCGGCGGAATCGGATCTGCGCCTGACGCTCCGGGATTGGCCCGTGGCGGAGACGGATGAAGCCTCCTTCCACATCGAGAAGGGCAAGGTGCCCGACCTCAGCGGCCTCAGCCTCAAGGCCGCGCTCCAGCGCATTCTGCTGGTGGGCGGCACGCCGGAAGTGAAGGGCGCGCCGTCCACCGCCTTCGCCACGAAGGTGAAGGGCCAGAGCCCGGCGCCCGGAACCGAATTGAAGGAAGGCGACACCATCACGATCACCGTGGAGAGCCCGTGATGTTTGGTTCATCGCGGCATCCCTGGGTTGGTGGTAGGTCCACACCGAGGGCGCGGCCTGTCGGACTGAAAGCAAGGAACACAGAGGACGCAGAGGAACACAGAGGGCACAGAGTAGTGCGGGTCGCACCTAGATGGACCTCTGTGGTCCTCTGTGCTCGCTCTGTGTTCCCGCTTTGGTCGTCCTTGGCATGTCCAGGCATGAGTGAACCTGCAGCCTGCCCAACATTCCTTCTTGGTAGGGTGTGATGACCGTTAAATTCTCCGATCTCATCCAAGGCGAGCAGGTCACGGAGGTGACCGGGCCGCAGGGTGTGGAGATCCTGGATCTCACCTGCGACAGCCGCGAGATCGGCCCAGGCTGGGCCTTCGTCGCGCTGAAGGGCGAGAAGGTGGATGGCGCGTCGTTCGCGCCGCAGGTCGTCGCGCGAGGCGCTGCGGCCGTGCTGAGCGAATCCGAGGTGAAGCTGCCCGATGGCGTCGCCGGCGCGCGCTTGAAGGAAGGGCGCTTCACCATGGGTCGCCTGGCCAAGCGGGTCCACGGCGATCCGGACGAGCACCTCGCCCTCATCGGCGTGACGGGCACCAACGGCAAGACCACCACGACCACGCTCATCCGTCAGTTGCTTCGCGGCGCGGGCATCGGATGCGGCCTCGTAGGCACGGTGTTGAACGCCGCAGGCGATCTTGAAGAGGAAGCCGTCCGCACGACGCCGGAAAGCCCCAGCTTCTACCGCTGGCTGCGCCGCAGCGTGGAGGCGGGCGACCAGGCTTCGGCGGTAGAGGTGAGCAGCATCGGCCTGGAACTGGGCCGCGTGGCGGGCGCGCGTTTCAAGGTGGGCGTCTTCACGAACCTCACCCAGGACCACCTGGATTTCCACGGGACGATGGAGGCCTACTTCGCCGCGAAGAAGCGCCTGATCGCCCAATGCGATCGCTTCCTCGTGAACGCGGATGACACCGCGGGCGCGTCCCTGCTGGCGGAGCGGCCCCTGCTCAGCTACGGCATCGAACACGCCTCGGACTACCGCGCGGTGGATCTGGATCTCGGGACCACGGGCACGCGTTTTCGCCTGCACACGCCCGCGGGCGTGTGGCTCGTCGAAAGCCCGCTCCTGGGGCGCTTCAACGCCTACAACCTGCTGGCGGCCCTCGCGGCGTGCGCCGAGGCGGGCTTCGAGATCGCGGAGCTGCTCTCCGCCGTCCAAGGTCTCACGGGCGCGCCGGGGCGCCTGGAGCGCGTGGACTGCGGTCAGCCGTTCGGCGTGATGGTGGATTACGCGCACACGCCGGACGCGTTGGAGAAGCTGCTCACCGAAGGCCGCCGTCTGCTGCCGCCCGGTGGGCGGCTCCATGTCCTCTTCGGCTGCGGCGGCGATCGGGATCGCACCAAGCGGCCTCTCATGGCCGGGGCCGTCGCCACAGGCGCTGATGTGATCTGGCACACCTCCGACAATCCGCGGAACGAAGATCCCGAAACGATCCTCGACGACGCCGCGCCGGGCATTCCGGATTCGATCCGTTGGGATGGCGGCCGCTACCACCGGAACGCCGACCGTGCCGCCATGGTCCGCGCCGCGCTGTCCGACTGCCGTCCCGGCGATCTGCTGCTCCTCGCAGGCAAGGGCCACGAGCCCTATCAGGAAATCAAAGGCGTGAAGCATCCCTACAGCGACCGCGCGGCGGTGGAAGCCTTCTTCAAGGAGCGCCCATGAACGAAGAATGCCAAGTCCACGCCCGCATCTTCGCCCGCGACCTCACGGTGCTGGAACGGGAAGTGTCGCTGTATCCCGATGACGCCGCGCTGTGGAAGGATGTTCCCGGCCAGCCGACCCTCGGCGGCAACCTCGCCCTCCATCTCGCGGGGAACCTGCGCCACTTCATCGGTGCGATGCTGGGCGGCAGCGGCTATGTCCGCCAGCGTGAAGCTGAGTTCGATCAGCGAGGACTGAGCCGCGCCGCGATCATCGAGGAGGTCCGCGTCGCCCGCGCCGAAGTGGCCGCCGCTTTGGCGAAGCTCGACCCCGCGCGGCTCGGCGAGCCCTTTCCCGAAGCCATCCGCGGCCATCAGCTCTCCACGCGCATGGTGCTCGCGCACCTCAGCACCCACCTTTCCTTCCACCTGGGCCAGCTGGATTACCATCGCCGTGCCGCCACAGGCGATCCTATTTCGGCGCAGCCCGGCGGGTTCGCCGAGCTTCTGGACGCCTAGGTGGCCGCGCCGTTCTCCCTCGCCGAGGCCGCGTCCCGCGTGGGTGGGCGCGTGGAAGGCGATGGGAGCCTCAGACCTTCAGCCCTCTCCATTGACACGCGGACCATCCAACGGGGCGAGTGCTTCGTCGCGTTGCGCGCGGAACGGGACGGCCACGCGTTCGCCGCGGCGGCGGTGGAGAAGGGCGCGTCCTGCGTGATGGTGGATCATCCGCTGGCCCTGCCTGTGCCTCAGGTGATCGTTTCCGACACGCTCGCGGCCATGCAGGCCTGGGGCGCGGCGCGGCTCGCGGAGTTGCGACCCCGCGCGGTGTTTGGCGTGACGGGTTCCGTCGGCAAGACGAGCACGAAGGAATTGCTCGCGGGCGCCACGGGCGGATGGAAGACGCCCGGCAACCGCAACAACACGCTGGGGCTCCCGCAGGCCCTCGCCTCCTATCCGGGCGGTTTCGAGGCCGTGGTGCTGGAAATGGGCATGAGCACCCCAGGCGAAATCCGGCGGCTTACCGAGATCGCGCCGCTGGACTTCGGGCTCATCACGAACATCGGCACGGCGCATCTGGAGAATTTCGCCGAAGGGCAGCAGGGCATCGCCAAGGCCAAGGGAGAGCTAGTGGCGGGCATTCGCCCCGGCGGCGCCTGGGCCTTCCATCAGGATGATGCATGGTGCCGCTGGGTGGCGGAACAGCCCTGGGCTGCTCACGCCCTCGCGGTGCCAGTGGGCGGTTCAGACTTCCGCATCGCGTCGCTGACTTCCCTCGGACCGAAGGGCGAGCGATTCACGCTTCATACGCCGGAGTACGCGCTGCCCATCGAGCTGCGCCTGCGAGGACGCCACCAGATAGGCAACGCGGCGCTCGCGGCGGTCATCGCCCTGCTCGCGGGCTTCGCGCCGGAGTCGGTGGCGCGCGGGCTGGGTTCGGTCGAACCCGAGCCCGGACGAGGACGCCTGCACGCGCTCAAGGGCGGAGGCTGGTTGCTGGATGAGACCTACAACGCGAGCCCGGATTCCATCGCGGCCTGCTCATCGGCGCTTCTGGAACTGGAGGGCGGGGAGCCCGTGGCGGTGCTGGGGTCCATGCGGGAGCTCGGTCCCGAGGCCCCCGCCCTCCACCGGGCCACGGGCGCGGCCCTCAAGCGGCTCGGCCTTGGCCGCCTCTGGGCCTTCGGCGAATTCGCAAGGGATCTGGCGGAGGGCTTCGGCCCTGGGGCCCAGGCTTATCTGGACTTTGAACCGATGCGGGATGACCCCGGCGGCCTCGGGGCCATTCCATCCGGGGCCAGGATCCTCGTGAAAGGAAGCCGGTTCTGGAGATCGGAACGGGCGGTGGAGTGGTTGCTCTTGAATACGGGAGTAGACTAGGCGAAAACCTGCACGGGGAGCCTTCATGGCCGAATTCACGCGGGACGATGTCGTCGAGAAGGTGCGCAATCACATCTCGCTGGAGTTCGCGGATCTGCGGGGCCTCGACCTGCGCGGCATTGATTTCAGGAAGGCCAATCTCAGCGGCGCGGAGATGAGCGAGACGCGGCTCAACGGCTCCCGTCTCGGATCGGCGAACCTCCAGAAGACCAAACTCTTCGAGGCCGATCTCACGACGGTGGACCTTTCCGGCGCCAACCTCGCCGGGGCCAATCTGCAGAAGGCGATCATGGTGGGCGCGAACCTCTCCCACGCCTCGCTCCAAGGCGCGACGCTGCGGTTCGCGGATCTCTCCGGCGCGACGCTCGCCCACGCCGACATGACGGGCGCCGATCTCATGCGCGCCAAATGCCGCGAAGCGGACTTGAGGGAAGCGATCCTCACGGACGCCGATCTCAGCAACGCCTTCTTCCGGGGCGCGCTGCTGCGCGGGGCGAACCTCGTGGGCGCCAACATCGAAGGCGCGGTTGGGTTGGACCCGACTCTCACCAACGCGACGATGGGCATGCCCATGCTGGACCTGACCCAGCGGGGCAGCCGCCGTCCCGGTCCCGCCACCCTCGGGTACGGCGCGGGCACGGGCCCGGAAGGCGCGGGCACGATGGCGGGCACGCCCGGCGGCCTCGTCAAATCGCGCGTCGCGAAGATGCCGAAGCCTTCCAAGTACCACGCCGAGCTTAGGCGCGTGCCCTCGGTGATCTTCACGCCCAACGGCTGGATTCGCGGCGTCTTCCATGTGCCGGTGATGCACGGCTTCCTGGAGCACCTGAACCTCGCTGGGGACTTCTTCAAGCTCACGGATGTGACGCTGCCGGACCTCAAGCTGGATCTGAAGTTCTTCGGCCTGCGCCGCAGCAAGGCGCTCATCGTGCTGCCCGACTGCGATCCGAAGATCCTCGCGCTGCCTCAGATCACCGCGGACTACACCGTGCACCGCGTCTCCTTCCTCATGGAAGGCGGCACCGTCACCGGCAGTCTGGCCATCGAGGAGGACATCCGCCTCTCGGACTACCTCACCAACCACGATCACTTCGTCGTGCTGAAGAACTGCCGCTTCGGCGCCTACGACACGAATCCGGAAGAGGACAGCCGTTTCCCCTTCCTGCTCGTGAACACCGCGGGCGTCATCGGTGGCTCGGACGAGAAGCTGGACGGCTGATCAGCCCTTGGGTTCCAGCTTGATGAGCGCGGGCAAGGGATCGCTGGGGCCAAGCTTGCCCATCCAGGGCTTGTAGCCGGGCTTTTCGATGCGGACCTCCTTGGCGGAGGACGGGATCGCGAGCAGATCCATGGGCGAGGTGCCCACCTGGCGCCCGCCCATGAAGACGGAGGCTCCCGCGGGGTCGGTGACGACGGTGGTGAACCCGGCGGGCGTGAGCGTGGGCGGCGGGGCCGCGGCCGCCGCGGCGGCGGCTTCCGCGGCTTGGCGCGAGCGGTAGTAGTTCCAGCCCACCAGCCCCGCGATGACGACGAGGATGCCGGTCAGCAGCCCCTTGTGGCTTCGCGGCTGCACCGGGGCCAGGTGGGGCAGGTTCACGCGGCCCGCGTTCGCCTGGGCCGTGGGCGCGGCGATGCCCACGCGGATCTGCTTGGCCAGTTCCGAAGGCGGCGGGAGATCATCGCCTCCCGCGCCGTTCTGGAAAAGATCCGAAGGAGGCCCCTGAAGGCGCGACCCTCCGGTGTCCTTGGAGCGCGCGCGGCTCCGGGGCGTGCTGGCGGAAGTGCGCGGCGAGAAGTCCGTGGGCGTGGGCATGTCCTGGGTGACCATGTCCCCGGAATGGGCCACGCCGACGCGCTCCTGCGCCCGCGCGGGCAGCGCCGCGGTGACGCCGTAGGCGTCCGCCAGATCCTCGACGAACGCCGCGCCGGTGGTGTAACGGCGATCGGGCTCGCGATGCAGCGCCTTGAGGAAGACCCGCGCCGCCGGGTTCGGAAGGTCCGGCGGCAACTCCGGGTCCGAATTCACGATGTGGCTCATCAGCGCGTGGATGGTCGCGCCCTTGTGGGGCAGGGCGCCCTTGTTGAAGAGCTGGAAGGCCGTCACCGCGAGGGCGTAGCGGTCCGTGTCGGGGGAGGCCTTGTCGCCGGAGAGCAGTTCCGGCGCGGTATGGGTCGGCGTGCCGACGAGCATGCCAGTGGTGGTGAGGCTCGTGCTCGTCTCCTCCTTGGCCACGCCGAAATCCGTGAGCTTCAACACGCCCTCCCGGCTCACGAGCATGTTCTCCGGCTTGATGTCCCGGTGGATGACGCCGGCCTTGGCGGCCGCGCCGAGCGCGAGCGAAGCCTGGGAAAGCAGATCCACCGCGAGGGCGGGCGCCACTGGACCCGCTTGGATGAGGCTCGCGAGCGAGGAGCCATCCACGAACTCCATGGTCATGAAGGGACCCACGCCGGAATCGTCGCCCACATCGAAGACCGTGACGATGTTCGGGTGGTTCAGGCGGGCGCTGATTTCCGATTCCCGCTGGAAGCGCTCCAGCATGTCGGCGGAGTCGGCCCGCCCCGCGAGGACGGTCTTCACCGCGACCTGGCGCTTGAGCAACGGATCCTGGCAGAGGTACACCGCGCCCATGCCGCCTTCGCCAAGAAGGCGGAGCACTTGGTACCGTCCGATGGCTTGGGGATCGCTGGGCATGATGGGCACCCGGGCGAGAAGGGTTTTCGCGGCAAGCATACCCCTTCTGGGGCGCGGATGGGGAATTTCCGGTGAAATCCACGCGGGCTACCGGGTTCCGGCCACCGGCTTCGGAACGGCGATCTCGGCCACAATGGAATCATGTTGCCGCGCCTCTTCGAGCTTTTCCGCGACCATGTCCCCGGCGCCGGGGTCATGCGCTACATCACCTTCCGAGCCGCCATGGCCGCGGCGACGGCGATGATCCTCAGCCTCCTGCTGGGTCCGTGGATGATCCGCACCCTGCGGCGGCTCAAGATGGGCCAGCATATCCGTGAAGAAGGCCCCAAGCACCATCAAGGCAAGGCGGGCACGCCCACCATGGGCGGGCTGCTGATGATCGTCGTGATCCTCCTTTCCACGCTGCTCTGGTGCAATCTCCACAGCGGGGCCATCTGGGTGACGCTCATCGCCCTGGTGGGCTTCGGCACCGTGGGCGCCTTCGACGACGCCAAGAAGCTGCTCAAGAAGCAGAACCTCGGCCTCACCAGCAAGCAGAAGATGGTCCTGCTCACGCTCATCACCCTGGGCGTGGCGTGGCTGACGCTGCACTTCGGCTTGCGGGGCCATGACACGAGCCACCTCTCGGTGCCCTTCTTCAAGAACTTCTCGCCGAACCTTGGCATCTTCCTGATCCCCTGGATCTGGCTCGTGGTGGTGGGCACCAGCAATGCGGTGAACCTGACGGACGGGTTGGATGGCCTCGCCGCGGGCGGGCTGCTCGTGGTCTCCGTCACCTTCGCCATCCTCGCCTATGTGGTGGGCAACGCGAAGCTGGCGGCCTACCTCGTGGTGCCCCATGTGCCCGGCGGAGCGGAGCTGGCGGTGTTCATGGGCGCCGTGTGCGGCGCCTGCCTCGGCTTCCTCTGGTACAACGCCCACCCGGCGGAGGTCTTCATGGGCGACACGGGCTCGCTGGCGTTGGGTGGCGCGCTGGGCGTCGTCGCCATCCTCATCAAGCAGGAATTGCTGCTGGTGATCGCGGGCGGACTCTTCGTCATCGAGGCCGTGAGCGTCATCCTCCAGGTCGGCAGCTACCGGCTTCGCGGCGGCAAGCGCATCTTCCGCATGGCGCCTTTCCATCACCACATGGAACTGGGCGGCCTCGCCGAGACGAAGGTCGTGATCCGACTGTGGATCACCGCCATCGTGTGCAGCATCCTCGCGCTCAGCTCGCTGAAACTGCGATAGAGCGGTTAACCACCGATGGACAGCGATGGACACCGATTGAATGGTCTATCGGTGTTCATCGCTGTCCATCGGTGGTTCCAGGTTCAGCCCGCCTGATTCGCCGTCGTGATCTCGGGTACGCCGATGACGGGGCGGCCGAAAACATAGCCCTGGCCCCAGGGCACATCGGCGTCCGTGATGGCGGTCAGCTCCTCCGGCGTCTCGATGCCTTCGGCGATGAAGCCCACGCGCATGGCGCGGGCGAAGTGGGCGAGGGCGTTGAGCAGCGCCGATTGATAGGGTCGCCGGTGGGCCTGTTGGACGAGGCTGCGGTCCGCCTTGATGAAGTCCGGCGCGAGGCGCGCCATGTGGGAGAGGCTCGCCACGCCGGAGCCGAGATCATCCACCGCGATGCGCAGGCCCATCACGCGGAGACGGCGCGCGTAGTCCTTCAAGTCGTCGAGGTTGTGGACGCTCTGGGCCTCGGTGAACTCCATCACGATCTGATCCGGGCGGATGGACAGGGCTTCGAGCCAGCTGGGCAGCACTTCCCAAAACTGCGGGTTCTCCAGTGTCCGGGGTTCCAGGTTCACGAAATGGAGATGGGACAGGGCGGGGGGCAGCAGGGCCAGCGTGTCGAAGGTGCGGGCGAGGCATTTCAGGTCCAGCGCGATGCGCTGGGGCTCGGGCAAAGAGAGGTCTGCCAGCAGCACGCCGGAGCTGCGCTCCACGCCGGTCTCGTCCACGAAGTGGGTGAGGTATTCCCGGGCCTCCAGCCGCATGGAGCGGAGGTTCATGATGGGCTGGGTCACGGGGACGAGCTGGAGCTCATCCGCGAGGATCTTCGTGAGGAGCTGCTGCTCCATCGGGTCTCCATGGGGGGCTTGGGACAGATTACAGCCCCGCCGGATTTGCGCCACCCCGGGAATGCCTTGCTAGGCTGAGACCGGAGGCTCCATGGCGGACTGGACCATCGTGATGGGCGCGGGCGCCTCCGGGCGTGCGGCGGCCCGCTGGCTCGCGGAGCGGGGCGGCCTCGTCATCCTCACCGATTCCGGCCCCGCGCCAGGGGACGCGGCGGAGCTGGCGAAGGGGGGCGTTCAGGGCGTCTGGGGCGGACATCCCATGTCCTTGCTGGACGATTGCGCTCAGGTCGTCCTCAGCCCCGGCATTCCCCGCAGCACGCCCTTCGTCGCCGAAGCGGCGCGGCGCGGCATCGAAGTCATCGGCGAGGTGGAGCTCGGTCACCGGGCGCTCCGATCCCGCGAAGACGGGTCGAAAATCCTCGCCATCACCGGCACCAATGGCAAAAGCACGACGACGGATCTTCTCGCGCACCTGCTGCGGACGGCCGGGATTCCCACGGCGGCCTGCGGCAACCTGGGGATCCCCTTTCTCCAGGCCGTCGCGGAGGCGAAGGAACCGACCGTGTTCGCGCTGGAGCTGAGCAGCTACCAGTTGGAAAGCCTCGACAGTTTCCACGCCGAGGCCGCGGCCTTCCTCAACCTCACGCCGGATCACCTCGCGCGCTATGGCGATCTCGAA
The DNA here is from genome assembly GCA_964552855.1 of uncultured Solibacteraceae bacterium. Lineage (GTDB taxonomy): Bacteria > Acidobacteriota > Holophagae > Holophagales > Holophagaceae > JAFDVN01. Next base: position 3,461 of record CAZKIM010000001.1, on the reverse strand, counting down.
ACCTACCGCCGCGCCAAGCTGCGCGTCTTCGGCGGACAAGGGAAGGAGGATCTCCGCGTCCTGCCCATCGCCCATCCGGAACTGGCCCTGGACGCGCCAGGAACGGGGCGCGCCGTCCACTTCGGATGGACGGTCTGCGAAGCCTGGTGCGACGGCGCGGGCCAGCTTCACCTGCACGGTCAGTCCTTGCTGCATCGCTCCGACCTGAAGATTCCCGGCGACCACAATGTGGAGAACGCCCTCGCCGCCGCGCTGCTGGCCAGTCACGGCGGCGCTTCCATTGAGGCCATCCGCGAGGGTCTCCGCACCTATCCGGGCCTCGCGCACCGCATCGCCTTCTGCGGCGAGAAGGGCGGCGTGCGGGCCTACAACGATTCCAAGGGCACCAATGTGGATGCGACTCTCACCGCCATCCGCGCGCTTCCGGGGCCGATGGTGCTGCTCCTCGGCGGCACGGACAAGGGCGCGAGCTACGCGCCCCTGCGCGCGGCGCTGGAGGGCAAGCTGCGCCGCCTCGTCTTCCTTGGCGACGCGATTCCCCAACTGGAGCGCGACCTCGGCGATCTGCCCCGCGAGGCCATCTGGGGCTTCGACGACGCCGTGAACGGCGCCTTCGAGCTCGCCGAGCCCGGCGACCAGATCCTCCTCAGCCCCGCTTGCGCCAGCTTCGACCAGTTCAAGAACTTCGAAGAGCGCGGACGACGATTCGAGGAGCTGGTGACGGATTGGGTGAAAACCTGATGACAGCAGAAGCGCGGAGGACGCGGAGAAAGGAACACCTTCCTCAGCGTCCTCCGCGCCTCTGCGATGAAATCCTATAGGTCGAACTTCGCCACCAGCCCGTCAATCCGCTTCGCTAGCGCGTGATCCTTCTCGGTCACGCCGCCCGCGTCGTGGGTGGTCAGCTTGATGCGCACATAGCCCCAGCCCAGTTCCAGGTCGGGATGGTGGCCCGCCTGCTCGGCGAGGGGCGTGAGGGCGGCGACGAGGCTGAAGGCCGTCACGAAATCCGGGGTCTTGATCTCCCGGTGCAGGGCCTTGTCGCGTTCGATCCAGCTCATGTTCCACCTCTGGATACAGGCTACCGGCTTCCGGCCACCGGCTGCTGGGACTGCGCTGGATTGTTTCCGCGGGAGCCGGAAGCCGGGAGCCGGAGGCCGGCAAGCAGTCCCGCCGCGCCCGTGAGGCCCGCGACGGCGAGGATGGCGGCCTGGAGTCCGAGCAGGTCGGCCACGACACCGGCCAGTAACGCGCCGATCACATAGCCGCCATCGCGCCAGAGGCGGTAGACGCCCACGGCCATGGGCCGCCAACCCGCGTGGGCGCGGTCGCCCACGGCCGCGAGCAGCGTGGGATAGACCATCGCCGTGCCCAGGCCCAGCAGGATCGCGTCGGCGGCGAAGGCCTCCATTCCGTGCAGCCAGGGCAGGGCCGCGAGCGCGAAGGCCTGGACGACCATGCCCCAGGCGATGAGCGGGCGTCGTCCCCAGTGGTCCGACAACCATCCCGTCCCAAGCTGCGCGACGCTCCAGGAAGCCGGATACAGCGCGGCGAGGAGGCCGATCTGCGAGAGACCGAGTCCCTGCGCGGCGAAGAAGAGCGGCAGGATGCCCCAGGCCAGGCCGTCATTGAGGTTGTTCACCATGCCGACCCAGGACAGCGTGGACAGCGCGGGATCCGCGTAGCTCCCGAGGCGCACCACTTCCCGCGATGAGAGTTCAGACTTCTCGCCGCCCTCCAGCGCCGCGTGCCCCTTCGTCTCGCCCACGGCGAAGACGGAAAGGAAGAGCCCGATGAGCGCGAAGGCGAAGCCGAGCAGGAAGGGCCAGGGGCGCAATCCGTGGCGCGCGGCGATCCAGCCCGTGACGAGCGCCATCAACGCCACGGCGGCGTAGCCCGCGAATTCGTTGAGGCCCATGGCGAGGCCGCGCCGCTTCGGACCCGCGAGATCAATCTTCATGATCACGGCCGTGGACCAGCAGAGGCCCTGGTTCAGGCCCAGCAGCAAATTCGCCGCGACGATCCAGCCCCAGGACGGCCCGAAGGCCAGCATCAGCGGCACGGGCAGGCCGATGATCCAGCCGAGCACCAGCACGGGTTTGCGGCCGTGGCGCTGGGACAGATGGCCAGCCAGCAGATTCGCGCCCGCCTTCGCGAGGCCGAAGCCGATGAGGAAGGTGAGGATCGCCGTGCGCGCGCGCAGGCCGAAACCCTGCTCCGCCAGCGCGGGGAGGATGCTGCGCTCCATGCCCGCCATCGTGCCGACGAAGGCGTTGACGAGGACGAGCAGCGCGAAAGGCCGCGCGTTGGCCCGCAGGCCCAGTTGTGGTTCCGCCATGTCAGCGTTCGACGGGGTAGCCGAGCTCGTTCCAGCGACCCATGCCGCCGCTGAGCGAGCGCACCTTCGCGAAGCCTGCTTCCATCAGGAGTTCGGTCCCCTTGTTGGAGCGCGCGCCGGCCTTGCAGTTGACGACGATGGGCTGATCCTTGAACGCGTTCAGTTCCGTCAAGCGCGAAGCCAACTCGCCCAAGGGAATGAGGCGCGCGCCCTTCAGGTGGCCCAGCGGACCGGTGAACTCATCGGGCTGGCGCACATCCAGGAGCAGGGCGCTTTCCGGGGAGGTCATCAATTCTTCGCAGGTGATCTGGGGCACCGTGGCGCACCCGGCGCCGACCTCGCAGACCGCGCCGCCGCTGGGGATCTCCACGCCCTTGCCATCGCGCGTGCAGGCGAGGTTGGCCATCACCACGGCCTTCATCCACTCCGCGGGCGGCATCTGGAGGCCCTGGAGCCACGCCACATAGGCCTCGCGCGATTTGGGCTGGAGGCGCGGATTGGAGGCGCGCTCTTCTCCAAGCGTGGACTCCCTGCGACCTCGGTAGTCGTGGCCGGGGAAGACGAGCAGGGCGCCGTCAAGAGTGGACAGCTTCTGCAGCGAATCCCAATGGGCGCCGGGATCGCCGCCGGGCAGGTCCGTGCGGCCCGCGCCGCCTTCGCCGAGGAACAGGAAGTCGCCCGTGAGCAGCCGGTCCGGAAGACGCAGCGTCATGCTGTCCCCCGTGTGGCCCGGCGTGTGGATCACCTCCATGGGCACCGCGCCGACCAGGATGCGGCGGCCCTCCTCCACCCGGGCGTTGCCTTCGGCCACGCGGGACGCGGCGTGGACCACATGGTCCGCGCCGGTGCGGTCCCTCAGCAGCGCGCAGGCGGAAAGGTGGTCCGCATGCACATGGGTGTCCACCACCGCGCGGAGCTTCAGGCCGCGATCCGCGAGCACGCGCAGATAGTGGTCCTCGCGGCCCAGGAGCGGATCCACCAATGCCGCCTCGGCGCCGTCAGCGACGAGATAGGTTTTGCAGTTTCCGTCGTTCAGCTGCTCGAAAAGCATGGGGCGCCTCGCGGAGCCCAGCTTAGCGCCTCATGCGTGGGCGGGGGAGCGCAGCTCTTCGAGTTCCTCGCG